>QHXU01000003.1:8260-20761 GCA_003223065.1 Acidobacteriota bacterium | reverse complement strand
CTGTGCGGCGGCTACCTTCGGAGCCGCCAAACGAATAAGCTGGTAGCGTGACTTCAGCAACCCCTTACCGCATCGACAACGTCGAGACACTGCTCACGCCCGCGCTCGCGATTTATCCGGATATCGTCGACTGCAACATCGCGGCCACGGTCCGGCTGCTTGGAAACGATCCGAATCGCTGGCGCCCCCATCTGAAGACGGCCAAGCTTGGGTTTATCATGCGGCGGCTCGCCGAACGAGGCATCGTGCAGGCGAAGTGCTCGACCACGGTCGAGCTGGCTGCGGCGTGCGGGGCCGGCATGAAAGATGTGCTGCTGGCATACCCGGTGGTCGGCGCGAATGCGCGCCGGGTACGCGAACTTACGGAACACCACGCCGGCGTGCGCATCTCGGTGCTCGCCGAGAATCCGGCGCAAGTTTCCGCATGGTCCGGCAGCCGCCTGGGCATCTTCATCGACGTCAATCCCGGGATGGATCGCACCGGCATCGAACAGGCACGGATTCCGGCGATTCTCGAGGTTGCACGCGCGGTTGACGCCGCCGGACTCGCGTTTCGCGGGTTGCATTACTACGATGGTCACGTCGCAGCGCCGCTCATGTCGGAGCGGCAGACCCTGGCGCATCGCGGCTACGACCGGCTGATGGAAATCGTCGCTGCAGTGGAACGCGCCGGATTCCATGTCGAAGAGGTGATCACCTCGGGTACGCCGGCTTTCCCTTGCGCGGCCGCATATGAGCCGTTTCAGACCACCGGTTTCGTCCATCGCGCCTCGCCTGGGACCGTTGTCTACAGCGACTCCACCAGCCTCACGCAGTTACCTGCAGAGTGGGGCTACCAGCCTGCGGCTGTGGTGGTCTCGACCGTGGTGAGCCACCCCAAGGCGAACTACATCACGTGCGATGCGGGCCACAAGTCCGTCTCGGCCGATGCCGGCGTGCCCACCTGCGCCGTGATCGGGCGCCCGGACCTGCGTCCGCTCAAGCCGAGCGAAGAGCATCTGCCCATCGAAGTGCAGGATGGCGGCGCGCGACCTGAGATCGGAACCGCGCTCTATCTTGTGCCACGCCACGTTTGCCCCACGGTGAACAACTTCGATGACGCGCTGATCGTATCGGGAAATCGCGTGGTCAGCCTCGAACGCGTAACCGCGCGCGGGCACGAGCCCCCGGTCGCGACTCGCGCGAGCGCTCCCTAGCACGCCTGGAACTGCGATATCGTATAACGAAACGGCCGCCATGAGACTCTTGCTCGCAGTAGTCGTGATTTTGCCTCTGCTTGCGCAGCGCGGAGCCGGCGCCAGGGGGCAAGCGGGCCGTCCCGACGCCGCGGCATCCAAACCCGAGCCAGAAGAGGGAATCCCGGTCAACGACTCGCTTGTGATCGAGAAGTGCAGTTCTTGCCATCAGAAAGACGCGAAGGGCAACCTTTCGCGCATCTCTTTTGTCCGCACCACACCCGAAGGCTGGCAGGAGGCTATCAAGCGGATGCTGCGGTTGAACGGCCTCCAGCTAAAGCCGGAAGAAGCGCGGGCCATCGTAAAGAGCCTGTCCGCGACCCACGGCCTGGCGCCCGAGGAAGCTAAACCGGTGATGTACATCGCGGAGCAACGAATCATCGACGAGACCATCCCTAACGACACGGTTCGCGAGGCGTGCACTTCGTGCCACGCACTTGGGCGGGCTGCGTCCTGGAGACGCTCGAAGGAAGATTGGGATTTGCTGGCTGCGATGCATACCGGGCTTTACCCCGTTTCCGATATTTCATTCCACCGATTCCGCCCTCCTTCGGATGCGCCGCCGCAGCCGGGGGTTGACACGCGGCAGCCGGTCGAGCAGGCTCTCGAATACCTTTCGAAAACCTATCCTCTGCACACTCCGGAATGGGCGACCTGGCGTGCACGCATGCGCGCACCGAAGCTTTCCGGACGGTGGCTCGTCTCCGGCTATCAGCTCGGCCGCGGCAAGGTGATCGGCGAAATGCAGGTGGAGCCCGGAGGCTCCGATGACGAATTCACCACGAGCCTCAAGCTGACGTATTTAAAGGACGGCTCGACCGTCACGCGCACAGGCAAGGCGAACGTCTTCACGGGCTACTCCTGGCGCGGCCGGTCAGCGGCGAAGAGCGCCGCGGCAGCGCCTTCTCCCACAAATGCCGGAGGCGTGCCCGAAGAACTGCGCGAGGTGATGTGGGTGTCTCCGGATCAATCCCAGATGGAAGGACGGTGGTTTTGGGGAGCCTACCAGGAGTTCGGTTTCGACGTCACGCTGCGCCGGGCAGGTGACGGCCCGTCGGTGCTTGCCGTCGATCGGACCATGCTCAAAACCGGCTCGACAGCGCAGCGTGTGAAGATCTATGGCGACAACTTCCCGCGCGTGACCGCGGCCGATATCGATTTCGGCACGGGCGTCACCGTAAAGCGGCTCGTCGATCAAGACGTGGGACACGTGACGGCGGAGGTCGATGTGGACGCAAAGGCGATCGTCGGCAAACGGGACGTGTCCGTGCGCCGTGCCGTGGTCCCGAACGCCATCGCCGTCTATGACAAGATCGACTATCTCAAGGTATCTCCGGAAACGGCGCTCGCCCGCTTGGGCGGAAATTCGCATCCGAAGGGATTTCAACAGTTCGATGCAATTGCGTATAATCGCGGTCCGGACGACAAGCCCCACACGCCGGACGACGTCGAACTGGGACCAGTGGATGCCGAATGGTCGGTGGAGGAGTTCTACGCGGTCTATGGAGATGACGACAAAGACTTCGTAGGCGCGCTGAGTCCTTCCGGGTTTTTCACACCCTCGAGCGAGGGCCCGAATCCGAAGCGCAAATTCAGCCGCAACAACTACGGCGACGTATGGGTGGTGGCGACGTACAAGGGCGAACTGGGCAAGGACGGCAAGCCCCTCACAGCGAAGTCATACCTGGTGGTATCGATTCCGCTGTACGTGCGCTGGGATCAGCCGGAGGTCGGGCAGTGACTTATCGGCTCGGTGAATTTCATGCGTTTGATGGCGCCGGGCGGAAATTCCTGTACCTGGTCCCAAGCGCCGGCATTTTCGAACTCGATGAAGTATCGGCAACGGTAGTCGCTCGCCTCGAACAGGGCGAAGCCACGCGTGCCGAACTCGCCGCGCTTGCCGGTGAAGATGTCATCGATGAGCTGTATCAAGCCCACGCGATCGCAACCACGGAAGGTTTCGTCGAGCCTCTCGAGCAGCCGCCCGCAGAGTTTCCTCTGCAAACTTTGGTGATGAACCTCACGAATCAGTGCAACCTCTCCTGCCAGTACTGCTACGAGTTCGGCGAGGACAAGGTCGCGACTCCCGAGGGCAAGCCGAAGTTCATGAATTTCGAGACCGCCAAAGCGTCGGTCGATTATTTGCTAACGAGCTCTGCCGGCCGGCGCGCAATTCACATCACCTTTTTCGGCGGCGAGACCCTGATGAATTTTCCGCTGCTGAAGCAGGTGGTGGATTACGCCTCGGCGCAGGCGGCCGAGCGCGGCCGTTATATCGACTTCAGCCTCACCACCAACGCCACGCTGCTAACGCCGGCCATCATCGAGTATCTTTCCGATAAGCGTATCGGCGTGACGGTGAGCATCGACGGCTCGAAGGAATCGCACGACAAGTTCCGCGTCTTCGCGAACGGCCGCGGCAGCTATGACATTATCGAGCCCAAGGTGCGCGCTTTGATCCGCGATCACCGCACGCGGCCGATCACGGCCCGCGTCACGATGACGTCGCAGGCAATGGATGTGCTCGGAACCTACCGGCATCTGAAACACGATCTCGGATTCCACGAGGTCGGGTTCGCGCCGGTGACTACGTCGCCGAACCGGTTGTACTCCATCAACGAGCGCGGCCTCGATTCAGTGCTCGATCAATTTCGCAGGCTTGCCGGAGAATATCTCGATTACGCGCTCCGCGGCGAGCACCACGGATTTTCCAACGTGAGCGACACGCTCGCCGAGTTGCACCAGGGCGTGAGCAAATCGCATCCGTGCGGCGCCGGACTCGGCCTCGTGGGCGTGGGCCCGTCCGGTGACATCGCGCCGTGCCATCGCTTCGTCGATTCGGACACGCATCGGCTAGGGCACGTGAGCTCGGGGATCGATCGCGCTCGCCAGGCGGACTTTCTCGGGCGGGGCCACATCAATTCGAAAACCGATTGCCACGTCTGCTGGGCGCGGCCGGTATGCGCCGGCGGGTGCCACCACGAAGCTTACGTACGCTACGGCGACACCGGTCACCCCAATCTTCACTATTGCGAATGGATTCGCGGCTGGACCGATACCTGCCTGCGGATCTATGGCGCCATCGCCGCACAAAACCCGGGTTTCCTGGAACTCTTTTCGGAAAGGAAAGCTGCATGAAACATCTTCGCGCGATCAATCAAAAGGCTCGCCGGATCGAGGATTACCTGGCCTCGCTGGACGAAGACGTGGTTGGATTGCAGGGGCCGCCTCAACAGCCGCGGCCGCACGTGCCCATGGGTTGTTCATTGGTGTTTTCTCCGGGATGGGAAGTGGATTCGGCAGGAGGCACCGCCGGACTGTGCCAGCCCGTGGAGCGCGATCTGTACGATTGCTACGTCACTTGTTTCTGGCCGGCGCAGGTTCCCGATCACCTGAACAATTATCCCGACTGGACCGCCAAGTGCGCCGCCGCTACAAAGGATTGGCGCAATATTGACCTGGTGTTCCCGTAAAGGTAACTCATGAAGCGCTCGCTCTTCATTCTTGCGTTCGCTTTTGCTTCCCTGGCGCCGGGCCAGGGCATGCTTTTCATCGGCACCTGGCCCCGGGACGTTCAAGTGCTCGATGAAGCGAAGCAGAAGGTCGTCGACAGGATTCAGTTATCGACCGGCTTGGCGCGATCCATGCAGCTCTCCGAGGATCGCAAGACGCTTTACGTTGCCACACTCGAAAAGAACGGATTTGAAGTGGTTGACGCGGCCACGCACAAGGTGACCAATGCGTTCGTTCTGGACGAGGGCAACAAACGCATGCGCTACAATTCCTGGGCGCCGTCCCCGGATGGCAAACTCCTGTATCTGCTCATCCGGCCTGTCGAGAAGAAGATCGATCGCTTCGAACAGGACAAGACGACCAAGTTTGCGGTCGTCGACCTCGCACAGAAAAAGATCGTACGAACCGCGGACGTTCCGAAGGACGAGGAGCCGCCGGGGTTCGGTTTCGGCGGCGGGATGCGGCTTTCCCCTGACGGAAAGTACCTCTATGTGTTCCGCAACAACGTTCTCATCTTCGATACCACCGATTTCAAGCTGGTCGAAAAGATCGAGCTTTCCAAACCCCAGTTTCCTGGAATTGCGAACGTCGGCATTGGAATGCCGCTTGACTCCATCCAGGAACCCGGGATGCTGATAAGCGTCTTCAACTCGACGGATCCGGTGGTGCGCCGTAATGTTTTCGGCATCGCGCGCTTCGACCTCACCAGGCGCACATTCGAGTTCACGCCGGTCGGGCCATCCACGACCGGCATGATGGGACTGCACGTGACGCCCGATCACAAGAAGGGTTACACGGTTGCGTTCAGCGGTCAGGGTGGCAACCGGCGGTCGGAATTCTGGGAGTTTGATCTCGCGACGAACAAGCTGGCGCGTAAGCAGGAATTTGATGGCCGGTCCCGCTTCAGCTTCGGCATATCGAGCACCGGCAAGGACCTCTACATTTTTGGCGCCGGCTACACCGTGGAAGTCTACGACGCGAACTCCTTCCAGCTACGCAACACCATAGACCTGAATGCCGATATCACGACGGGAATGATCGTGACGCCGTCCGCGGGCCGCTAGGGCCTGGACAATAGCCGACAATGCTCGTGCCTCGAATTGAACCGGGCATTTCATTCGCTGGATATCGCCGGGCGATCCGCTTCATTCTTCCTTATTGGCCTCGCCTGATTTTGATTCTGCTTGCCGGCGCGATCGCGACTGCGTTCGGACTGGCTCAGCCATACATATCAAAACTTCTGATTGACGATGCGCTGCTCAAGCGCGACCTCCGCATGCTGGTGATTGTCAGCGGCCTGATGATTTTGGTTACTGTGCTCGGATTCGGGCTGAACATTTTTTCAAGCTACCAGTACGTGCGCGTGTCGGCGCTCGTGCTCTTTGACATGCGCTTAGCGCTCTACCGTCACCTGCAGACGCTTTCACCCCGATTCTGGGCGCGCGCCAAGCTGGGTGACGTGGTTTCCCGGATCAACAACGACATTGCGGAAGTGCAGCGCATATCGGGAGACAGCCTGTTGAGCGTGCTCTCGAACGTCGTGTTTCTTGCGGGCAGCGCGGCGATCATGGCCTCGCTGAACCGGCGATTGTTTCTAGTGAGCGCCGCGGTCCTGCCGGTGAGTGTTTGGGCGTTGCGGCACTATCAGCAGCGCCTGGCCGCGCGCGTGCGCGCCGTGCGCGAGCGCAGCGCCGATATCGGCAGCTTTCTGTTGGAAACGCTGCTCGGTGTCCGCCTGGTAGTCGCCTCCCACGCCGAAGCGCGCGAGGTCCAGCGGTTTCGCGCGCGCAACCAAAGCTTCCTAGACGCGCTGATGCGGATGCAGATGACGTCATTTCTCGCCGGAGCCGTGCCGGGCACTGTCCTTGCCCTGTCGACTGCCGCGCTTTTCCTCTACGGCGGCAAGCTGGTGATCGACGGCGCGCTCACCACAGGAGGGTTGGTGGCGCTGATGGCCTACCATCTGCGGCTGCTTGCGCCAGTGCAAAACCTGATGGGGTTGTATACGAACCTCGTCTCCGGCGGAGTTTCGTTATCGCGCGTGTGGGAACTGTTCGACACGCGAGCTGAAGTCGTTGAGCGCGCGGACGCCGTGGTGCCCTCCGATATTCGCGGAGAAATCGAGTTCGATGGCGTCGCCTTCCACCACGGCGGGGACGCTGTGCTCGATAACCTCTCCTTCCGCGTGCCGGCGGGAACCATCTGCGCGATCCTCGGCCCCAGTGGCGCTGGAAAATCCACCATCGCCGATCTGCTGGTGCGTTTCTACGACCCTGACGCAGGCGCCATAAAGCTCGATGGTTACGAACTGCGCGATCTTTCCCTCCAGACGGTGCGCCGCTCGATTGTGCTGCTCGATCAGTCTCCATACCTTTTCCACACCACTGTGCGCGAAAACATCGCCTACGCGCGCCCGGAGGCTACAGACGCCGAGATCGCTGACGCGGCCCGCGCTGCTTCCATTCACGAACGCATCCTCGCGCTGCCCGATGGCTACGGCACGATGATCGGCGAGCGCGGGCAGACGCTTTCGGCCGGCGAGCGCCAGCGAATCGCTCTGGCCCGCGCGCTGCTCGCCGCTCCCAAGGTGCTGGTGCTCGACGAGCCGACCTCGGCACTTGACGAAGCCAATGAGCGAGTCATCGCCGAAGCGCTCTCCCGCGCGCTCGACGGCCGCACCGCCATCCTCATCACGCATCGGGTCTCGCTGGCGCGAATCGCGCACCAAACGGTCAGCCTTTCTTCGAATGCGGTGGTATGAAGGTCGCGATCATCGATAGCGGCATCTGCGCGGATCACCCCCACGTCGGGCGCGTGGCGGGAGGAGTGGGTGTCACCGCCGAAGGGTTCAACGCCGATACGATCGACCGGCTCGGCCACGGGACTGCGGCGGCCGGAGCCATCCGCGAGAAAGCCCCGGATGTGGAGCTTTACGCGGTGAAAGTGTTCGACCGCCGGCTGTCTGCAAAAATTGAGCTGATTCTACGCGCATTGGAGTGGTGCATCGAGCAGCGCATGGACGTGATCAATCTGAGCCTCGGCACAGCGAATCCGGCGCATCGGGAACGCTTCGAGCCTGCTCTTTCTGCCGGCGCGTTGATTGTAAGCGCTGCGCACCTGCTGCCCGGCAGCTTGCCAGATGTGATCGGCGTGGCGCCTGAAGAAAACTGCCCGCGCGAAATCTATCGTTATCGCGAGGGGGTTTTTTATGCGTCGCCTTATCCGCGCCCGATTCCGGGCGTGCCGGCGGCACGCAATCTGCACGGGACCAGCTTCGCCGTCGCCAACATTACCGGATTTGTCGCCGACACGCTGGCTGATGTGCCCCACACCGCGATCCGTGCGGCCTTGATCAGCCGGGCAACGAAAGATCCTTGAGCTGCTCGCGAAGCGCGCGCTTGTTGAATTTACCGACGCTGGTCTTCGGCACCGCCTCCATGAAAATCACGTCGTCGGGCAGCCACCACTTGGCCACACGATCTTTCAGGAAATCCAGAATCTCCTGTTTCGTAAGCTCCCCGCGGAATTGAGGTAGGGGCGCCACCGCGGCCACGGGCCTTTCCTGCCACTTGGGATGAGGCACCGCGATCACCGCTGCTTCCATCACTTTTGGATGCGCCATGATTGCGTTCTCCAGGTCGACGCTCGAAATCCACTCGCCGCCGCTCTTTACCAGGTCTTTCGTGCGGTCCATGATCTGGATGTAGCCTTCGGGATCGATGGTGGCGACGTCTCCCGTGCGGAACCAGCCTTCCAGGAACGATTCCCGCAAGCCGCGTTCGTCCCCGCGCGGATCATTGTAGTAACCGCAGGTGATCCACGGCCCTCGCACTTGCAGCTCGCCCATCGTTGTGCCATCCCAGGGGAGTTCCGTACCGGATTCGTCCACAATGCGGATGTCGACGCCGGCGACCGGCAGGCCATGCCGGGCGCGCAGGTCGTAGCGTTCCTTGGGAGGCAGCGACTCGAGATGGCTTTTCATACAGACGACCGTCGCGATGGGGGTTGTTTCCGTCATGCCCCAGGCCAGCATGAAACGGATGCCGTACTTGCGGTCGTATTGCTCGACGAACTGGCGCGGCAGCGCGGACCCCGCGCAGACAATCGTTCGCAGGCTCGAGATGTCGCGCTTTTCGTGTTCGAGATAGCCGTAAAGCCCCATCCACAATGTGGGCACGCCGGCAGTGAACGTGGCGCGTTCGTTCTGAATTATCTCAGCGATATCGGGCGGTTGCAGATGCCGCCCGCAAAGCACGATCTTTGAGCCCACCATCACCGCCGCGAATGGGATGCCCCATCCGTTGGCATGGAACATCGGAACCAGCTGCAACACGGTGTCGCGCTCGCTAAGCGCAAACGTATCCGCCATCGCCAAGGCGTAGCTGTGCAGCACCAGAGCGCGGTGCGTGTAAAGCACTCCCTTAGGATGCCCGGTGGTGCCGGAGGTATAGCACGTGGCTGCCGCGGCGGTTTCGGCGAGTTCAGGCCATGCATAAGGCGTGGCCGGCGCCGAGGCCAGCATTTCCTCATATTCGCCGGAATCATCGAGCACCACGATCTTCTCCACTCCGCGGATCTCGTTCCTGACCTGATCGAGCAAATGCGTTAAAGATGCGTCGACGAGTATCACCCGATCGCCGGCATGGTTGATGATGTAGGCGAGCTGATCCGGAGCCAGCCGCAGATTCAACGTATGCAGCACGGCCCCGAAGCAGGTCACGCCGAAATACAGTTCCAGGTGCCGGTAGCTGTTCCAGCAAAGCGAGCCGACGCGGTCGCCGCGCTTGATCCCCATGCGCTCGAGTGCCCAGGCGAGACGGTGCACGCGCCCGTGAAAATCGGCGTAGGTGTAGCGATGCATGCCCGTCTCCACCCTGGAGGCGATCTCTTTTTGGGGAAACAATCGAGCCGAGCGTTCGAGAAAAGGCGTGAGGGTGAGCGGCGTGTTCATCATCAGGCCTTGCATTTTTCGTCTCCCTTCTCCGCGGCAACATAGCCGCAGCCCGCTACCGCCAGAAACATCGACAACACCTCACTATCGCCAAGATTCAGCTCGTAAAACCCGCCGATGAGTACGGCGATGGTCACCGCCACCGCCGCGTGCAGGACCCAGCGCTCCTCCGCTGCGATCGGCAGGCGACGCAGCGCGCGGAGGAAATCGAATAGCGCGCGACCGAGCATCCACATCAGCACAAGCATCGTGGGTACGCCGCGCTCGGCCGCATAGTGAACATAGATGTTGTGCAGATGTCCGTAATAGCCGATGGGCAGCGGGAGCCCCACGTTGTCTGGAATGTACTGGTTGAACTGTGGTCCCACCTGCTCCGGGCCCACTCCCAGCCAGGGGTGCGCCTTGATCATCTCCCATCCGACAAGACGCGTCACAACGCGATGTTCGTTCGAATCCACCTCTCCGTGCGGGCGGAAGGCGGACATGACCCGATCCCGCACCTCGAACGGATTTGCGAGAAGCAAAAGTCCGACCACCGCCGGTAGAGCCAGCACCAGCCATCGCCTCCAGAACCAGATCAGGTAGACCGCGCCGCCGGCTGTTCCCAGCCACATGCTGCGTGTAAAACTGGCCGCCAACGCGACACTCCCCAAGGCGCCCGCGCCGATCAACGCTCCGGTCCAGCGGCGGTCCATCGAAAAGAAGACGATTGCCGCGATCACCAGCAGCGTCATCATCATCTCGCCGCTGAACGTCATCCAGTGGCTCATGAAGCCGGTGATGCGCCTGCCCACATAAGAAGCGTAGAAATTCTGATGCGCCCGCTGCGCGTCTTCGTACTTGCGGGCGAATTGGAACAGACTCCACACGGCGGAAAGCGTGGCCGCCAGCGCCCAGCCCGACGCCACCCCGCGAACCTGCCGAACATTGCGCAGCGCGCTGACCACCAGGAACAGCATCAGGTAAACGTAAAATTTCTTCACTTGGGGCAAACCGCTGCGGATGTGCCCGGAATCCGCGAGCGAAATCAGTGTTCCCAGAACGAATAGCGAAAGCGGAAGCCAGAGCGGCGGCAGCCGAAATTTCGCATGGGTGAAGATCAGCGCCAGCACGGCGAGCGCCATCAGCGTCTGGCACGCCGCGATGGAGACGACGGAGGTGACCGCCGCGGCTCCGGTCAGATACACCGGCGCGTCCGCCGGGCGGAGCGCTCGCAAGCTGGCCACGGAGACTGTTGCCATTCTGACGCTTCATGATACTGTATTAGGCTCATGCCGTTGCTGTTGAACGAAACTGAGGTTCGCCAGTTGTTGTCGATGCCAGACTTGATCGCGGCAATGGAGAACGCCCTCGAAGCATTCTCCACCGGGGGCGTTGTGCAACCGGTGCGTACGGTACTCGATGTCGCCGACCACCACGCGTTCTTTGGTCTGATGCCGGCATACCTGGCGGCCGCGCCCGCTCTTGGTGCGAAGCTCGTCACGGTTTATCATTCCAACCTTGTGCGCAGCCTGCCATCTCACATGGCCACGATCCTGCTGTTCGACCCCGAAACCGGCGCGCTTGAGGCGATTCTCGACGGCCGTTACATTACGGAGGCGCGCACAGCCGCCGTGTCCGCGGTTTCATTGAAGAAACTGGCGCGGCCGGATGTCGCGACCATGGGCATCATCGGCTCCGGCGTGCAGGCGCGGAGTCATGTCGCATCGCTGGGATGTGTTCGAAACTTTCATGAGGTCCGCGCCTGGAGCCCTACGCGCAAAAACCTCGAGCAGTTCACCCGCGAAACCGGCGCGCGCGCCGTGGAGTCCGCCAAAGCGGCGGTGTGCGGCGCGGACGTCATCGTGCTGGCTACGTCTTCGGCCACTCACGTGATCGAGGATGCCTGGGTCGCGCCCGGAACGCATGTCATTTCGGTGGGAGCATGCAGGCCTACGGAGCGCGAGATGGACCCGGCCCTGGTTGCCCGCGCGAGGCTGTTTGTCGATTCACGCGCGGCGGCGCTTATGGAATCCGGGGACGTAGTTCTCGGCATCGCCGAAGGACGATTCGGGGAAAGCCATATTGTCGCCGAATTGGGTGAGACTGCCGCCGTACGCCGTAGCGCGGGTGAGGTCACCATCTTCAAGTCGCTAGGCCTGGCCGTTGAGGACATCGCCGCGGCGCACCTGGCGGTCCGGAGGGCGAAAGAACGAGGCAAGGGAGTCGCGATATGAAACTGACGCTTCTGGCGGTGGTGGCGGCGAGCAGCCTCGCCGCACAGACCTACGATGTCGTGCTTAGCGGCGGGAGGGTCATGGACCCCGAATCGGGCCTCGATGGCGTCCGCAACATCGGTATCCGCGGGCGCCGGATAGCGGCTGTTTCTGAGGCGGCGTTGCAAGGCGGAACCGTGGTGGACGTCAAGGGCCTGGTGGTCGCGCCCGGGTTCATCGACTTGCATTCGCACGGCCAGGACGATGAAAACTATCGATTCAAGGCTCGCGACGGCGTCACGACGGCGCTCGAAATGGAAGTCGGCGTCTCTCCCGTGAAGCGATGGTACACAGAGCGCGAAGGGAAGGCGCTCGTGAACTTCGGCGCCACCGTGGGACACATCCCCGCCCGCATGGCCGTAATGCATGATACAGGCGATTTCCTGCCGCGCGATGCGGCGGCGCACCGGCGTGCCACAACCGAAGAGAAGCGTGCCACGGAAGACCTGCTACGCCGCGGCCTGGACGACGGGGCGCTTGGCATCGGCCTGGGCATTGCGTACGTCCCCTCGGCAACGCATCCCGAGATTCTGGACGTGCTGCGCAT
>QHXU01000003.1:388-8225 GCA_003223065.1 Acidobacteriota bacterium | reverse complement strand
AGCGCAAAGCCCCCTGCTACGTGCACATGCGCTCGCCCGGCGCGGTCGAGCCCGGCTCGGTCACCGAATCTCTTGAAGAGATGATCGCCGGTGCTGCCATCACCGGCGCTTCCGTGCACATCGTGCATATCACCAGCATGGCGCTGGGCCAAACGGGCCTCGCGATTGAAATGATCGAGGGCGCGCGCCGGCGCGGGCTCGACATCACCACCGAAGCCTACCCCTACACCGCTGGCCAAACGAACCTCGATTCAGCGGTTTTCGACGACGGCTGGCAGGAACGCCTCGCTGTCACGTACAAAGACCTGCAATGGGTCGCGACCGGCGAGCGCCTCACCGCGGAAAGCTTCGCGCGCTATCGGAAGCAGGGCGGCAGCGTGATCCTCCACGCGATCCCCGAAGAAGCCGCCCGGCAGGCCGTGGCCAGTCCTGACGTGATGGTGGCGAGCGACGGCATGATGTCTCATGGAAAAGGCCANNCTCATGGAAAAGGCCATCCGCGCGCCGCGGGGACGTATGCGCGGGTGCTCGGGCATTATTCACGGGACGAGAAGATCGTTCCGCTGATGACCGCGCTGCGCAAGATGACGCTGCTGCCGGCGCAACGCCTGGAATCGATGTCGCCCCAAATGAGCCTGAAAGGCCGCATCAAGGTAGGCGCTGACGCCGACATCGCTGTGTTCGATCCGGCGCGTGTGATCGACAAGGCGACCTTTGAGAAACCTGATCAGTACTCAGAAGGCATCACCCATGTGCTGGTGAATGGCGTGTTTGTGGTTCGGGACAGCAAGATCGTCGGAGGCGTGAAACCTGGGGTGGCGATCAAATCCCGCTGACGTCTTTGAATGTTTTTTCCTCAAAGCCGAGAGCGATGTTCGAGCCGTTGACCAGAATCGGGCGCCGGATCAGATTTGGATTTTTGGCCATGAGCCGGATCGCCTCGGCGCGGGAGGGCGGCTTCTCTTTCATGTTGCGCTCGCGGTACATCTCGTTACGTGGATTCAGAAACTGTTTGTAATCGCGAGACCCGATGAGCGCGTCCAGTTCTGCCTCCATGAGCCCTCGATTCAGGTCGATTTCCTCTGCTTTCACCCCTTTTTCGCGAAGCCAACTCTTCTCTTTGCGGCACGTGGTTCACGTAGGTTTCAGATAGAATTTCATGAGGCTACACTAAAAATACTATGTTCAAACGCTTGAGTCTCGCCCTCGTTGTCGCGCTGGTCCCGGCGGCAGTGAACGCGCAGGATAGCGCCAAGAAACGTTTGGATGCCTCTCCCCGGCACCAGGAATGGGTGTCGATCAAGAACGGCGCCCGAACCGTGCAAGCCTTCGTCGTGTATCCGGAGGCGAGCCGCAAAACGCCAGTGATCCTGGTGATCCACGAAAACATGGGCCTCACCGACTGGGTGCGCGGCCTGGCCGATCAGCTGGCTGAAGCGGGCTACATAGCTGTCGCGCCGGATCTGCTTTCAGGCTACGGGTCGGGCGGCGGCAAGACCACCGACTTCGCCTCCCCCACCGATGCCCGCGACGCGATCTCTAAGCTAACTCCGGATGGTGTCACGTCCGACTTGAACGCCGTGGCTGATTATGCCAAGAAGATTCCGGCATCAAACGGCAAGATCGCTGTGTCAGGATTCTGCTGGGGCGGCGGGCAGTCCTTCCGCTTCGCGACGAATCGTCCGGAACTGGCAGCGGCCTTCGTGTTCTACGGATCGCCTCCCGACAAAGACGCGATGGCGCGCATCAAGGCCCCGGTCTACGGTTTCTACGGCGGCGCTGACGCGCGCATCGACGCGACTATCCCCACCGCGCAGGAACAGATGAAGGCGCTGGGCAAGACCTACGAGCCGGTCACTTATGAAGGCGCGGGCCACGGCTTCATGCGTTCCGGCGAAGATCCGGAAGGCTCCGAGCCCAACCGCAAGGGCCGCAATGAGGCATGGACCCGCTGGAAGGCCCTGCTCGCAAAGCTGTAGCTTTTTCCCGTTACTGGTTCCGTCGAATCCCGGAAGCGGACACAAGTAGAGTCTCACTACTTCAGGCCCTTCGATGCACACAATTGTCATTTGGCAAGGCGCATGCCTGAACCAGATGCATGGATCTGAGATTCGCCATCCGGTCACTGCGCAAGAACCCCGGTTTCACATTGCTTGCCGTGCTGGTGATGGCCGTAGGTATCGGCGCGAACACGGCGGTTTTCAGCGTAGTCAACGCGGTGTTGCTCAAGCCGCTCCGCTACCGCGACCCGGACCGAATCGTCACTCTTTCGCCACTTTGGAAGAAAGGCACTTCCGGGGGCCCGTCTTCCGCGCCGGATTTTCACGATTGGCACGATCAGTCAAGCGCCTTTACAGCCATGAGCTATTATCACGGCGGCGATACGGCTGTACGGGCGCGCGAGGAGGCCGAGTATGCGGGCGTTGCTCTTATCGCGCCTGAGTTTTTCCAAGTTTTCGCCGCGGAGCCGGCGCTCGGCCGTTTTTTCCTGCCCGAAGAAGAGAGGAAGGGCGGCATGCCAGTAGCCGTGATCAGCTACGCCTATTGGCAGCGGCACTTCGGCGGCAACGCACAAGTGTTGGGTCAAAGCATCCGTGCTTTTGACCACGCACTTACTGTTGTGGGTGTGGCGCCGCCCGGCTTTGTGTTTCCCAACCGCACAGACCTGTGGGCGCCCACGCTGCTGCTGGGCGAAACCAGCAGCCGCTCGGGACACAACTACAGGGTTATCGGCCGCCTCAAGAAGGGCGTCAGCCTGGAACAGGCCCAGACGCAAATGACCTCGATCGGCGCGCGCCTGGAACAGCAGTATCCGGCTGAGGATGGGGACAAGAGTGTAGCGGTCGTGAGAATGCAGGACGCGATGGTGGGCGGCATCCGGAAGACGCTATACCTGCTGCTGGGCGCGGTGGGAGTGGTATTGCTGATCGCTTGCGCGAACATGGCGAATCTTCTGTTAGCGAAAGCGACGGCCCGAACGCGCGAAATCGCCATTCGCGCCGCAGTGGGGGCGAGCCGCCGGCGCATCATCCGGCAGTTGATTACCGAGAGCCTGGTGCTGGCGCTCTTGTCCGGCGCGGTTGGGCTGGTTGTGGCCATCTGGGGGGCCGACGCGCTTGTAGCGGCGGCGCCGGCCGACGTGCCGCGCCTGGCCGAAACCACGATCGATGGATGGGGCCTGGGATTCACGTTCGCCACCTCAGTGGTCGCGAGCCTCGTCTTTGGTCTTGCGCCGGCGCTGGCGGCTTCACGTATCGATCTGAACGACGCGCTGAAACAGGGGGGAACGCGGAGCGTGCTCGGCGGCGGCACGGGCGCGCTGCGCGGGGCGATGGTAGTGGCGGAAATCGCCCTGTCCGTGGTTCTTCTGGCCGGCGCGGGCCTGCTGATCCGAAGTTTCATCGCACTGCACAACGTCACGCTCTGTTATCGCCCCGAGAAAGTGCTGGTGATGGAGACGAGCATCGCGACCGCGGATGACGAGGGCGCGCGGCGCGCAAGTCTTTTCTATAAACAACTGCTTGCCCGCGTGGCGGCTCTGCCGCGCGTGCTGGCCTCCGGCGCCGTGCGCGGCCTGCCCGGCCGCGTTGGCTCAGCAGGCGCCTACTGGATAGAGGGAGGCCCCGGTTGGAAGGAACTGGGAAACCGTTCGCCGCAGGCCGTATTTACGGTGACGGCGCCGGGATACTTCGGCACGATGGGAATTCCGCTTCTCCGCGGGCGCGACTTCAACGAACGCGATACGGTAGACGCACCGTTCGTCGCCATCATAAACGAGGCGCTTGCGAAGAAATCGTTCCCGAACGAAGACCCCATCGGGAAGCGAATTCAATGTGGGCTCGATAGTCCCGAGGTTATGACCATCGTGGGGATGACGGGTGATGTGCGGGAGTGGGGGCCCGGTGTTTCTCCGTGGCCGGAAATTTACATGCCATTCGAACAGCACAGTCATGCCGTGGGTGAGATGAGCTTAGTGGTTCGCACGCCGTCCGCGCCGGGTTCGCTCGCCGAGACGCTCCGGCGAACAGTACGCGGGCTTTCCCCCGACGTGCCCGTGAGGTTTACGACGATGGACGCAACCCTCGCCGAAAGCGTCGCCGCGCCCCGGTTCCGTACTCTGCTATTGGGCATCTTCGCCGCTGTCGCTATGTGCCTGGCGATGGCTGGCGTTTACGGCGTGATGGCGTACGTCGTCGGCCAGCGCTCGAATGAGATCGGCCTGAGGATGGCGCTGGGCGCAAGCACCGGCGACGTTCTGCGGCTGGTGCTCGGCCAAGGACTTGTGCTTGCCGCGATCGGACTGGCCCTGGGACTCGCGGGCGCGGCGGCAGCCTCGCGCCTCCTCACCACCATGCTGTTCGAAGTGAAGCCGACCGATCCGATGACCTACGTCGCGGTCGCCGCGGTGCTCGCGATCGTGGCGCTGGCCGCTAGTTACGTTCCCGCCAGGCGGGCCGCCGCGGTGGATCCGCTGGTCGCATTGCGGCAGGAGTAGCCGCTGAAGGTCTGTGGACCCGTCTGAATGCAAGAGGTGGTACCATGAAAACTCCCCGACGCGAAGGGGACCAAGAAGTCACGATTCCAGAGTTAAACCTGAACGACGCGGCGAAGGGGAACGGTAACGTTCCCCTTCTCGCTATTAGAGGCGCTGAATCCCGGCTAGCTTACGCCCTGCTCGCAATGGTGGTCCTCTCCCGCGAGCTACATTCCTGCCACGCGCGCCGTCAAGGTAGATCCGGTGGTCGCGTTGCGCCAAGAGTAGTAAGGCCAGTCGATCCAAGGCGAACTCGCAATTTGCATCTCCGCGCGCCGGATCATGCGGGTCCACACGGATTCGGGATCCGGATCGAACACCATATTGGCATCAGCTCGAAAGATATGCCAGACGCCAAGCTCCACTTCCCTGTCCAATTGCCCGCCGCCCCAGCCGGAATAGCCCAGGTACACATGCAACTTGGTCGCATCCGCGCCTGATTCGAGCGTCTTTTCGAGCAGGGCTTTGCTCGAAATCAAGTGGATGTCAGCGAAGACGTGCTGTGCGTCCTCGGGTTTGGTGCTCGACCGGAGAAGCGCCAACACTCCGGTCCTGCTTACCGGACCGCCCAAATAGGCTTTGTCTGACCTGTCTTTGGCCTCTTTCATTTCCGCGAAGATTCGTGAAAGCGGGACCCGCGTCTGGCGGTTTATGATCAGGCCCATTGCGCCCTTCTCGCCATAATCCACCAGCAGAACGACCGTCTCGGCAAAATTCGGGTCGGGCGAATCCCGTTGGGCAACCAGGAAGCTGCCGGACGAGAGGTCCTTCGTTCGGTTGGATTGAGCCGGCGCGTTCGTCGGGATTCCCGCCATCGCGATACAGAATCCGAGCATCGTTCGCGTAAACATCCTGATCCTGATTCTCGCGCTTTTCCCGCGTTCCCGCCAGACCGGCGGAACGAAAATTCACCTGAATGATATGCTCTCAGGTAGACGGATATGATTCTCCGGCAATCATCGTGGCCGCTGGTTACCGGAGTTGTATTTCTCACCGCATTGTATGGGTTCCAGCGCCCTTTTCGTGTTTACACCAGCATGGAACCGTACGACAACATCCCCCTGCCGCCGGATTGGCAAGAGAAGACCGAGTGGGTCTTCGCGCGGCTGATGTATCCCCAGCACCCGAACGCTCGTTTTGGCCGCTATTCTCGCCGGTACGGCGGCGCGCTCGATTGGAGAGAAGGCGGAACCAGCTGGACGCAGGATTATCCGAGGGCGGACCGCCATTTTGCGCTTGCGCTCAGGCGTTTGACCCGCATCCATGTGCGTTCGGTGGAACAGCCGGTGAATCTCGAGGACGGGGACGACGTCTACAATTGGCCCTGGTTGTGCGCCGGGGAAATGGGCGATTGGAAGTTGACCGTCGCTCAGGCGAAAACGCTGCGCGAGTACCTTCTGCGCGGTGGATTCCTGATGCTGGACGACTTTTGGGGAACCGAGGAATGGGAGAGGTTCGAGGAGAGCATGAAGCTTGTTTTTCCGGATCGGCCGATCGTCGAAATCGATGACACCGACGCGATTTTTCACACGGTTTATGACCTGAACGATCGCTATCAGATTCCCGGCGAATGGGCGTTGCGGCGTGGAACAACTTACCGGAACGACGGGGCCGTTGCACACTGGCGTGGGATTTATGACGAGCACGGACGCGTGATGGTCGCCATGTCCTTCAACTCGGACGTCGGCGATTCATGGGAGTGGGCAGACGATCCGTTTTATCCGGAAAAATACTCTGCGCTCGGAATGCGCATTGCCGTGAACTACGTCCTCTACTCGATGACTCACTAGGACCCGAAGTGAGACTTTGGTCATGACACGTCGATGCGATTTGCTGGTGCGCTTGGTGTCCTGGAAAGAGGATCTGGCTCGAGATCATGCCCGTGCTTTGGAAAACGCTGGTTTTCGCGTGGATGCGTCTCCGCTTGTCCCCAAGATGAGCCAATTTCGAGCAAATGCTCCAGCCGTCGTACTGATTGATCTGGACCGGCTTCCTTCCCACGGGCGAGAGGTAGCGGTCAGCTTACGCTCGAGCAAAGCGACCCGCATGATCCCGATCGTCTTTGCCGGGGGACTGGAAGAAAAGGTCGAACGAATCCGCCAGGAGCTTCCCGATGCGTTCTTCTCTGATTGGAAGCACATAGCGTCCATCGTGAGGGAAGCGTTGAAGAATGCGCCTGCCGACCCGGTGCGGCCGGTGCCGCACATGCAACGTTATGCCGGAACGCCTCTGGTAAAGAAGCTGGGATTCAAGCCGAAAATGAAGGTCGCCTTGGTGGGGGCGCCGGAAGGCTTTGAAGAAAAGCTGGGGGAATTACCGGAGGCCGTAGACATCCAACGGAAACTGAGCTCGCGGACGCAACTGGCGATTTGGTTTATCCGTTCCCGGCAGGAGCTCGAAACAGAGATGGACTATATCAGCGTCGGGCTGCCGCAAGGCAGTTCTGTGTGGATCGTTCACCCGAAGCAAAGCGGCGGCTACACCGTGGATTTCAACCAAAGCGATGTGAGGACGGTGGGTCTGGCGGCGGGCCTTGTTGACTACAAGGTTTGCGCGATCGATGCCGACTGGTCGGCGTTGAAGTTTGCACGGAGGAAGTCTTGAGTCGCGGTTCGGGACTGTTCCCGCAGCCCGGCGGAGAAACAAGTTTGCACGGCTAAGCGGCTGGTGTAAGTTCGACCTTGATCCAGCCCGCCTGGCGCTGGTCGAACGCCTTATAGGCCTCGATTACGGAAGTTAGCGGCTCAATCTGGGTCAACACCAGCGTGGGCTGGATGGTGTGGCTGGCAACCAGATCGACCAGCGTGGGAATGTACTTGCGGTGATTGCAGTTGCCCATGTTGATGGTGAGATTCTTCATCATCGCCGTGCCGATGGGGAAGAAATCCATGGTTTGCGGATACACACCGATGATGGAGAGGGTCCCCGCTTTCGCCAGCGCTTCGACAGCCCATTCGAGCACCTGTGAAGGCGCATCACCGGGAATCCAGTTGCCGCCTTTCGGGTTGGTTTTTGGCGCGATCGCCTGCAGTTCCATCTTATAGACGGCGGCTCTCGCTTTCGACTCTTTGGCCGCCGGGCCGGAATGCGGCCGCACGGAATCCACACCGACCGCGTCCACGACACGATCCACGCCGATGCCGGCGGTCAGATCCCTGATCGTTTCCACCGGGTGCTCGTGATTGAAATCGATTACCTCGGCCCCCTGTGACCGCGCCATCTCCAACCGGCTGGCAATCGTGTCCACTGCAAAAATACGCCCGGCGCCGAGCAACTTCAGACTCGCAATGACAAACTGCCCCA
>QHXU01000003.1:0-305 GCA_003223065.1 Acidobacteriota bacterium | reverse complement strand
CAAACACAGCCACCGTATCGCCAGGCTTGACCTGCGCCAGTTTTGCGCCGAAATAGGCGGTGGGGAAGATATCGGAGAGGAGAATTGCTTCGTTGTCGCTCACCGTCTCCGGTAACTTCACGAGTCCAACGTTCGCAAACGGAATGCGAGCCTTTTCTGCTTGCAGGCCGTGAAAAGGACCGGATGCTTCAGGGCCCCCGAAAAACGCCGTTCCTGACGAAGGCCCCTTAGGATTGGCCCGGTCGCATTGCGAGTAGTAGCCGGCGCGGCAGTACGAGCAGGATCCGCAACCGATGGTGGAAGGA
>QHXU01000521.1:288-2733 GCA_003223065.1 Acidobacteriota bacterium | reverse complement strand
TTGCGCTGGGCATAAGGCGCTGCTGCGGTGCGATCGGATTCCGAGAGTGAGACGGCGCCGTTAGCGATGAAAAGGTCCAGCCAGCCATCGTTGTCGTAATCAAACCACTGGACGCCAAAACCGGTGTAGCCGAAAGTGGACTGAAGCAACCCGAGTTCCGCGGTCGCGTCGTCGAACTGGCCGCGCGCATCACCGCGAAATGCCGTCACGCCTTCGCGCGTAAGGTTGGTCACCAGCAGCAGTTCTCCACCGTTGTTTTCAACGTCCGCGAGCGTGACGCCCATGCCCGCTTTGGCGAGTCCGTCCATGCTGTAGGCCACCCCCGCTTCGAGCGCCGCCTCGCGAAACGTGCCGTCGCCCCCGTTCAGCCACAGTTGATTCGCCGCGGTGTCATTTGCCACATAGATGTCGGGGCGGCCGTCGCCGTTGAAATCCGCACACAGAACGCCGAGCGCCGGCCCGTATGTACGATTGATATGGGATGGATCCGTGACGTCCTCGAATTTGCCATTTCCGAGGTTCCGGAAAAGCCGGCAGGGTACCGGATGGTACATCTTCGGCGTACAGTAATCCGGCTCGCCTAGAGGTGTAAAACAGCCACGGTTGCCTTGGACTGTGAAATCGACGTAATTACAAACGAATAGATCGAGGTAACCATCACCGTCGAAATCCAACCATGCAGCGCTGGTTGACCAATGTGGATCGTCGACGCCCGCCTGCCGCGTTACATCGGTAAACGTACCGTCACCGTTGTTGTGATACAGCACGTTGTGACCTGCGTTGGTGACGTAAAGGTCGAGAAAGCCATCGTTATCGTAGTCGCCGACGGCGACACCCATACCGTAGCCGATGTGCCCCACTCCGGCCTTTTCAGTGACGTCGACGAAGCGCAGCTCGCCGGTCTCCGCAAGCAGGTTCTTGTAGAGCCGGTTGCCGGGCTTCCAGCCGGGTGGGGGCGGGGATACGAGTTTGCCCGCGTCGAGACGCGTGCCTTGGACGAGATAGATGTCCAGATCGCCGTCGTTGTCGTAATCAAACAGGGCCACGCCGGCGCCCATGATCTCGGGCATGTAGTGATGGCCACTTGCGAAATTGAAATGACGAAAGTTGAGACCGGTCTGGGCAGCGACGTCCCGGAAAATCGGCCGTTCGTCTGCCCGGGCTCCGGGGAGAGGGACAGCACCCGCGGCGAGCATTTTCAGAAAATCGCGACGATGGAAGAAAGGTTTTTTTCTCTGGCCTATGCCCTGCACTATCGGCCCCCGCCGAGCGCTTTCAGGTCGCGATCGATGCTGGTCAGCAGCTGGGACTGGCCGTGCGCGATAGCCGCGTCGCGCGCTTTCTGGAACCATGCCAGCGCGTGCGAAAGATCGCCGGCGCGCGCATACGTTGCGGCCAGCGCATAGAGATAAACCGTGGTCTGGTCGTCTTCGGGAGTAAGCGCCCTCAGGAACTGTTGGATGGCTTCGTCGTACTTCTGCTCCGCCACCAGAATGCGGCCGAGGTGATAGCGCGCGAGCGGATAGTCCGGCCGTGCCGCGATCGACTCCCGGAACTCTTTCGCGGCATCCTCGAGCCGTCCCTGCTGTTCGTGTATCGCACCCAGATTGTTGCGCGCCTCCGCGTAATCCGGGTTGATCTCGAGAGCGCGCCCAAAAGCCTTTTCGGCATCGGCATAGTTCTGCAGTTCGAAAAGGAGGACCCCGAGGTTGTACCAGGCGTCAGAACGGCCCGGGTTCAAGGCGACCGCCTCGTCGAAGTTCTGCCTGGCTTTGACTACATCGCGCTTGCGTCCGTAGAGCGAGATCAGATTGACATACACCTGCAGGGCGGCTTCACTCTCCTCAATGGCTTCCTCGAGCCTGCCCGCTTTTGCGAGTTCTGCGGCGCGTTGCAGGCGGGCTTGAACGCCCAGGTTCAGTTCGTAAATGCGCTTGAATGAAGGATCGTCCAGCGGTGGTTCAGCGGTCGTGTTTTTCGAGTATGCCGCGAGATGCTGGTTAGCCTGCGCCTGGTCGCCGAGTCGCCGGAATTCTCCAGCCAGGGCGAAATGAGCCATCCCGAAAGCTGGAAACAGCTCGCACGCTTTGGAGTAGCATTGTACCGCCGCGGTATGTTCACGTTTCGCCGCGTGCACACGACCGAGCCCGTACCACGCCTGAGCACAGGCGGGATGCTGATCCACGATCCGGTTGTACAGTGTGCCTGCCTCATCCCAGTTTGCGCGAGCGGCCATGCTATCGGCGAGACGCAACTCCGCCATGAGATTTTCAGGCTGGATCCGAAGCGCCAACCGAAATAATTCGGCGGCCGTGTCGAAGCGGCCCTGCGCCATCTCCGCCGCGCCCGCAAGATAGACCCACTCGAAGTTGTTCGGCTCCAGGAGGTGCGCGCGTGAGTATACGCGCGCTGCTGTATCGTACTGCTGGTAGGCGTGAAGCGTCA
>QHXU01000521.1:0-261 GCA_003223065.1 Acidobacteriota bacterium | reverse complement strand
TGGCCAGCGCCCCCGCTGCTCTTGCGTCGCGGGGGTGCGCCTTGGCCTGATCCCACGCACTCTCAATCTGCGCTCGAATCGCGGGCAGAAAACGGGATGTGTCGAGGCGTGGCAGTTCAGGGAGGTCGTTGCCGTAAAGCGCGAACGCCAGAATCCCTGAGAAGATCCGCATAAAAAACCGGAGCTTCTTTTGGTTAGAGCTATTAATACCCGGCCCCACCGTTCAAAACTGGATGCGCAAACCGAAGCGGAACTGCCGTT
>QHXU01000137.1:16066-17319 GCA_003223065.1 Acidobacteriota bacterium | reverse complement strand
ATATAGCGTCGCCAGCCGCCGCCAGGCATCCGAGCTGGTAGCATCGATCTCCGCAGCTCGACTGATATCCCGGACGGCTTGCTCATAGAAACCCTGCTCCTGATTTAGGAGGCCCGAGGCCAGCAGAACCGGGACCGAGTCCGCGTTTAGGCTTTTGGCCTTTGTGATCGCCTGCTGAGCCTGCTCCAGCCATTGGCGCCCATATCCTGACGAGAATTTCTGGAGCTGGGCTTCGGCCAGCCCTGCATAGGGCAAGGCCGAACGCGAGTCGATCTCAATGGCCTTGCGGAAATACGGAATCGCCTGGTCGGCGCTGTCACCGTCGCGCTGCACAAGGGCAATCCCTTGAACATAAAAAGGGTACGCTGAGGCAGAAACCAACTCCTTCGAGATGCCGGAGCGAAGTCCCAACGCGCCTGTTACGGTGGCAATGAGTGCCTTGGTCAGGAGCGGGGTATCGTCCACGGAATAGTCGCCCTTGAGTTCGCGTATGGCCCGTCCAGAGCTCATATCAAGCACTGCGGCCGAAGCGAGGATGACTTTCCCCGAGTTTTGAATCCGCATCTCCAGAACGTGCGTAGCGTTGAGCACGGACTTGGCGTCCTGCACAGTACGGACCTGGTACCTGGTGGCTTCGCGAGGGGAGATCACGGTGAAATTCCGGCGCAGGCCCGACAACCGGTTCGCGACATCGTATGCGATGCCATCGGCACTCGGGACGGGTTCGCCCTGAATGGAAAACGGCAGCACGGCGAGTCTTATCGGAGGACCGGGTTTCTCGCGCAACTGCCAGAGCGTGACTAGCAGGGCCACGATCAAAGCGAGCATCGCGGCCATCACCCACTTGGCGACCAGGCGGCGGCCTTCCAGCGCATGCCACACCTGCTCCGCGGAGTCGAAGCGGTCTTCGGGCCGTGGTTCAAGGCACCGGGTGATGGTCCGGGTCCACCGCGAAGGGAGATCTTCGCCCTCGCGCTGCGACCCGGTCTCGGCCGCGACGTCCAACTTTGTTTGCGCACCTTCCCGGGAATCGGCATGGGTGGTTTGCGGAGGCTCCGGAAGGCGGCGGGGCGGGTGTCCGGCGAGCATCACATGAAATAAAACACCGAGGGCGTAAAGGTCCGTAGCGACACTTGCCCGCCCGCCGCGCAACAGCTCCGGAGCCATGTAGTCGATGGTTCCTCCGCGCTCGCTCATCATGTGAGCGCCAACATCGCCCAGCTTCAGCTTGGCCAACCCAAAATCCGTGATCA
>QHXU01000137.1:3752-16050 GCA_003223065.1 Acidobacteriota bacterium | reverse complement strand
TCTGGTGATTGAGCCAGCAGGACGTTACTGGCCTTGAGGTCTCCGTGGATGACCCCTTGCCTGTGCGCCTGTGCCAGACCGGCACAGATTTGCCGCGCGATGTCGCGCGCCTCCCCTTCCGGAAGCTTTCCGCTGCGCTTCAGCCGACCGGCGAGGGTCTCGCCGTCGATGAACTCCATCGTGAGGAAGTCCACCTCGCCCAAAGGAGTGGTGGTCACGTGCAGGTCGTGAACCTTGCAAACGTTGAAATGGCTGACCTCGCGCGCATTGCGGGCCTCCGGCGGCAAGCGGTTCCAGAAGCCCAGCTTCGCGCATTTGACGGCGATCCGGCGGTCGAGCTTTTCGTCGACCGCTTCGTAGACTACGCCCATGCCGCCGGATCCGACTTCGCGAACGATACGAAAGCGGTCCGACAAGCGCGTTCCCGCCTCGAGCCTGGGACTGACGCACTCAGGGCTGAGTAGCGGCTCGCGTAGAAAGCCGCCCATGCGTTGTTCCCACTCGACCCGGCTCCAGACCTCTTCGTAAAGCGCCGGGTCGCCGCGGCAGACTGAGCGCAAGTAAGGCGCCCGCTCCTCGGGAGAGCGATCGAGGGCGGATTCTAAAAGCGACATTACAAGTTCGTCGTAATCGTTTTCGCCTGACATGACCGCGATTCCAGACTCTGGTACAACCAGCGCCGCGCGTCGCCGAACCTGCGTTGAGCGGTTCGAAGCGGCACTCCCAGCACCTCGGCTGTCTCCTGGTCAGTGAACCCCATGAAGAACTTGAGCTCGATAATGGAGCACCAGTCCGGGTGCGACGCTTCAATCTCGTCGAGCAAGCCGTTGATGGTGACGGCGAGCTCGATCTTTTCGTCGCGTCCCTGGAGCCATGCTTCCAGACCTTCGGCTGGGACACGGACCGCTTTTGGCCGGCTTCGTGCGTAGTCGATCAGGATTCGGCGCATGGCCCTTGCGGCCACCGCAAAGAAATGGCGCCGGTTCTGCCAGTCGCGTTCGCGCGCCATGACCAGCCGGCAGTAGACTTCGTTGAGCAACGCTGTTGGCTGCAGCGAATGGTCCGGCCGCTCTCTTCGCATCATGCGGTCGGCCAGCTTGTGAAGATCCGGCAGAACAAGCTCGAACAGCCGTGACTCGACACTCCGGTCCCCGGCGCCCCAGGCGTGAAGAAGCGCGGTAACTTCGCCTGCCGGTTCCATGCGCGTCCGCTCCCGCAGTGGCGCTATTCTACCGCACGCGCGGCTGACCCACAAGGATGATGTGAAGGTGATCGCGCTCGTCACACTGCACCGTCTAACATGCCCGACAACAACAAGAACGCGCCGGGACCATGGCGAGTCCCGGCGCATTTGTACCAACTGCTTGACCGGCGTCTACTGGCCTTTCGAGCGGTGTCCGTAGATCGTTGCCAGGCGTTCCTTCTCGATGTCTTTCAATCGCGGCTCGCTTCTGAATTCCCAGCCACGGTCCGCGCTAAACCAGAGACTGGCCAGCGAGCAACCCCCGCCGCCGCAGATGAAGACAAGCCGCGGAGCCCCGTTTGCGGAACTGGCGGGATTCCGGACGAGCACGGCCGCGCCCTTGCCGGTTTCCACATTTCGAAACAGCATCGCCGACCCGCTAGCCAGCGGCGCGACGGTGTAATTGCCTGCCGGCAGTTCGGTCCCGGTGATTCGGAACGAGAACGGAATCTTGGCGTTCATCCTGTCTTGTGCGTAGGCCGCGCCGGCGCCCAGCGTCAGAGCAGCGGCGGTTAAAATCAGCGTGCGACTCAAATTCTTAGTCATGATCATTCTCCTTTTCTCCGGGAGTGCAACACTTCAGCTCGAGTTCCCGATAGCGTGAGTGACGGCCGCTGCGCTACGTCCCCCGGACTCACTGTGGTAAGCGAGAAACTGGAGAAAAGTGCGCCACTTCCTGCCAGGAAAATGAAAAATCGGCCGGCGGCACGCGCCGGCTTGTGCTGGCTTGTTATATGATGCCCGCATGCATCCCTCTGATAGCGTTTCTCGTCGTGGATTTCTCGCTGCGGCGTCCAGCTTGGCGCTCGCCGGCGCTGCCTCATCGAATGACCGGTTGAAGGCCGGCTTGGTGGGGTGCGGAGGCCGCGGCACGCAGGCCGTCGTCAATCTGCTCACGGGTGTTGAAAACGTCGACCTTGTCGCAATGGCCGACGTTTTTGAAGACCACCTGGAAACCTCGCTGAACCGGCTCCGGAATGACGCGAAGTTCGTCTCACGCGATGCCGGTATCAGGGTGGAGCGCAACGGCAAACCCGTGGAGATGAGCGCGGAGGAGCTCGTCGCCTCCGTCCGGTCTCGGATCAAAGTCGATCCCGAGCATCATTTCGTCGGATTCGACGCATTCCGGAAACTCATCAACTCAGACGTCGATATCGTGATGCTGGCGACGCCTCCCGGTTACCGGCCACAGCACTTTGAAGCCGCCATCGAAGCCGGAAAGCACGTGTTTACGGAGAAGCCGATCGCGACGGATCCGGTAGGCGTGCGGCGTTTCATGGCCGCAGTAAAGAAGGCGGAAGAGAAAAAGCTGACAGTGATGTCCGGGGCGCAGCGCCACGCCGAGCGCGAATACATCGAGACCGTCGACAAGATTCATAACGGCGCGATCGGCGACATCGTCGCGCTTAATTCCTATTATCTGAGTCGTCCGGTGTTCCACGCGGAAGCGCGCGATCCAAAGTGGGGAGACATGGAATGGGAGCACCGCAACTGGTATTCGTTTATCTGGATATGCGGCGACCAGATTGTCGAGCAGCACTTCCACAATATCGATTTCATGAATTGGGTGATGGGAGCGCATCCAGTGGAAGTGGTGGCATCCGGCGGAGCGGCGTGGCGCCCGCGCGAACCGTTGTACGGAAACATTTACGACCACATGTCGTCCGATTTCGTGTATCCCAACGGTGTCCGCCTTTCGAGCCACTGCCGGCAATATCCGAACGGCCTGCATCGCGACGTCAGCGACCTGATCGTCGGCGCAAAGGGCCGCAGCAACGGCCGGGATATGGGCGCCAAAGGCATCAACCCATACGTGCAGGAACACATCGACATGATCAGGAGCATTACCGGTGCGGGTCCCTACATCAATCAGGGCATGGCTGTCGCGGAGAGCACAATGACCGCGATTATGGGCCGCGAATCGGCCTATTCGGGCCTGAAGATCACCTGGGATATGATCATGGCATCGAAGCAGGATCTCCAGCCAAAAGAGTTCGACTACAAATCCACGATGGATCCGATGCCGCTGCCCATCCCGGGTGTCTATAAGTTCGTTTAGGGCTCTCAGCCAAATGGCAGAAATGGCGGGGAGAGGAGACATCAACATGAAAGGGTTAATGCGATTCCCGGCTTTGAACGTGCTCCTGGCTTTCGGACTTGGAGCAGTGCTGGGGACAGTGATGAGAGACCAGCGACCGCAGGTCGGGTTGGCCAGGGCCGCTGCGCCGGCGCAGGCTCCAGCAGACGGCAAGCTGCGGATCATCATCTTCGGCGCGCATCCGGACGATGCGGAGTATCGCGGGGCGGGTGTGGCGATGAAGTGGGCAAAAATGGGGCACCACGTCAAGCTGGTCTCGACTACCAACGGCGATATCGGTCACTGGCAGATCGCGGGAGGACCGTTGGCGCTGCGCAGAAAGAAAGAAGTGATGGAGGTGGGCCGGCGGCTGGGCGTTACCACCGAGGTGGTGGACATACACGACGGGGAGATCCTGCCCACGCTTGAAAATCGGCGCATTATAACCAGGTTGATCCGGGAATGGAACGCGGACATTGTGATCGCCAACCGGCCCAACGACTATCACCCCGATCACCGCTACACCTCGATTCTGGTACAGGACTCGGCGTACATGGTTACGGTGCCGTTCTTCTGCCCGGACGTTCCGGCGCTCAAGAAGAACCCGGTGTTCCTCTATGCGTCGGATCACTTCCAGCGCCCGAATCCCTTCCGCGCGGATGTCGCTGTCGACATTGACGACGTAATCGAACCCACGCTGGACGCTCTCCTTGTAATGGAATCGCAGATCCACGAAGGGGGCGCGAACGGCTATCCCGGACTGTACCCTGAAGACCAGACCGGACGCCAGCGGCGCCGTGAAGAGGTCCGCAGAGATCTCGCCGGGCGCTACGCCGGCTATGCGGACAGCTACCGCGATGCTCTGGTCAAATTCTACGGCCAGGAACGGGCGCGCAAAGTCCACTACGCGCAAGCCTTCGAGGTCTGCGAGTATGGGCGGCAACCCTCACGAGACGAGCTGAAGCAAATGTTCCCGTTCTGAGAAGGACCGATGCAGCCGGCGAGGTTTCATTTGCTGCATTCGCAGCGTGGGCCCTTGGCTTTACCTTGATGAGTCGGGTGCCGATTGTGGGTCCACTCCTTCCAGCCGACGTTCAGCTCCTTGGCCAGGTACCCTTTCTCTGCCAACTGCAGAGCCGCCTTGGCGGAGAGCTGTCAGTCATGCCCCCAGCAGTAGGTCACGATTTCCTTGTCTTTGGGCAGAACCGGCGTAAGTTGTTCCAGCTCTTCCATCGGGGCACATAGTGCGCCTGGGATGTGTCCGCCGGCGAAGGCCTCTCTACTGCGCGTGTCAAGGAGGACGAAGTCGAATGGCCCGCCCTCGACGGCGTGCAATACATCAGTGCGCTGTTTCTCTGCGCGGAGCTTATGAGCGAAGTAGTCGCGGTTGGCGCGAATTTCGTCGCCAGTGAAAGCCATGATTCCCTCCTGGCTGAGTTTCGTCCCGTCACCTCAATTCTAATCCGCGGCCGGTCCTACGGCCGCTAGAACAGTTCCTTTGTAAACGATGAGCGGCACTCTGAACCCGGTGCTTGCTCGCCACTAAACTGGGGATATCATGTCGTCAAATCACGACCTGCCTGCGCAGTTTCGTGTCAAGCCGGATACAAGAATCCGGCTGCACGATTACGATCCCGGCTGGACCGGAAAGCACGAATCGAAAGAGGACGCCGAAGAGCTCATCGCACACAACCTCCAGCGTCTGACCGACGTCCAGGACCTGCTGTGGGCGAGCGAGCGATACGCGGTGCTGATCGTGCTGCAGGCCATGGATACCGCCGGCAAGGACGGCCTGATCAAGCACGTGATGAGCGGCGTGAATCCGCAGAGCTGCCAGGTGTTCTCTTTCAAGCAGCCATCGGCCGAGGAACTGGAGCACGATTTTCTGTGGCGATATACGAAATGCCTGCCTGCGCGCGGGCGCATCGGTATCTTCAACCGGTCCTATTACGAGGAAGTGCTGGTGGTGCGGGTGCATCCGGAGTGGCTCGAAAAGCAGAGGCTCCCACACCCGGAGCCGGGGAGGGCACTGTGGCAGGATCGCTATCAGGACATTAATCATTTTGAAAAACACCTGGTGCGAAACGGGACCGTCATCCTCAAGTTCTTTCTCCATCTCTCGAAAAAAGAGCAAAAAGAGCGGCTCCTCGCACGACTGGACAATCCGAAGAAACACTGGAAATTCTCGGAGGCGGATCTGGCCGAACGCGCGCACTGGCAGGAGTACGTTCAGGCCTACGAAGACGCTTTGAGCGCCACCAGCACCGGGCCCGCGCCGTGGTACATCATTCCCGCCGATCACAAATGGGTTTCGCGATGGCTGGTTTCGGAGATCCTCGCGACGACAATCGAGGAACTCGATCTCAAGATGCCGCCGCCGACCAAAGAGCAGCAGGCTGCGCTTGAGAAAGCAAGGCGAATGCTCGAGCAGGAGTAACCATTATTAATCGCGACGTCACGACGAAGGCTTCCACTGTTGCGGACTCGTAGTACGTGGGCCTTATCACTCTATAGTACGTGGGCCTTATCACTCTATAGTACGTGGGCCTTATGACTCTAGAGTAGCGCCATTAGCCCGTGTTTCTTGCTTCTGTTATCGACGCGCGGGAGCCATGAGGCGTAACGCGTTGATTAGCATCACTCTCGCGTGAGGAAGCCGGCGTGCACCTTAAACTAAGGACGGAGTAATAGTATGCGCATACAGGCAATGTCGCGGAAGGAAACAGAAAAACAGCCTCGAGATACTGCGTTAGCACGGTTCGACGGAGGATCGGAGGTTGCGTCTAGAAATATTGTGATCGCGAGGGAAATGGCGCGATTGGAACCCATGCCCGAACAAGCCGATAAGGCGGCCTTCGTCGCTCCCCCTCCGCTAACCGCGAGCGACGAGGCGCAGTGCGGCTTCTATCAAGGGCACTGCGAGTATTGCCCGGTGAGGGGCCGGTGCAACTCTGCCAGCGGTCGACTTTAGGGATAGTCGTCGGCAGTCAACTCGAAGCCCGCTGTCGCACTGAGCGAGCGCATTTAGTGATCTCTCGCAATTGTTTCGAGAATGGCGTTCGGATTGCTTCTGCACAGTGACGAAAGAGGTCACACCATGAAGACGCTTATACGATGCCTTGAGTACCTGGACCGCAGTTATGTTGTGTACTCGCATTCGATTCATTCACCGGCGTACACCGCTCGCGAGGTTGCCGCAGCCGAGCGGATTCCGGCGGACGAAATTGCAAAAACCGTGGTGTACTTCGGCGACAATGGCTTCGGGATGGTCGTGCTGCCGGCCGACTGCTTGGTCAACTTCGCGGAGGTGGGCCGGCTCATGGGTCTGAGCCATGTCCGTCTGGCCAGCGAAGCCGAATTGGCCGGACTGTTCCCCGGCAGCGACCTCGGCGCCATGCCGCCCTTCTGGAATGAGACTGAGATGCCGGTGCTCGTCGACGAGAATGTCGCTGCGGCTGAGTTCATCGCATTTAACGCCGGCACACATCGCGACGTTATCCGCATGAGTTTGGCAGACTTTCGCCGGCTAGTGAACCCGTTGATCGCGGCCTTTGCGGTTAAGGAACGGGTCCTGGCGAGTATCTGACTCCTCAAGCCGTTACTCAGTGGGATGCTCCTCACAGACCGTGGAGTAAACCAGGTTAGCTTCTGACACGCCCCGCCCCGAAATGGCCTCGAATTATGCGAGGCCATTTCCGATCGCAAGAAAAAGCCCGCCCAGCAACAGAACCGCGACGAGAGCCACTACCGCCCACCGCATCCGTTCCTCGGCGGCGGCGCTGAACGCGGTATCGCGAAGCTGCTTGCCTGTTTTATTCTGAGACATTGCCTGAATATGCATACGCGTCCTCCTCTTCACCGAGAACGTTGCACGCCGGCTTCCTTGCGCGAGTACATATGGCATCAACGTATTACGCCAGGTCGCGCGAGCGAAAGATTAGGCCTTTGCGCGCCCCGCAACTAGAATTGGGCTATTTCACCCAGCACCGCTCGAGAATAAAGCACTTGGCGTGGCCGTTCGATTGCACCACCCCCACGCGAGGAGATTCCGCATGAACTTTGACCAGTCGCCATCAGCGGATTTCCGAACGAACGGATCTCTTCGAGCAGCCGGAAGCCGTCGCCGGCGGACAGCGCCTGTGGATCGCGATCCACAGGAGCTGTCCACCGGCGACGGCTTCCGGCTGCTCGAAGAGATCCGTTCGTTCGGAAATCCGCTGATGGTATTCACCGGCGGCGATCCACTCAAACGTCCCGACCTGTACGAACTGATCCGCTATAGTGTCGAGCTGGGCCTGCGCACCAACGTGACCCCCAGCGCCACGCCGCTGTTGACCGGCGATGCGATCGGCCGTTTCAAGGATCTTGGGATCTCGCGCATGGCGATCAGCTTGGATGGCCCCGACGCGTCTACGCACGATAACTTCCGTCAGGTTCCCGGGACGTACGATCGCGCGATGTTCGCATTGCATCATGCGAAGGGCATCGGCCTCGACACACAAGTCCAGACCACGGTGACCCGCCGCAACCAGCGGATGCTTCCGCAGATCGCCGAGCGCGTGTGCGAGACCGGCGGCAAGATGTGGAGCCTGTTCTTCCTGGTGGTCACCGGGCGGGCGCTCGAGAATGACGATCTGACCGGGGACGAGTACGAGAAGGTATTTGAGATTCTCTACGAACTATCGAAAATCGTGCCCTTCGATATCAAAACGACCGAGGGAATGCATTACCGTCGCTACGTCGCCCAGCACCAGAGGGGCGACCGCGGTGCGGGCTCAAACAGCCAGGTCGCTCGGCGAGTGGTCTGGAGAACCGCGGGTGTTGGCGACGGCAAAGGCTTCGTATTCGTCTCTCACACTGGCGAGATTTTCCCGAGTGGTTTTCTGCCAGTCTCGGGCGGGAACGTGCTGCGTGACTCGCTGGTGGACGTGTACCGCAACCGGGAACTGTTTAAGGTGCTGCGTGATCCGGAAAAACGCCAGGGGAAGTGCGGCCGCTGCGAGTACCACAACATTTGCGGCGGATCGCGCTCGCGAGCCTACGCCCTCACCGGGAACTATCTTGCCGAAGATCCGCGCTGCGTGTATCAGCCGCTGCACCCGATAGGCGTGTAAGACTCTCGGGCGCGCGTGACATGTTCTGAATAAATCCAGGCCGGTTCTGCAAGGCGTGGTCCCGGGCCCGGCCGAATGTTCTTCTTACTGCAAGAGCCGCCTGAGAAGCTCGACGCGGGATCTCCGTGCCTCATCCCTCGATCTGGCCGACTCCGCAACGACCCACGCGACAACTAGCGGGGTCAAGACCAGCAGGAAACCCGCGGCCATCGTTTTCACGCCGCACCTCCGACGATCAAGTTGAAGACGATCCCTACTACGAACAGTCCCGCCATCCAAACTAAGAACCAGGATTCCCGGTCGTTGGCCCGGATTCCGTCGATCAGCTGCCTTAGCATCGTTCTTCTCCTGGGAGAACGCAATCCTCGCGCTCTAAGCGTGCCGTGCGAGGGAAGACAATGTTGTTCTCCAAATGCATGTGAGTGTGTAAGTCGGCTTCGAGAGCCTGAAGTTCCCGGTACAGTGCGCGAAAACTCATGCACGCATCTTCCGGCAGATCGTAGCCGTAGGTAATATCGCGGATTTCATCCAGGTCCCGCGACACAACGTCGTGGTCTTGCTCCATCATCAGGATTGGGTGGCGCACGGAGCCGAAGGGCGACTTGGGAATCCGGCCTCCGGCGGCCACCGCCTGCTCCATGCGAAGGATCGAGGGAAACAGAAACTTCTCTTCTTTCCGCATGTGAGATTCCAGCTCGTTCCGGAGATGAGTGAAAACGCGCTGCAACGGAAGGAAGCGAACACCGTGCAACTCCAGCATCCTTTTCAGCAACTGCCCGATCAACGGCAACTCCTCACGCAGCCAGGCATGATGTTTGTCCAGAATGTGCTGAACAACTTCACTTAGCGGCGCTGCGTTCCAGTCCGGAGCCTGCTGGGCGAGCGCGGTCTGGCCGGCGGTCTCGACTTCCGTCATCACGTCCTCGGCCCGGACGCCGGCCACGCGGCAAGCCTCCACAACTGGGTGTTTTCCCCCACAACAGTAATCGATATGGTGCTTTTCAAACACCCGCGCCGCCGCCGGATATTCGGCTGCGATTTCTCCCACTGTCTTTTCAGTGTTTAGCGTCATCTCGGTTCTCACTCTCGCCGGTTGAGGTGCAATCAGGATTCCAGCGCGAGGTCGGCCTTCACGACATGTTCCTCGATTGAGTACTGCAGCCGGAATCCGAGCTGTCTGCAAATCCGCATCATGGGATCATTCTCGGGCAGGATGTCGGCAGTCACGCGGTTCAGCTTCTCTGCGCGTGCGATCTCGAGGAGATGCCGCACCAACTCCGTGCCCAGGCCGTGGCCCTGAAACTCGTCGCCGATCAGCACGGCGAACTCAGCCTCGTTTGTCTGGCGCGCTTTGGTCAAGCGGCCCACCGCCAGGATCTCGCGCTCAGAGGTTTCCGGATTCCTGCGCTCCACGACCAACGCCATCTCGCGGTCATAGTCGATGAAGCAGATCCGTGTCAGCCGCTCATGCGCCACTCGGCTGTCCAGGTTGATCATGTGGAAGTAACGAAGGTAGACGCTGCGCTCGGAAACAGTGCCGTGAAACCGCACCATCAGCGGCTCATCCTCCGGGCGGATGGGCCGGATGAGGACCTCGGTCCCGTCGTCGAATCGCCATGGCGTTAGGTACTGCACTGGATAAGGGCGGATGGCCAGCCGCGGAAGATCCTCCTCGCGCATGTCAGGCGGATGTAGCACTACGCGCGCGTCAAGGGCGATCAGTCGCTCGGGTGATGCCAGCAGGGGATTGATGTCAATCTCCCTGATCCACCTCTGTTCAGCTACCAGGTAACTGAACCGTACCAGCAGCCGCTCGAGCGCGGCCACATCGACGGACTTGCGACCGCGCACACCGGTGAGCGCAGTGAAGATCTTGGTGCGCTCCATCACCCGCCGCGCCAGGGTCGTGTTTAGCGGAGGCAGGCCCAGCGCGCGATCCCTGAAGACCTCGACCAGCAGGCCGCCGCTTCCGAACAGCAAAACAGGTCCGAACTGTGCGTCGATGCTCGAGCCGAGGATCAGCTCGTAGCCCTCGCCCCCGTCGCGCCCAAATTGGACCATCGGCTGCACGGTGACGCCGAGAAAGTCCTTTGAACGAACGGCGGCCTTAATGCTTCGGTAGGCCTTGCGGACGGAGGCTTCATCGGCAAGATTCAATTGCACTCCTCCAACGTCCGTCTTGTGCGTAATGGTCTCGGAGTGCAGTTTCACAACCACGGGATAGCCGATTCGATTCGCTTCCGCGGCCGCGGAATTCTCACTCGTAGCAATCGAGGTTTGAACCGTGGGAATGCCATAGGCGGCGAGCAGATTCTTCGACTCTGCCTCGGTCAGCAGCGTCCGGCCGCGGGCCCGCGCATTTTGCAGGATTCGAGCGGCCTGTTCCCGGCCGGCAGCCTCCACCCCGGAATCGACTGTTGCAGGCGTTTCGTAAAGGGCCCGAAGGTTGTCGTTGTAGCGCCACATGGCGTGGAACACCTGGGCGGCGGAATCCGGATACGGATAGGTCGGAACGCCGATGCGGTTCAGAATACTCTCGCCGGCGGCAACACTTGCTCCGCCCATCCAACTGGCGAGAACCGGCTTACCTTCAAGCTTCGCGCAACGGTTCAACTCCTCGGCGATCACCGTCGGATCGGTCATTCGCTGCGGAGCCAGAATCACGAGCAGGCCATCGGTGTTCGGGTCTTTGGCGGCAAGGTCGACCGCTTTTGCATAATGCTCCGGACCGGCGTCCCCCAGAATGTCGATGGGATTGTGATGGCTCCAGTAAGGAGGCAGGACCCGGTTCAATTGTTCAATCGTCTCGCGGGAAAGTTCCGCGAGTTGGCCGCCCTGCGAGAGAAGCGCGTCGGTTGCCAGAACGCCGGGGCCCCCCGCGTTCGTCACGATCGTGAGGCGCGGTCCCTTCGGCCGCGGCTGTTTGCCGAGCGCCTCGGACAAATAGAAGAGATCTGCGATCCGGTTGACGCGCAACACGCCGCAGCGGCGGAAGGCGGCATCCAGAACCTCGTCGCTGCCGGTCAGCGCGCCGGTGTGCGACGCCGCCGCCTTGGCCGCAGCCTCCGAACGACCGGCCTTGATGACGATGATCGGCTTGGTCAACGCCACCTCGCGTGCAGCCGAAAGAAAGGAGCGTGCGTCTCCGACCGACTCCATGTAGACGATGATGCTGTGCGTGTTCGGATCGTCGCCCAGGTACTGGATCAGGTCGCCCCAGCCCACGTCGAGCATCGAGCCGACAGAAACGAAGGCGCTGAACCCCACCATTTCGCGGATGCTCCAGTCGAGGATGGCGGTGCAGAGCGCGCCGCTCTGGCTGATGAACCCTACGTTGCCGGGCCGCGCCATCGCGTTGGCGAAAGTGGCGTTCAACCCGTTGAGCGGATTCATCAGGCCCAAGCAATTCGGTCCGATGATGCGCATTCTGTTCCGGCGGGATTCGTTCAGCACTTCTTGCTCTAGCGCCATGCCCGTCGAGCCGGTTTCCCGGAATCCTGCGGAAATAATGATGGCGGCCGCGACTCCCGCGGCGGCGCATTCCCCGATGACACCCGGCACGGTTGCGGCAGGCGTGGCCACTACCGCAAGATCAACTTTTGCCGGCACATCACCGATGCTGCGATAGCACTTCGTGCCTAGAACGCTGGGACGATTCGGATTAACAGGAAATACCACGCCGTCGAACGGAGAACGAACCAGGTTCCAGAACAGCGCACCGCCGACGCTCCCCTGGGTGTCCGTCGCGCCGATTACGGCGACCTTCCGAGGCTTAAAGAAAAGCTCAAGCGGTCCGTGGCTTCCCAGAAGCTCTTGTGTGCTATCGGTGGTTGCTGCAATCATGCTGGTTTCTCCCATGGGGTC
>QHXU01000137.1:0-3607 GCA_003223065.1 Acidobacteriota bacterium | reverse complement strand
ATGCCCGCACAGCACCCTGCTGAATTCCTGCGCGCTCTACTCGATGCATCGCCCTCGGGAATCATCGCTCTGAACCCGGACGGTCGTGTGCAATTGTGGAGCCGGGGAGCCGAGCGCATCTTGGGATGGGCCGAGGAAGACGTCCTCGGGCGTCCGCTCCCGTTGGAATTGCAGTTGCACTCGGCACATGAGCGTGAGGTCGAGTTGCGCCCACGCCGAAAGGACGGCACCGTAATCGATGTGGAACTGCGGACAGGTCCCTGGACAGACAGCCAGGGAACCAATCGGGGCACGCTTGCCATCGTGGCCGATATCACCCGGCGGCTCGCCGTTGAGCGGGAGCTCCTCGACCTGATGGAACGCGAGACGGAAATGCAAACCGAAGCGCGGGCGGAGCGCCGGTTCCGCGAGCTGCTCGAGGCCGCCCCCGATGCCATCATCGAAGTGGACCGCGAGGGCCGCATTGTATTGCTCAACAGGGTGACTGAAAAGCTCTTTGGCTACAACCGTGAGGAGTTGCTAGGCCAGCCAGTGGAGCTCCTGATCCCGGAAGATCTTCGCGCCATGCACGTGCACCATCGCGCCCGCTACTGGGACCACCCGCTTACTCGTCCGATGGGTAGCGGCCTGACATTGGAGGGGAGGCGCAAGGATGGCTCGCGCTTTCCAGTCGAGATCAGTCTGAGTCCGGTGAAGTCCGAGGACGGCTTCCGCGTCACCGCTATTATCCGCGATACCAGCGAGCGCAAACGAGCCGAGAGCCAGCTTCGCGCGATCCAGGAAACCTACACGCGCGAGTTGGCCGCAACCAACCGGGAGCTGGAGGCGCGCAACCGGGCAATCGAGCGCGCCGACCGCCTCAAGAGCGAGTTTCTGGCAAGCATGAGCCATGAGTTGCGCACGCCGCTTCACACCGTCATCGGGTTCTCCGAGTTACTGGCCGAGCAGCTCAAGGGGCCTCTCAACGAAGACCAGAAGCGCTTCGTCGGCCACATTCACAAGGATTCGATTCACCTGCTGGAGTTGATCAACGACATCCTCGACCTGAGCAAGATCGAGGCCGGCCGGCTCGAGCTGCGAAGTGAGGTCTTCGACATCGCGACCGTGCTCGAGGAAGCGCTTTCCTCCATTCGGCCGCTGGGTCGCGCGAAGTCGATCGAGATCGAGACCAACGTCGGAGTCTCCGTCGGCATCGAGGCCGACCGGGTCCGCTTCAAGCAGGTCTTGTACAACCTATTGAGCAACGCGGTCAAGTTCACGCCGCAGGGTGGACGCGTCTGTGTGAACGCGTCAGTTCGGGATGACTTGGTCGAAATATCGGTCAGCGACACAGGCGTCGGGATCCCGCCGCAGGAACACGGAGCCATCTTCGACAAATTCCACCAGGTCGGCGCAACGACCAAGGGTGTGCGTGAAGGCACTGGACTCGGCTTGGCCATCACCAAGCGGCTGGTGGAGCAGCATGGCGGTAGAATCTGGCTCGAAAGCGAACCGGGCAAGGGAAGCCGCTTCACCTTCACGCTTCCTGTCAACCAGGCGAAGGGGCTGGATAGAATATGAAGAAGATCTTGATCGCCGACGATAAGCCCAACGGCCGGGAGTTGGTCCGGACCGTGCTCGAGAACAGCGGCTATGCGGTCTACGAAGCGGGCGACGGGGTCGAAGCTCTGCGGTGCGCCCGCGAGGTCCAGCCCGATCTGATCATCCTTGACCTGCATATGCCCGGCATCGACGGCTTCGGTGTCATTGAAGAGCTCCGCCGAGACTCGCATTTCGCCGCTATTCCGATCATGGCTCTGACTGCCAGCGCCATGCAGGGCGACCGCGAACGGGCTATGGCTGTCGGATTCACGGGCTACATCACCAAACCAATCCGGCTCGGGGCGCTGCGGGGCGAGGTGGAGCGTCTGTTGCGGTAAACAATTCTAGATGCCCGCTACTGCTAAGCCCGCGCTCTCGCTCCTGATCATCGACGACAATGCGGCGAGCCTGGATCTGCTGTCGACCGCGCTGGCGCAACCGGGTCTTGAAATCCTCACGGCCGCCGATCCCGAGGAGGGGCTCGATCTGGCTCACAGCCACCATCCGCAGATTGTGCTTACGGATCTGGTAATGCCGCGATTGAGCGGGCTCGAAGTGCTGGAGCGGATCATGGAGTTCGATCCATCCACGGACGTGATCCTCATGACGGCGCATTACTCGACCGAGTCCGCGGTGGAGGCAATCAGGAAGGGCGCGAGCGATTATTTGAACAAGCCCGTGTCGATCGCCGCTCTGCGCGAGCCCGCGCGGAGACGGCAGCGCGCGCTGCAGCTAGAAGATGAGCTGCTGGCTAGCGCCGAGTTCGAGAGGATAGTGGGCCACACCCCGCTCATGTGGGACATGTTCTCGCGCATCCGGCGCGTGGCGCCGCACTATCGTGTAGTGCTCGTCACCGGGGAAACCGGAACGGGAAAGGATCTGGTGGCCCAGGCGCTTCACCGGCTGAGCCCGGCAGCTTCGGGGCGCTACGTCGTGCTCAACTGCTCGGCGGTGGTTGAGACGCTGTTTGAGAGCGAGCTGTTCGGGCACGTCAAGGGGTCGTTCACCGGGGCCAGTCACGATAAGGCAGGAATGTTCGAGCACGCCCACGGCGGCACGCTGTTTCTGGACGAGATCGGAGACATGCCGCTGGGCACCCAGGCGAAGCTTCTACGTGTGCTGCAGAACCAGGAGGTGCAGCGCGTGGGATCGCTCACTTCGCACAAGGTGGACGTTCGCGTGATTGCAGCCACCAATCACGACTTGCGTGCCGCTATCGCCGAGAAGCGCTTTCGCGAAGATCTTTACTACCGCTTGTCGATGGTGGAGGTCCAGGTCCCGCGCCTGGCCGACCGCAAGGAAGACCTGCCTCTGCTGGAGCGGCATTTCATCGGCCGGTTCGCCGGCCAGTACGGAAAAGAGATCCGCGGACTCACACACCGCGCGCAGATCCGGCTTTCACTGCATTCCTGGCCCGGCAATGTTCGGGAACTCGAAAACGTCATCGGGCACGCCTGCATGATGGCCCTGGGCGACACCATCGACTTGCAGGACCTGCCCACGTATTTGCATGTCCCTTCCGAGCAAGCGGCTTCGGTGCAGGCTCCGCTGCCATCACCCTCGGAGGTCGGCGCGCTCGAGGAGCAGGAGCGCCTGCTGATTGTCCGCGCGCTTGAGGCCGCCGGCGGAAATCAGTCCCAGGCGGCGCGCCTGCTGCGCATCGGCCGCGACGCGCTCCGCTACAAGCTGAAAAAGCATAACCTCCCCACTACACGCTGAGGACCGGACAAGGCGAGTGCCGGATGATACCGTAGGCGTGGGTGCGCAGCCGGCCCAATGTCTCGTGCAGGGTGCCGCGTCGAATCACGACCAGATCCGCCCTGTGCCGGCGCGCCTCCTCGCGAACGGCCTCGGCCACATTCCCCACCGCCACGCACAGCGGCACATCCAGGCCTGCGGCGTGTTGTAGATTCTCGACCGACTGCCGTGCGTCGTTGCGCATGTCCTCTTCAAACTGCTGATCCATCTGCCGCGAGGGAAAGCCATCCATTCCTGGAATGACGTGGACCAGCCGAAGCGCCGCTCC
>QHXU01000085.1:580-8456 GCA_003223065.1 Acidobacteriota bacterium | reverse complement strand
GAGTGGTTGATGATTTGATCCATGCTCCGGATGTGCGCCACGGGAAGATCGGCGGCGTCCTGGAAAGCTCGCTGGATGGGTTCGAGCGGTGTGAACCTGGAACGGATCAGCCAGCGCAGCGGCATGAATCGATTGTTGAGCGCCATATAGGAGTCCTGGACCTGGGAGAGCGGAACGAAGGTCGCCGGGAACGGATCGTTGTTGAGACCGCCATCCCGGGTATCGCCAATGATGCCGATGATTTCGCGCGGGGCCTGAACGAAATCGGGACCCATGCCGACGCCGATGATCAGGCGCTGTCCGATCGGGCTTGCATTTTTCCAGTACCGCCTGGCCATGGCCTCGTTGATGAGAACCACCGGCGGCGCAGCCACGTTGTCCCTTTCAGTGAAGCTGCGCCCATTTACAACGGGGATCTTGAAGACATCGAAAAAGCGCCACGTGACGTAATTCCACGCAGCGCCGCCATGCACCGGTCCGTTCGTAAGAGGGCGTCCTTCGATCACAAAACCCAGGCCGAGACCGCTATCTAGCGGCAGGTAGGAGCTGGCAGCCGCGGCCTCGACGCCGGGTATCGCCTCGACGCGTTCGATCACGCGGCGGGTCATCTCGGAAATGTCGGCCGTCCGGTCATAATGCGCTCCCGTGAGCGACGTTTCCATGGTAAGGACGTGGTGCGGATCAAAACCGGGGACAACGCTGTGCAGCGCTGCGAAAGTGCGGACCAGCAGCCCGGCGCCTACCAGCAGCACCATGGCCAGGGCGATTTCGGCCACCACGAGCAGCCCGCGAGCCTTGTTTTGCCGCGCACCGGAGCCCGAGCGGGCGCCGGCGTCCTTAAGAATGGCGTTGAGATCGGCCCGCGAGGCGTGGAGCGCCGGCGCAAGGCCGAAAAGGATGCCGGTGAGAAGTGACAGAAGCACGGTAAAGCAGAGAACGGTCCAGTCGAGCGTGATAGCGGAGCCGTCCTGGCCGATGCGGGGAATGTTGCCCGGGTTCACCGCCAATAACGCACGTACGCCGAGAACACCGATCGCAAGGCCGAGGATACCGCCGGTCAGGGAAAGCAGCAGGCTTTCGGTAAGGAGTTGACGGACGATGCGGCCGCGGCCCGCGCCAAGCGCAGAGCGGATCGCAATTTCGCGGGAGCGGCGAGTGGCGCGCGCTAAAAGCAGGTTGGCGACGTTCGCGCAGGCGATCAGTAGAACGCAGCCGACAGCGCCGAGCAGGACATAGAGCGCGGCGCGGACATTGCGAACCAGCAGTTGCTGCATCGGCTCGACGCTGAAACTGGCTTTGGGATCCAGCGCGCCTGGGTATGTGCGTTTGAACTCTTCGCCTGCCAGTTGGAGCTCCGCCTTCGCGGCGCTGAGCGAGACGCCGGGCTTGAGGCGGGCCGCTGCGCGGAAGTAATGACCCTGGTTGGTGCTGCTGGGGTCGGCTTGGAACGGCAGGTAGATGTCGGCGGGCGGATCGAAGCTGAAATTCGGAGCGAGGACGCCGATCACGGAGTAGAGTTCGCCGCCGAGCGAGAACGCTTTGCCCACGATCGTGGGATCGGCGCCGAAGCGTCGCTGCCAGATACCGTTTGAGAGCACGGCGACATGGCCTCCGCGAGGAAGGTCCTCGGCCGCCGTGAAAGTGCGGCCAAGCACAGTTTGGGCGCCGAAGAGATGGAAGAACTCGTGGGAGACATGGATGCCCTTGATTTGTTCCGGGCGGTCGCCTCCACTGAGATTGAGTCCGGGCCCTCCGGTATCGAAGGCCGTCACATCCTCGAGCACCTGGGTTTGCCGCCGCCAGGTGTTGTACTTGGGTACGGAAGCCGCCGGCGCGCTGCCCTGCGGAGAGCTGTTCATCAGAACGACGATGCGATCCGGCTGGGGAAAAGCCAGAGGCTTGAGCAGGACCGTGTTGATAACGGAAAAAATGGCAGTGTTGGCCCCGATTCCGAGGGCCAGCGCGGAAACCGCGGCGGCTGTGAAGCCGGGGCTTTGGCGGAGCATCCGGAAGGCGTGTTTGAGGTCGGCGGCGAGCATATGCGTGGGCCGCACCTCGCTCGACCGAATCCGGAGTGCGGCCGCTTAAACATTGGACGCTGCGGGACGTACGGCGTTTGACAATATGTTGGGTTACCGGAATGAATCTCGCGCTGTCCCGCAGTGCATTGACTTCCACACTCGATGGTGCGTAAACTCCATGACAAATGAAGATTACCCGAAGGGCGCTGTTGCAAGGAGTTGCGGCCGGCGCGGGCGTTTTACGGTCCGCCTCGGGGCAAATCAACAGGCCACGCGTTCTGGCCCTCATCGGAGATCGCTATCACAACTCCGACTACATCCGAGTCGCGCTGACCAAGATCTACGATGGGCTGAACGTGTCGGTTGACTACACGATTGATTACGACCGGCTCTCCCGGGACCTGCTGAAGGATTATCAGGTCTTTCTGTGCCTGCGAGACGGCATGATCTGGCCCAACGGGTATCTGGGCCCGGACGCCTACGCGTCTTACGAGCAGGGGCTCGAAAATCGGGAGGAGTTTCCTGAGGCCAGGTCGCAAAACTGGCTCCGGGAAGAGCAGGCACTCGCGCTGAAGGAGTTCGTTGCGAGAGGAAACGGCTTTTACGCGCTCCACAACAACAGCCACGTGTCGCTATCCTCGAAGACGTATCGCGATCTCATGGGCGGCGCTTACATCGGACATCCGCCGCTGCGTCCCTTCAAGGTCCGCGTGGTGAATTCCAATCACCCGATCACGCGTGGAATTCAGGACTTCTTCGTCAATGACGAGCAGCATTACGTCGAATACGACAAGGACCGCAAGGACATCCTGCTCGAGGCCGAGAACGTTGACGGGCTGACCTTTCAGAAACTGGGAACGAAGTCGGCTGCTGGCTGGGCGTACGATTACGGGCGGGGCCGCGTCGTCTTTACCTCGCCGGGCCACACAATTCACGCGTTGTGGGCTCCCGAATACGTGAAACTGCAGCGGCGCGCGATCGAGTGGCTGTTGAAACAGATCTAAGTCTGGACGAACATCATGTCTGCTCGGATACTCCTGTCAGCCATCGCCATCGGTCTGACGGTCGCCTCGGAACCAAGCGGAACGTTGTTGGCCCTCGAGCCCCTTGCACAACGCATCGGGCACACCGACCCGGGCAAATATCGGCGCAGCCGCTCGCATGATAGCGCGGGCGATATGGCCTGCGAGACATTGTTGCCCGGCAATGCCCTGAGCACGAATTTCTTCTTCATGCATCGCTGCCAGGTCATGCCGGGCGGCGGCGTGGGCCACCATTTTCACAACCAATGCGAAGAGATGTTCATCATCTTCGATGGCGAAGCCGAATTCACTGTCGATGGGCGAACTTCGGCGCTCAAAGGGACCATCGGTGCGCCCGTACGCATGGGCCATTCTCACGCCATCTATAATCCCGCGGACAAGCCGGTCGAATTCATGAACATCAACGTGACTGCGGTCAAGGGCAAGTACGATGCCTTCAACCTCGGAGATCCTCGCGTCGGTGTTGCGAAGGACCCGGTCCCGGTGTTCATGACCATGCGGCTGGACCGGAACCTGCTTCGGCCCATTCCGGGCTACCGGGGCGGCCAGGGAACGGCGCGGTATCGCCGCGCCCTTTCACCGGAGGTCTTCCTGACAAATTGGTCGTACGTGGATCACTTGCTGCTTCCCGAAGGCGCATCTGAAGGACGGCACCGGCACACGGGAGTCGAAGAAATCTATTATGTCCTGAACGGCGATGGCGAGGTGTCGGTCGAGCGCGAAACTGCGCGAATTCACAAGGGAGATGCCGTGCCGGTGCTACTCAATCAAACGCACTCCTTCCGCAACAACGAATCGCGCGATCTGGAACTCATGATCGTCGGCATCGCCGCGGAAAAAGGCGCTCTGGATACGGTCGAAGTGAAGTAGGGTCCTGCCTATGGCCGCGAAGCGACCGTATCGATCGCCTTCGTCTTCGAGCTCGCAATACCGATCACCATGAACTCCAGCGGAGCGGGTCCGGGGTTCTCAAAGCTATGGACTTCGCCAAGTTGAATCGGTACCGCATCTCCGGCGCGAATCGGAGCGCTTTCCGCAACAGCCGCAGGTTGAGCCGATACCTTCGCGGTGCCTTGGCCGCTCATCACGTAATAAATCTCTGTGCCAAGCGTGTGCAGGTGCGGGCCGATAGACGCGCCCTCCGGCAGCAAAACGTGGTCGACGTATGCCCAGGCGCTCTCGAAAACGCTTGGCTCGATTGCACGCCGATACCGTACCGTCCCTTTCCCGCTGTTCATGCCGGCAACCGGACGAAGCAGATCGCCGGACAATCGCATGGTCATGAACACAGGAATCGGATCGAGAGGAACGCCGGCGCGGCCATCGTGCAAATCAAACGCGTCGTATTTCCCCTTGATCGCCGAAACGTTTATATTCATCCACTCGACTGGTTTGTCGGACGCGTTGTAGATCGCGTGCGAATGCCCCATCCGGCAGGGAGCTCCCGCCGGTCCTTTCAATAACGACGTGCGGCCGTCGATCGTGAACTGCGCCTCCCCGTCGAAGATGACAAACATCTCTTCGCATTGATTGTGGAAATGCGCGCCGATCCCGCTCTTGGGCTCGAGTACGCCTCTGTGCACGAAGAACAGATTCGTATCGAGCGAATGGCTATCGAGCAGCGCCATGAATTTCATTTCGCCCGGACCATCGTGTACGGACTTGTGGACCGTGTACTTGGCAGGATCCGTGTGAGCGATGCGTTGCGACAGAGGCTCGCTGGCTAAGAGCCGGAAGCCGAGGGCAACCGCAATACCGCAGAAGCACCAAAGTATGTGTTTAGGCAACATCGAAAAGCAGCACCGTGTAGTCCTTGGACGTGAGCGTGTTCTCGATCGTGGGCCATACCTTTTGATGAGTCGCGGAGGCCACCCACTTCTGCCGCAGCTCTTCGCTCTCGTAGGTCAGCACGAACCGGTAGTTGACGCCGGCGGGCGCCTTGCCTTGTACCGCCGAGCGCAGCTTCAACATCTGGACGTCGATGTAACCGGGATGTTTCCTGGCGGCAGGCCGGAAAATCGTCTTGAAATTATGCAGCATCTCCTGCTCTTTCGCGGGATCGACCGAGAGATCCACGTGCAACCCGATTGCGTGCTCAGGCGTCGCGCCTTCGAGGGCAGCCGCAATTGCGAGCGAGCCCCCGCCCGCCAGTACCGTTCTCAAACACGTTCGCCGCTTCATTTCCTCTCCCTCCTCATTGGTACAGGGTCCGCTCGCCGGTTGCGGCCAGCTTGATGCGATACAGTCCTGTCCTGGCGGTCATGTAGAGCGATTTCCCGTCGTCGCCCCAATTGCAGTTGGCCGGAATCTCAGGCGGCTTGATCGTGCCGAGGTGCTTCCCGTCCTTTGAAAAAACCCAGATTCCGCCCGGCCCGGTGCAGTACAGGTTGCCTTGTGAATCGAGCTTCATCCCGTCCGGCAAGCCGTCCTCTTTTTCCCCCGTGACGTCGAAAAATACCCGGCCATTGCTCACGCCGCCGTTATCCGCGACATCGTACCGCATCCACAACTTCTGCTTCTCGTCTGAATTGGCGATATAAAGCACCTTCTGATCGGGCGAGAAGGCGATCCCGTTGGGCCGCGTCAGGTCCTTAATGATCAGTTGCAGGTTTCCGTTCGCAAGCCGGAACACGCCATTATATGGCAGCTCTTTTGAGGGATCCTCGTCCCCCTTGATGAGCCCGTATGGAGGATCGGTGAAATACAAAGAGCCGTCGTACTTATATACGAGGTCGTTCGGGCTGTTGAAACGCTTACCTTCGAACCGGTCCACCAGTGTCGTGATTTGAAGATCTTTCGTGACGCGGACAACGCGCCGGTTGCCATGCTGGCAGATAAGCACCGTTCCGTCCTTGTCCGCGATTTCGCCATTCGGGCCGATAAAAGAACCGGGAGGTCCATAGGGGTGATCGCTGCCCGCGTTCTCCAGAACAACGCTGGCGCCTCCGCCGGCCGACCACTGGCGCACAACGTTACCCATCACGTCGCTAAACCACAGCTTCTTCTCGAGAGGCCGCCATAGCGGACCCTCCGTGAACTGAAATCCGCCGGCGAGCTTCTCAATGCGAGCGCCGCGCGGCACCAGCGCGTCGAACGCCGGATCCAGCCGCACGATCGTGCCTACGCCTGGCGTTTCGTCAGGACCAGAGGCCGTCTTATCAGACCGCGAACACGCCATCGTCGAGATCGCAATCACGATTACCGCGAGAGTCTTGCTCATGGAGAACCCGCTTGAGCTGAGACGGATGCAGGATCACAAATGCGGCGCTAATTCTGATGCGCGGCCTTTTGCTTTGAAGCAAGCTCAGCGCGAATCGCCTTCATGCGCTCGCGAGCGGTTGCAGCCTGCTTCCGGCCGTCCGGCGTCGCGTCAATCAGTTTTTCGAGGTTGCGGGCAAATTGCGGTCCATAGGCGGCTCGAACCTCGCCGAGCAACGGCTCGATTTTCGAGAAAACACCGATGTGCTCGCCGTTGGTGTCATTGAAAAGCTCCAGGCTGATTGCTCCGCAGTTGACAAGGGCTGCGGCCATGTCCCAATAGCTTACGACCATGCGCAGATGACCGCTGTGGTCGCCAAAGAGCGCAGTGTTGAAGTCGGCAATCGATTGCGGGTTAAAGTCTCGAAAATACCAGTCGCGCGCCTTGCGCATGGTGTCTTCACGGCGTAGTTCGTACAGCCTGAGGATAAGATTGGCTTCTTCTTGTTTCGACATGGACGTTAATGCTCCTTCCCGCGAAGTCGGCTCGGATGCCGCTCGCGATGCCAGTGTATCAAACGCAATGTATAGCCGGTTGCGGCGGCGGGAAGCGCGAATGGTGCTCTTGCACGAGCCAAGACGAGAGCGACCGCCGCGTCAGTCCTCTATCCGATCCTTCGCTTTCGCTCCCGCAGCGGTCTGCCACTGCATGTTGCTTGCGGCGTCTGCACCACCGCGCTTGAGCGGCACAACATGGTCGATCACATAACCAGGGCACGGACCCGAGGTTCTGCCGTTCGCGGGGCACGGGTGCGCCTTTTGAAACTGGTGTTTCGCGGTGGTGCTCCGCGCAATACGGCCCTTGTTGTCACGTGAGCAAGTCGCGCAACGAGCTCTGGGGGTACGAGTGCTCGGACCTGGGGAAATCCTGGCGCGTGGCGCGGATGAGCTTGGCCGTGGAGATACCGCTCGCGAAGATGTCGAGCGCTGTGCCGTTCCGGCGGGTGCCCGCTTATAGGCCCTGGTTCCGCTCGTCCGAGTCGATTTGCGGGCCGAACTGCTACCACGCGCGGTTGATGAACTCCGGCGAGAAGTGCTCCGGCCGCGAGCAAAGGCTGGTAGGGCCAGCAGATAGCTGGTCAGAACGCCAGCAAATAAAATGCAAAGGCGACGCTTCACATTTCCTCCGTATATCCGGAATGATACGACTCGCAAGCTGGCGAGTCGGCCCGACGAAAATATGCGCCGGTCGGGACAGAATGTCAAGACACAAAACGTAGTACCGAAGGTACTGGGCGCATCGCAGCTGAGGAGAAGTGGGGCTAGCGCTCAGAGAATTTCGGCGAGCTAAAGAACACTGGTTAATGACGCCATAAAACGATCACGAACGCGCTGATTAGCAAGACAGTACCAGGGGAGATGCAGATGCGTCGAGTGCCGTCGGGCACGCGATGAATCTCCATATAACCATCTTTTGAAGAATTCGCTTTTCTACATGCGGTTCAGGTAAGGACCTCGGCTTTGCAAGCGAACCGTTCCCCACCGGGCGTATTCACTTGCCTATGGACGGCTGGGGGCCTCGGAGCCCTCGTCGTTCAAATGAGAGAGAAGGCC
>QHXU01000085.1:0-544 GCA_003223065.1 Acidobacteriota bacterium | reverse complement strand
GATCCCAGATCCGGCTGCGATCGCCCATCGGCCACATTTCATCGAGCGTGGATCTGGCTTCCGCCTCGCGCCCACTATAAAGGTGAATCGAGCGTCATAAGAAGAATGTTGCGGGCTATGGCAAGCCTGGACACCGCCTCGATTACGTCAGAGCCGGAAGCATCTGGAAAGAGCCTGAACACTGGATGATGGGATTGCTAAAGGGAGAATGGTCATTATGGCCATGTGGGAAAAGCCACTCCCAAACGGTATCCACGATATCATATTGGAGACAAAGGAACTCTCAAGGGAAAAAGGCTATCTCGTCCTTACTTACGAGTTTGACGGCTGGGGGAATACGTGGACTTGGTAAAGAAGAAGGAAGGGAGCGTATTCAAGTAACGGCACGGAAGGTAATCTTACCACCCGGGGGATCTCCAAAAAGAACCACGGTCTTCTTCACTTTGAGTTAGGGCCTTCAAAGGGCGATAATATACTTGACATACGGTCGGACTCGCAAATAGAGAGGCCGTGCCTACAGCCAAATGCCGTCGATGCTCAGATG
>QHXU01000520.1 GCA_003223065.1 Acidobacteriota bacterium | reverse complement strand
CGTTCAAGTCGGTGTTGTAACCGAGGTGCGTCCCCTTCGATGCGACATAGGCAGCGCGCAGGAGAACGTCTTTGCGAAGCTGGTGCTCGAGCGTGAGATTCCAGCTAAGCATTCGCGACGGCTTCCAGTCGGGCGCGAACGAGACGCCCAGCACCGGTAATTGGAACCCCACATTGGAACTGGGAATGTTCGGCGCAAACTGGGCGGGGAAGGGATTCGTCATGCCGGTATATGGGTTCTCAAAGGGAACACCAAAGAGGACGAATTGTGGGCTGAAAGGCGCGCTGTCAACCATGTTGTTCCAGTGCACCAGCGCGTCTGCCTGATCGAAGACGCCAAATCCGCCGCGGATGCTGGTCGTGCTCCGCGTGCCCAGCCGGTAGGCGAACCCGATGCGCGGAGAGAGCGCCAGCCAGGTCGACGGCGCGCCGCCCGCGGGGCAACCCGGGTCACCCGCGAAAATATAGCCGGTTGGGGAGTTTGGAAATCGCGCGGAGGGTTGCCCGGACCGGAAACAATCGGTTCGCCCCAAATCGTCGCCGTAGGGAACGAAGGGTTCCCAACGCAATCCGAGATTCACGGTTAACTGCCGGGAGACCCGGATATTGTCTTGCGCGAACAGGCTCCCGAGGTTGCCGTTGCGCGCCGTATATTCGCCCCCGCCCTGAATGAATCTTTGGACTTGCCCCAGCGTGAAGTCCGCCAGCGCATTGCCGCTGTAAGAGGTGCCTGAGAAATTGAACTGGCCGGACTGCCGAAAAGCATTCTTCCCATCCAGCCTTACGCGCAGCAGCTCGCCGCCGAGGAAGACTTCATGGATACCGTGGATCCAGTGCAGGCTGTCCTCGAAATCGAAGTTCTGGCGGACGATGGCCCGGAGGCGGCCGGTGCTTATGGTGAAATAGCCCGCGACCGACATAAAAATTTCCGGCGGCGTGGGCCCGGCGATGTTCACGCCAATGTCCGACAGGTTGAATGGCGCTCCGGAGCTAGTCGTGCCGGCGTTGCGATTATACGCAAAGGTGAAAGTATTGAGCAGGTTCGGCCCGAAATTGTACGTGTGGTTCATGGATATGGCCTGGTCCAGCAGGTCGGTGCCGAGATTCGCCGCCAGCAGGTTTGGCCTACCCGATATGGCGTCCTGAATGTAATGCGAGTTGAAGTACTTCGCGTAGATCCGCTGCGACGCAAGGTAGTAATCTACGCGGCCTAAGAACTGGTTTTCGTGCTGCCGGATCGGTTGATCGTAAATTACAAATCCGTCCGGCGAGTTTGAGATGGGCAGCAGCGGCAGCAGTTTCTGGGTCACCGGACTGATTTGGCTTGCGGGGATCTGATTGCCGGGGAAAGGAACATTGGTTATGGGGTCGACCAGTTGCCGGGAGATCACCGCGAAATTTCCATTGCGCTCCGCCGGGGTCAGGACAAACGCAGTGCGGCCGGCCGCGATATTGCGGATCTGCGTGCCCTGGTAATTGCCGAAGAAGAATAGCTTGTCCTTCGCGATCGGACCTCCGATCGCCCCGCCGAACTGGTTGCGCTTCAATTGATCGTGTCTGGCTGCAAAGAAATTGCGCGCGTTGAGCGCGCCGTTGCGAAAAAACTCGAACACGTCGCCGTGAAAGTCATTCGTGCCCGATTTCGTTACGATATTCACGACCGCGCCCGTCGAATGCCCGTATTGGGCGCCGTAGTTCGTAGTTGTTGGTCTGAACGCTGAATTCCTCGAGGGCATCCGGGTTTGGGAACGGATTGTTGATGTCCGAATAAGGATCGACGTTGTTACCCCCGTCCAGCAGATAATTGACGCCGATGCTCTGCCCTCCGTTCGAAGTGATGTACTGGGCGCCCGGATAGGTCACCGGCTGGCTGATATCGCCCTGGCCGCGCGCATTGTTTCCGGCCAGATCCGCGGTGCCTGGCGCGAGCAAGACCAGGGTCGCGGGATTACGCCCGTTCAGCGGGAGATCGACTAGGGTCCGCTGCTCGATTACCTGTCGCAGCGTGCCCGTCGCTGTATCCACCAGTTCCGCGTTGGCGGTGACCGTGACCTTATCCGACAGTTCGCCTAATTGTAGCGTGACGGGAACCGTTACCGTGACATCCGCTCGCACCTCGACTCCCCGTTGTTCAAAGCGGCGGAATCCGGAACCTTCTACTGCTACCGTATAAGTCCCAACAGGCAGTAGAGGAAAGACATAACCTCCGTCAGAAGCGCTCGAGACGTGCCGCACAAGTCCGGTTGCGGCGGCAGTAATCGTGATCTTGGCGCCTGCCACGGCTGCGCCGCTGGGGTCGGCGATCATTCCGACGATGCTGCCTGTAGGATCGGCGGCTTGAACCATCACGCATGGCAACAGTAAGGGGAGGATCGAAACTACGTTTCTCATGGTTTTCTTCAACCAAAAGGTGAATTCACTCGTCGCGAACAGCGTGCGGCGATATGGTTCGATGCGAGGCAACATAACCAACCTCCCTATGCAGCCTGTAAGTGTTTTCTGACGAATTCCAGATCAGCACGCGCCGCCGCCATCCGGTCGGCCGGCTTATATTCCTGGTGGATCGAGACCGGGCCGGTAAAGCGCGCAGTCGCGATCAATGTAAACAGTTTGGGCCAATTCACCATGCCCTCGCCTAACGGGCACGCCACGGCGGTCCACTTACCATTCACCTTCGCCCAATAAAAGTCCTTGAACGCCGCCATCTTGAGCCGGGCCAAGGCCAGCCGCAAGGTCACCTCCCAGCCCATCACCGCGCCCTCTTCGGTGGCATTATTGACGTCGTAGTAATAACCGATCCATTTCGGATCGAGCTCCTCAACCACCTGCCGCCCGTCCCAGCCGGCAAAGCCGACATAACGGGGGTGATTGTGAAATCCGGCGGTGATGCCGTATTCCCTGGCCAACTCCACCAGGGCCCGAACCTCGGAGGCGGCTTTGCGAACGTCCGCCAGCACGTCAGTGCCGTAGCGCCAATAGCCCAGCTTAAAGAAAGGTATCTTGAGCCGCCCCGCCGCGGCGAGGATGGGCCGGGCGTTCGGATCTGCAGCCGAGGTCAGCTCGGTGGTGATCATGGGCACCTCGAGCCCGTGCGAGCTAATGGCCTCCACGGCGCGCGGCAGATCCTGCGCCGCACGCTCCGGCAGCACGTGTCCGCCTGCCCGCACCGTCAGGTCGACTCCGTTGAAGCCGGCATCATGAAGCCATTGTGCCAACTCGTTGTACTGCAGCTCCGGGAGGTGCTTGGAGAAGAAACAGATGGTGGAGCGGCGCGCCGGCTCTTGCGCCGCCAACGGAGCTGCCGCCGCACTCGCGAGAAAATTCCTTCTGGTCATCACGTCTCCTGCTGCTGTCAAGCAAGTTTATACGGCGCGCGGTATTTGTATTGCAGAAAGCGATTCGCGCCCTCGTTATTGGTGAAGCGCTCCGCCCGCCCATCCCATTTCAAAAGGCCTTGCGTTTTATGCGCAATATTTCCGATGAGCGTCGCGCTGGTCGAAAGATGTCCCGTGAGGATATCCGCGTTGCACTTGCCGCGGCTCTTGATACATTCCAAAAAATTGCGGGCGTGCAAAACCGTGCTCTCGGTCCCCTTGACAACCTTGGGCTCGATGACAGCCTTCTTCGAAGGCCGATAAGGGCGTTCCTGCTCGCGGTCCACCGGCGTGCGTGCATAGTACGGCATCTCCGTAATCTTTTGCGGCAACACTTCCCAGCGACTTCCGTGGATATACATCGTTCCCTTGGTACCGCG
>QHXU01000084.1:1331-16413 GCA_003223065.1 Acidobacteriota bacterium | reverse complement strand
AGAGCGGCGGGAACACTGGACCGAACAGAACATAATCCGCGCCTTCTGCGTCGGCCTCGCGGACTTCTTCGATGGTGTGACACGAGACTCCAATCAGAAAACCGTGTGGCGCAATCGCCCGCCACGTTCGCGGGGCAATCGAGCCCGCCGGAAGATGCACGCCCGCGGCACCGGCAGCCATAGCGACGTCCACGCGGCCATTCACAAGAATCTTCGTCCCGGCTGGATTCGGCAGGGCAAGCGCGGACTGCACTAAATTGAGCAAATCGCTCGGATGCAGATCTTTCTCGCGAATTTGGATCCAATCGACGGCGTTGGCCAGGTTCCGGGCGATCGCATCCAGAAGCGAGCCCGTTCCGTGGCGGTCCGTGATGTAGCAGCGGATCACAGACGGTCGCGCCTTCGCTCCGCGCGCCGCACGCGCGCCTCATCCATGCCGAAATAATGCGCGATCTCGTGCCACACCGTGTCGGCCACCTCCTGCTCGAGATGGGTTTCGCTGCGCGCCATGCGCTCATGCGGACCTTGGTAAATCGTGATCTGGTCCGGCATGCGAAATCCTTCACTGACGCTCCGCTCGGTAAGGGGACGGCCTTGATACAGGCCCAACAGGCCCGGCCGCGGCGGCTCTCTCTCCACCACAATGACGATGTTCTCGAGGCGCTTTCGAAATCGTGCGGGAATGCGGCGAAGGGCTCGGGCAACCAGCTTGTCGAAATCGCGGGGGCGCACGTTACCCGGCGACCTTCAGGGCCTGGCCAAGCGACTCTGCGCGGCACAACATACCCATTAGTTTACGCAGTGCCGCGCCCGCTGTGATATAAAGGGGGTCCGGAGCCCACGATGACTAAACAAGAAATCATTCTTGCCAATCAGCAGTACCTGTTTCCGAGCGTCTTCCACTACTACAAGGAGCCGCTGGTGGTAACGCGTGCGAAGGACCAGTTTGTCTGGGACGCCGACGGGAACCAGTTTCTGGACTTCTTCGGGGGCATCGTCACAATCAGTGTGGGGCACTGCAACGACACGGTGAACCGCAAGGTCCACGAGCAGATCGACAAGCTGCAGCACGCCTCGACGGTCTTCGCGAATGAGCCGCAAGCGGCGCTGGCCAAGCGCATCGCCGAGATTGCGCCGGGCGGCAAGCTCACCAAGAGCTTCTTCACCAACAGCGGGACTGAAGCGAATGAGACCGCGTTTGTAACCGCGCGATGCTACACCGGCTCGCATGAGATCGTCGCGCTCCGTCACAGCTATCACGGCCGTTCAGGGGTGGCGATGGCCGCGAGCGGTCAATCTTCATGGCGTCTTGGCGGCGCGGCTCCGTCCGGTTTCGTCCATGCCCTAAGCGCCTACTGCTACCGCTGCCCGCTCGGCTTGACCTATCCTTCCTGCAATGTCCGCTGTGCACGCGATCTCGAGGAGATGATCCGCACTTCGACCTCTGGGCGCATCGCCGCGTTCATCGCCGAGCCGATCCAGGGCGTCGGCGGATTTATCACGCCGCCCAAGGAGTATTTCGAGATTATTGCCGGCATCGTACGAAAATCCGGCGGCCTCTTCATCAGCGATGAAGTCCAGACCGGATGGGGCCGTACTGGCGGAAAGTGGTTCGGCATCGAGCAATGGGGCGTCATGCCGGACATCATCACCAGCGCCAAGAGTCTCGGAAACGGCTCCCCTGTAGGCTTAACAGTGGCGCGGCCCGATGTCGCGGATGCGTTGAAAGGATCGACCATCTCCACCTTCGGCGGCAATCCGGTCACCGCTACGCAGGCCAAGGCCGTCATCGACTTCATCGACGAGAACAAGCTCATGATCAATGCCGCTGAAACCGGCGCCTACCTGCGCGGCAAGCTTGAGGAACTCAAGGCGAAGTATTCTCTGATCGGCGACGTGCGCGGCATGGGGCTCCTGCAGGCGCTGGAGCTGGTGGAAGACCGGGAATCGAGGAAACCGGCAGCGGATGCCACGCTCGCGCTGATGGAGTCTACCCGCGGCAACCGCGTGCTGATTGGCAAAGGCGGCACCTACGGAAACGTAATCCGCATCAGTCCGCCGCTGAATATCTCCAAGAGCGATGTCGATGAGTTCGCGCTGCGCCTGGATGCCAGTCTGCAACAGGTAACGCAGGCTCGCATGGCGGGCGCCGCCCACTAATGGCCCTCGAGGAAAGAGCCTTCTACCGCGAGTCGCAGACCACCAAGCCTGCGTCGTTGAATTGCCCGTTTTGTCACACTTCGGACACGTACGAGCTGCGCTGGATGGTTCGCAAAAAGATCGACCGCCTTAACGGCGGGGACGAGCGCGATCGCGCCCGTTTTGCCAAATTCCAGAGCTACATGGTCCTTATCGATGATAAGGCGGTCTGCAAGAATATGCGATGCCGGAAGCGGTTTGATGTTTCGGGTATCAAGACGATGGCGTTTATTTGAGAGTGCTGCAAGACATCAGATAGTTCTCTTGAAGAGCCTTAGCGCATAACCGGCCATTCGCTTCCCATGTTGTCGTCGGTGATCAGCCGCATCCCTTTCCAGCGCTCCCGCAGGCTGTCGCCCAACTCCATGCTCAGGTCCTCACTGGCGCCAGGAGTGCCTAGCGTGTCGACCGCCCGTCGTACACGGCGCCCGCCGAAACTAGCGCAACGCGATGAAACAGGGAAAGCGAAAAAACGCCAAAAAGTCCGATCCCGATTTCGATCGCCCCAAACACCGGTAACAACGGCAGGCGTTCCAGTTTCGAGAGTGTGCCGCCCGCGAGGCTTCCGAAACCGAGCCCCAGCATGAATGCCGTTACGATGACCGTAACTGATTCAATGTTGACGCCGTAAAAGGTAAAAAGGGCGCGCTGCCAGACGATCTGATAAATCAAAGCCGGGAATCCCGACACAAAAAACAGAGCGTAATATGGAGACGTTGAGCTTTGCAGTATGTTGCGAACTCTGCGACCGCGGTCCTTAGCTGCAATCATCAGAACCAGCGCGTCATCACGACCTTCTGCTCCGTGTAAAACGCGATCGCGTCCTTCCCGTGCGCGTGCAGATCGCCGAAGAACGAGTTCTTCCAGCCTGAGAACGGGAAGAAAGCCATGGGCGCCGCCACCCCGATGTTCACACCGACCATGCCGCATTCGATGCGCGACGCAAACTCGCGCGCGGACTTGCCGTCAGCTGTGAAAATCGACGTCGTATTGCCGAACTTCGAGCTGTTCACCAACTCGATTGCCTCGTCCAGGGACTTGACGCGGATCACCGACAGAACCGGTCCGAAGATCTCCTCCTTCGCGATCGTCATCTGCGGCTTTACGTTGTCGAAGATCGTCGGACCCACGAAGAAGCCGCCGCCTTCCTTCGCTGCATCACGGCCATCGCACAAAGGCGTCGCGCCTTCGGCCACGCCCTTTTCAATGTACCCGACCACCTTCTTGCGATGAGCGTCGGTCACGAGCGGTCCCATGTCGACTCCCGGCTGCGTCCCGTCGCCGATGTGCATACTCTTGGCCTTGGCAAGCAACAAATCGAGCAGCGGCTGCGCGACGCCGCCCACGGGAACAAGAACGCTCCCAGCCAGACACCTCTCGCCCGCGGCGCCGAACGCCGAGCCCATGATCGCTTCCACGGTCTTCTCGAGATTCGCATCGGGCATCACCACCAGGTGGTTTTTCGCGCCGCCGAGCGCCTGCACCCGCTTCCCATGCTTCGCGGCATTCTCATAAACGTACTTCGCCACCGGGCTAGACCCGACGAACGAAATGGCGCGCACCAACGGATGCTCCAGCAGCGCGTCGACCGCGACTTTGTCTCCATGAATCAGGTTGAATACGCCGGCCGGGATGCCGGCTTCATCCAGCAATTCCGCCGTGCGCGTCGGCGTCAGCGGCACCTTCTCCGATGGCTTGAGAATAAAGCTGTTGCCGCAAGCGATCGCAAACGGGAACATCCACATCGGCACCATCGCCGGGAAGTTGAAGGGAGTGATGCCTGCGCAAACCCCGAGCGGCTGCCGGATGGTCTGGCTATCGATGCCTCGTGAGACGTTCTCGAGCGAATCGCCCATCATTAGAGTCGGCATGCCGCACGCGACCTCCACCATCTGGATCGCGCGGCGTACCGAGCCCTTCGCGTCTTCGAGGGTCTTCCCGTTCTCGGTCGACAAGATCCGCGCGACCTCGTCGGCATGCCGGTCCAGAAGCGCCTTATAGCGATATAAGACCTGCACGCGATCCACCACCGGCGTCTCGCGCCACTTCAGGAAACCCTCGTGCGCTGCGCGCGCCACGCGATCGACCTGCTCGGCGGTAGCGTAGGGCACGCGTGCGATCACTTCGCCCGTGGCCGGGTTCATCACCGGATGGAGCTGGCTGCCGGCGGCCGCCTCCCACTTTCCGTTGACATAGAATTTCAACGTTCGAACTGTAGTTTCCGTTGCGATCATCGTGTACCTCTCATGAGTCCTAAATAGACAACGCCTGATACTAAGAATCCCACGAACCACGCGTAATCGTACAGCCACCGCAGCGGCGGTACGATGAGTCCCAGCAGCGCGACGAGGATGCCGGCTCCCAGCGCCGCGATCGCGCGCCAGTTTACCCCGTGCGAGTACGTATACTCGCCCTTGCTGCGATACAGGGCGTCCACATCCAGCGCGCGCTTTCTCAGCACGAAGTAGTCGCTGATCATAATTCCGGCGATCGGCCCTAGCAGGCCCGAGTACCCGACCAGCCATCCGAAAATGTACGCTTTGAAGTCACCCAGCAGCTTCCACGGCATCATCAACACGCCGATAACTCCGGTGATCAGCCCGCCGGTGCGGAACGAAATCCGGCGCGGGTTCAGGTTCGAGAAATCGTTCGAAGGCGACACAACATTGGCCGCCACGTTGGTGTTCAAGGTGGCAATCAAGAGCGCAACCAGAGCCACAAATGCGACGAAGGGGCGGTTAAAGCGCTCTAAGAGCTGGACCGGATCCCAGATCGCTTTGCCGAAAATAACCACCGACGCGGAGGTCACGGCCACGCCTATGAAGGAGTAAAGCGTCATTGCGGCCGGCAACCCGAGCGCCTGGCCCCACATCTGATCGCGCTGCGAGCGCGCATAGCGCGTGAAATCGGGTATGTTGAGCGCCACTGTAGCCCAGAATCCCACCATCCCGGTAAGCGACGGGATGAAGAAACGGACAAAATCGCCGGTGGACTGAAATTTACCAGGCGTGCTCAGTACGGGACCGAGCCCTCCGGCCAGGCTTGTGACCCACCACAAAAGCAGAAGTCCGACAGCCAGCATGAACGGGGCGGCGACACCCTCCAGGAACTTGATTGTTTCGATGCCGCGCCAAATTACGTAGATATTCAGCGCCCAAAACGCGAAAAAACACACCCAGAGGCCCGCCTTGGTGTGCGCTGACGGCCATAAGATACCCAGCATCGCGTAGATCGCCTGCCCGCCAATCCAGGTCTGGATGCCGAACCACCCGCAGGCGACCAGCGCGCGAAGTACCGCCGGCACGTTCGCCCCGCGCACGCCGAAGCTGGCGCGCACGAACACCGGAAACGGAATACCATAGCGGGTGCCCGCATGGGCGTTGAGCAACATCGGGATCAGGACTATGAGGTTGCCAAGCAGAATTGTCCCGATGGCCTGCCACCAGCTCATCCCGCCCGCGATCAGCCCGGACGCGAGCATATAAGTCGGGATGCAGACGCTCATCGCGATCCACAGCGAGGCGTAGTTGTATAAGCCCCAAGTGCGCCGTTCGAGAGGGATCGCCGCCAGATCTTCGTTGTAGAGCGATCGATCTACTTCCATGCGCCTCCGCGCGCTTCGCGCCTCAGGAACGCGCCCCGTCCGGTACGGCCGAGAAACGTTCCGTTATCGACGATCACCTCGCCGCGCGATAGCACTGTGCGCGCGTTGCCTTTCACGCGGAAGCCTTCGAACATCGAGTAGTCGACGCGCATGTGATGCGTCTTGGCGCTGATTTCGTGTTCCGCGTTTGGGTTCCAGATGACGATGTCGGCATCGCTTCCGGGAGCCAGTTCACCCTTGCGAGGATATAAACCAAACAACCGCGCCGGAGTTGTAGATACCAGCTCCACGAATCGATTGAGGCTGAGCCGTCCTTCATTCACGCCATGGTGAAAGAGAAGCTGCAGGCGATTCTCGATGCCCGGACCGCCGTTCGGGATCTTGCTGAAGTCGTCCTTGCCGAGGATTTTCTGGTCTTCGAAGCAGAACGGGCAGTGATCCGTGGAGACGACCTGGAGATGATCGTTCTTCAGGCCGTCCCAAAGCTTGGGAGGGTGGTTTTTCTCTCTCAGGGGCGGCGTAAAAACGTACTTGGCGCCTTCGAAACCGGGACGCGCCAGGTCGTCGATCGAAAGCAGCAGGTACTGTGGGCAGGTTTCGGCAAAAATCGGGACGTTGCGATCTCGAGCGGCGCGCACTTCATTGAGCGCGTCCTCCGAGGAAAGATGCACGATATAGACCGGTGCGCCGGAGATTTCGGACATCGCCACCGCGCGGTGGACGGCTTCCGCCTCGGCGGTCGCCGGCCGCGTCAGCGCATGATAAACGGGCGCGGTTTTGCCCTCGGCGATGGCCCGTTTGACCATCACGTCGATGATGCCGCCGTTTTCCGCATGCAGGCAGATGAGCGCGCCGTTTTTGGCCGTGCGCCCCAGCGCCTGAAAAATCGTGGCGTCGTCCACCATCAGGACGCCCGGATAGGCCATGAAGAGCTTGAAGCTGGCCACGCCTTCGCGCACCATCTCGTCCATGTCCTCGAGGCCGGCTTCGCCGAGATCGGTGATGATCATGTGGAGGCCGTAGTCGATTGACGCGCGCTTATCGGCTTTTTTCCACCAGGTGTCAAGCGCGTCGCGCATGCGCGTGCCCTTGGGCTGGATGGCGAAGTCGATCAGCGTGGTTGTGCCGCCGAACGCGGCGGCCTTCGTGCCGCTTTCGAAATCGTCGCTCGAAGTCGTGCCGCCAAACGGCATGTCCAGGTGCGTGTGGACATCGATGCCGCCAGGCAGGAGAAGCATCCCCGTAGCGTCGATGACTGTGCCTGCTGCGTCCGCGGAGATACCGGGCTTGATTTCCCTGATGCGCTCACCCTCAATCAGGATGTCGGCAGAGCGAGTCTCTTTGGCAGTGACTACAGTTCCGTTGCGGACCAGCGTAGTCAGCATTTGCTTTCCATGCGCTGCTCCCAAGATTGTGCTGGCAGGCCGGTTTCGACGCGCTCCATACTGATGCAGTCTTCGACTGGGCAAACCAACCAGCAGAGGTTGCAGCCGACGCACTCGTCTTCATCGACGCACGGAATGCGCTCGGGCGGCGTCTTGTGCGACCCGTTTTCCGCCACACCGTCGAGCTTCGGAATGGGCGTGGTGGCAATGCGTCGGCGGCTCGCCTCTGCAAAGCTCTCGGGCGACGCATGACCGTCGATGTGGATGCACTGGTGCGCCCCGTCCCAGCAGGCGATATAGCACAGGTCACAGCCAATGCATGTGTCGGGATCGATCCGCGCGACGATTTTGTAATTGAGGTTCAGGTCCTTCCAGTCCTGGATGCGCGGCAGACTCAGGCCGCGAAAATCCTCGACGGTACGGAATCCTTTTTCGTCCATCCAGTTCTTCAAACCGTCGATCATGTCCTCCACGATGCGGAAACCCCAGTGCATCGGCGCCGTGCAGAGCTGCACGCTCTGGCAGCCGAGCAGCAGAAATTCCGCCGCCTCGCGCCAGCCGGAGATGCCGCCGATACCCGAAACCGGCAAACCGACCTCAGGATCCACGGCGATCTGCTGCACCATGTGCAGGGCGATCGGCTTCACCGCCGGTCCGCAGTAGCCGCCGTGCGCGGAAAGCCCATCGACGTTCGGACGCGGGATGAAAGTATCGAGATCGATTCCGGTGATGGAGTTGATCGTGTTGATCGCCGAGAGGCCGTCGGCGCCGCCCTTTCGCGCGGCGCGCGCAACGCGGCGAATGTCGGTGATGTTGGGCGTGAGCTTCACCAGCACCGGCGTGCGCGCCACTTCCTTCACCCACTCGGTGATCATCGCGCAATACTCCGGGACCTGTCCGACTGCGCTGCCCATGCCGCGCTCGCTCATCCCGTGGGGACAACCGAAATTGAGCTCGAGACCGTCCGCGCCCGCATCCTCGGAGCGGCGCACGATCTCGTGCCAGGCTTCGCGGCGCGATTCCACCATCAGGGACGCGATCACGGCGTGGTGCGGATACCGTTTCTTCACCTCTCCGATCTCACGCAGATTCACATCTAGCGGGCGATCGGTGATGAGCTCGATATTGTTCAATCCCATCATGCGCTGCCCGTTTAGATCGACGGACGAATAGCGCGACGAAACGTTGACGATCGGCTCGCCGAGCGTCTTCCACACCGCTCCTCCCCAGCCTGCGTCAAAGGCGCGCATCACCTGATCGCCGCAGTTGGCGGGCGGCCCTGAAGCGAGCCAGAACGGATTCGGGCAGCGGATTCGACCCGCGAAAAGCGTACTCAAATCAGCCATGATCAGCCTCCAACCACTGCGCGATGCCGATGCCGGCGCGTTTGCCGTCGGCCGCGGCGTCGACGACTTCCCGCCCGCCGTTCACGCAGTCGCCTCCGGCGAAGTATTTTCGGTTCTCCGTCTGCCCGGTCTCGCGGTTGATCACCACGCGGCCCTCTCTCACTTCTACACCCCGGCAGCGAGCGAGAAAATCCACCAGCCGCGACTGGCCAATTGCGGGAATCACCATGTCGCATGCCAGGTTGAAAATGGTTCCATCGGGTCGCGCGCATTCGATGCTCTCCACCGACTCGGAACCATGAATCCGCTTGACCTGCGTCCACCAATGGAACACGATCCCGTCGAGCTTGGCGATTTCATACTCGTACTCAAACGCCGGCATTTCCGCCTCGCCGCGACGATAGACGATGTGGATCTCTTGCGCTCCGAGCCGCTTGGCCGCGGTTGCGGCGTCGATGGCCGTGTTGCCTGCGCCGATGACAACCACGCGACGACCGACCGGAATCGAGCTGGTCTTATAATCAGCGATGAACCGCAGCGCATCGATGAAGCCGGGCAGATCCTCGCCGGGGATGCCGAGGCGGTGCGTGGGTCCCAGTCCGATGCCAAGGAAGATTGCATCGAACTCGCACTCGATCGCTTCGATTTTGGCGAAGGCCTCCACGCCCAGCCGGAACTCCACACCCATCGAGCGCACTAGTTCCACTTCCTTAAGACTGTCCGGCGGGCGAAGCTTATACTCGGCAATTCCGTAGGTGTTCAGCCCACCCGGTAGCGGATTCCTGTCGAAGATGACCGCCGGGTACCCGCGGCGGCGCAACTCGGCTGCGCAGGCGAGCGACGCCGGTCCCGCTCCGATACAGGCCACGCGTTTCGCGCGATTTTCCGGTGCAACCGGCAGGCTCGGGTTGTGCGCATAGAACCAATCCATCGCAGCGCGCTGCAGGCGCCCGATTTCAATCGGTTGCTTGTTGTAACGGTGCATCACGCAGGCGCCTTCGCACAATACATCCACGGGGCAGACGCGCGAACAACTCAGACCCAGGAGATTCGAATCAAGGATGGTCAGCGCCGAGCCTCGCAGGTTACCTGTAGCGATCTTCTTGATGAACCGGGGCACATCGATGTGCGTCGGACAAGCGGCTGTACAGGGCGCATCGAAACAGAACAGGCAGCGCGATGCCTCCACCACCGCCTCCTGCCGGGCAAATGGCGGATGGAGATCGGAAAATCGAGCGGCGAATTCTTCAGGCGTCAATGCTGGAACAGTTTTCTGCATTGGGTCACGCCTTCACCAGGTCCTCATAGGCGTCAGGCCGCCTGTCGCGAAAGAACTGCCAGGTCTGGCGAACCTGCTTGATTTCATCCAAATCGAGATCGGCAGTCAGCACCTCGTCTTTGTCACGCGATGCCTGCGCGATAATCTGGCCCCGTGGATTGCAGAAGTAGCTCGAGCCGTAGAAGTGCCCGATATTCCAGGGGGCCTCGACGCCCACGCGGTTGATCGCGCCGATGAAGTAGCCATTGGCCACGGCGTGCGCCGGCTGCTCCAGCTTCCATAGATGCTCGCTCAAGCCGGCGACCGTCGCCGACGGATTGAACACAATCTCAGCGCCGTGCAGGCCCAACGCGCGGGCGCCTTCCGGAAAGTGGCGGTCGTAACAGATGTACACGCCGATCCGTGCGAATCCGAGGTCGAAGACCGGATAGCCAAGGTTGCCCGGACGGAAATAAAACTTCTCCCAAAAACCGGGCGCGACGTGCGGTATGTGCGTCTTGCGATACTTCCCGAGGTACTTTCCGGATCCGTCGATCACAGCCGCGGTGTTGTAATATATCCCCTCTTGCTCGACTTCGTAAATCGGCACGATCAGGGCCATGCGATGCCTGCGCGCCAGTTCCTGCATGCGCTTTATCGTGGGCCCGTCGGGGATCGGCTCGGTGAAATCGTACCAGCGCGTTTGCTGCTCCGCGCAAAAATAAGGGCCGTAAAAAATCTCCTGGAGGCACGTGATTTGCGCCCCGGCCTGAGCGGCCTGAGCGATGTAGGGTTCGTGTTTCTCCATCATCGCTCGCTTCACTTCTTCAAGAGGGCGCTCGACCGGTGCGACGTTCGCCGCCTGAATCAGTGAACAGCGGACCACACGGGCCATTGGGAATCCTCCTCGCGAATGCAACGGTACTGTAACGTTATGATAGCGTTGATCCGCGCAGGCGCGCCTCGCCTCTGTCGCGCAACGCCGGCAACAGGCAGCCGCAACGCATTGGCCGAAAACGAACCAGATGAAATGCTATTGGAGAGAGGATCCCGCACCGCGGGTGCTCATCTCGAGCCAGGTCTCCGTGGCAGCTCAGCGGCTGATACCGAAGACGCGCTTCAACGGCGAATACCCAATGACTCCGGTCAAGATCCCGTCCGCCGCCACGGCGCCCAGGAGTCCTCGCCATCGCGGCCGGAGGGGTGCAAAGATAGCCGCTGCCACCGCGGCTGCGCCCACGCTCACGCGAATGATTTTCTCGGTACGACCTACGTTGTGCTTCATAAGTGCCTTCCTGCAACTATTGTAGGACCCTTGCGGTCCTTCGCCGAAAACATGGGCGCCCTGGTCGTGGAGACCTGAACGATCAGGAGGTGGTGCGGCTCCGTTATGGAAGTTGGATCCAGCCATACTCCGGAAGCGTCGCCACCGGCAACGCGTCGCGCGACACTTGTACGCGAAAACGCTGGCCCGCGCGCGCCGCCCGCAGTTCGATAGTCCGGCCGGCTGCCACTTCCGTTTCCGCCAGTCCGGTTTCGAATTCGACCCGGTAGCTCGCGCTGCGATCGCCATCGATGCGCACGTAAAGGTGGGCATCATCCAACCCATAGAACATCTCGTGCACCGGCGCTCCGCCATGCATGGCGCCAGAGCGCGGGTCTGGGCGATACCTGCCCGCTCCCATCCATTCGAAATAATTAGTCACTTCACCGTCGAGCGTGGGATGGATGGGGTTCGACGGAGGCTCATGAAATTCGCCAGGCTGTGACTGCAGAATCGGGCGGGACAACTCCCCCGGCGGGTCCTGTCCCAGCGCCCGGTAGACGTTTAAGAGATGATCGCGGTAGAGCTGGTCGAACTCCGGTCGATTGTCGGATCTGTGTTCCGGCCCGTACCACCAGCACCAGTCGCTGCCCTCTGCGATCAACAGCTCTTCGTACGCGAGCCGCCGCGAATCCTCCGGGACCTTGGACGCTTCGTCGTAGGCGCGCCGTGCGGCAAGCAGCAACTCCCACGCGCGGTTGTCTTCTTCGGCCCCGATCCAAACGTCGAAATTTGCGTCGATCCAGGAACCTGGAAAAATCCCCTGGAGCGGCCGCGGCTCGAATCGGTCGAGCGCTTCGGAGACAGTCAGCGCCTCTAGTTGCGGGTCGTCCGTGATCCGTCTGTATAACTCGCGAAGAAACGGGCGGCCGTTTGCTTCGTACCATTCCCACGCATTCTCGCCGTCCAGAATGATCGNTCGGCACCAGCGCCTCGCGATGCCCGGTGTTTCGTCGAATCTGAGCAAGAAAGTGTTCGGCAGCTTCAGCGGCGCCGGCGCGCGAGTATGTGAAGCCGATCAGGTCGCTCAGGTAGTGGTCGCGAAACAGCAGCCGGATGGCCCGCCCCTGTTGGCGCCAGATATATGCCTGGTACGTGAGATCGGGGCCGGCGTGCTGGTTCAGCGTCCGCGCGAGCACGCCGTTATCGCTCGCGGCCCAGGTGAAGCCGCACTCGGCCGCCTCCGCCAACGCCTCATCCGAAACCGAACCCTCGGACGGCCACAGGCCGATCGGCGCAACGCCAAGCTTCTGCTCCATGTACGAGCGCGCCCGGCGAAGCTGCTCCCGTGCATCCTCCGGATAGCGGAATCGCCGCGGTAGCGGCAGTCCGGGGTGCGATACCGCCGCGATGTCCGAGTCGCACACCAGTGGCAGAATGGGATGGTAAAAAGGCGTTGTCGAGATCTCGATTTGCCGGCGCATGCCGAACTCGCGGTACACCGGTAAAACGCGCGCCAATGCTTCGCGCTGCTTTAGCCCGATCAGCGCCTGATCGTCGAGCGAATAACCGCGCCCCTTGCGCATAAGTTCACGCAATTCCGCATCGCGCGCAAGCAGGTCCTCGTCGAACCAGACGATCTGGCTCAAGACCTGCAAATCGCGCAGATCCTGATGCGAGAACCGGTCCCGCTTTTCGTACAACTCGGCAAAGCGCGGATAGCGGCGGATCATGCGGTCGACGTTGGCCTGGAAGAAATACCGCAGCACGAAATTGCGCTGCGCCTCGGTAAGGTCCTCCGCGGGTAACAAGGCGCAATCAAGGAACGGATCCGACGCCGAACCAGAGGCATATTCTTCAATCTGCGCTACCATCGAAGGCACCAGGTTAAAGGTCTGCCGCACCGCAGGAAACTCTTCGAGGATCTCGACCATTCCCGCGTAGTCTTTGAGCGCGTGCAAACGAGTCCACGGCAGCTTGTATTCGCCGGTCCACAAATCCTTGTAGAACGGCTGGTGCATGTGCCAGAGAAAGCAGAGAGTCGTCATTCGAAATGCAATCTGGGCTTACACTAGTGGCTCCTTGAGAAGTAGCTACGCACGGGCGGCGGCGGCTCAGTCTGTTTAAGAGCGCGCCAGAGAATGTCGTTCAGCTCATCATCATCGATGCGATCCGCCTCGCTGAAATCCATGCGGGCGGAGCGGGCCGCCGTGGGCGAGCGTGCGGAATTCCGATCGGTCAGCGAGATGCGGGGCGTCTCAACCGCATACGGCGCGTTGTTCGGGGTCGAGGCGAAAGCGGCCGTCAACGGGCGCGCTCCGGCGTCGAAAGTGGTCAAAGGACGCATTCCCAGAATCAGTTCGATCGTTCGAAGCACCGACGACTGATTGTACATCGTGCTGTCGATGATCCCTCGCCGGGTGTAGGGCGATAGGGCCAGCATGACGGAACGGTGGGAGTCCACGTGATCGGGCCCGTTCTGCGCGTCGTCCTCGATGACGAAAATAGCGGTCTTCGGCCAGAAGCGGCTCTTCGAAACGCCCTCGACGATCATCCCCAATGCGTAGTCGTTGTCGCCAAAGGCGGAGAGCGGCGCGATCTTGCCTGCCGTCGTTCCCGACGTGTGATCGTTGGGCAGGCGCATGATGATGAAACGCGGCATCGTCCCACTCGACTCGAACTGCTGCATGTCGGCCAGGAACACACGCGCTCGCTCGACGTCGGTGTAGTCGAGGTCGAAGGCGCGGTAGTGCATGTTGGTGACAGGCCGCAGCGCCGGGTCCCGCACTCCATCGATTTGCGCGCCGTCCGGGCCCGGCGCTTTCCGGTTATTCGCGAAATAACCGTAGTTGCGGACCGAAAGCCCTGCGGCCAGCGCGTTGTTCCAGATATAGCCGGCGGGCGGCGTGTTGGCCGGTTCGCCGCCTTCGTAGTCGTAATGCCGGCGGCGTTGGGCATAGCTGTTCGGCCACATCCGCTGCGTGTAGTCAGGCGCAAGGCCGGCGGTGGCCCAGTTGTGTCCGTCCGCGCTGACGTCCGCGTTGACGTAGAAGTTGTCAAACAGGACGAATTCGCGCGCCAGTTTGTAATGATTCGGGGCCGACGATTCATCGAACAAGGTAAGCGACGGATCGGAATTGCCCTTGCCGATCTTTCCGAAGACCTGATCGAACGTGCGGTTCTCTTTCACGATATAGATCACGTGCTCGATCGGCGACGGCTTATCCGGCTTCGAGTAGATCACGCTGTCGCCGGTCAGGTTCTGCACGTCGAGGCTGCTGTCGCGATAGGGCGAAAGGCGCTGCGCGGTGCGCGTGTATTGGTCCAGAGCCTCGTCGGTCAGCGGATCGATCACCGACATCGTGCCGGTTTGCAGAACCCCCACATACTCTCGCCGCGGACCGCCTCCGCCTTCGCTCGCGGGAACCCGCACCGGACCAGGAAGGCCCCGGTTCGGATAGCTGCGCAGGCCGCGCCCGTTGAGCACGAGCAGGCGCCCATCCGCGAGCACACGCGCGGCTGTCGGATACCACCCAGTGGGAATGAAGCCCATGACCCGGCTGTGCGACTCGGAAATATCCGCGGCGGCGACGACATTGGCGTCTGAGCACACGGTGAACAGCCGCTTCTGATCGGGACTCAGCGCCAAGCCGCTCGGCGTCATTCCCAACGGCTGGCGCGAGGTAAGCGCGACGTTGATCGATTCGAGTATCTTGAGATCCTTGGTGTCGCTCACGCCGACAACGAAAACGCTGTTGGTATTGGCGGCCGCGACAAACAGCCGGTAACGCGACCCGCTCTCGTCATCGGGCACTTTTCGGTCGCTCAGCACCATGTCCGTTGTGTGCGGCCCCAACCGAACGCGTCCGATCTCGCTGCCGTTTCCGGCATCGTGAAGGTAGACCGCTCCATCGGCCCAGCTCGATACGAAAAACGACTTTCCGTCCGGATGAAAGAGGATGCGGTAGGGCCGGCGGCCGGTCTTGTAGCGCTCGATCACGCGGCCGGATTGCGGATTGATCACCA
>QHXU01000084.1:0-1326 GCA_003223065.1 Acidobacteriota bacterium | reverse complement strand
CATAGATCAGGCGGCCGTCGGGTGAGACCGCGACGTCGCCGATGAAATCGCGATACGTCCGCTCGGCTGCCGGGGTCACTTCGAACTCGCGCGCGGGTTTTAGCTCGCCGGCCGAGAAGGTGAACTCGAATACCCGGCTCCGCGAGCCGCCGCCAACGTACACCAGCTTCCCGTCGGGCGAAAACGCCAGACCCAGCCAGCCGTCGGCCACGGGAACGCGCGCGATTTCCTTGGTCCCCTTGATCGTGAGCACGCTGACCGAGGGGGGCTTGTACCCGCCGTTCAGCACCAGCAGAAACGCTCCGTCGGGCGACACGGCCGATGACATCGGCAGCGTGTCTAGCGGGATTTGCGCGCCGGCAGGCTGGATTCGCCAGCCCGTTGCGAGCATGAAACTTCCGTCAGGGAGCGCGCCCACCTGCTCGCGCCATGATGGCTGCGGCGACAGGATCGCTGCACAAACGACAACCAGAGCAAAGCGGAGATATTTCATTCGGAAAACCTCTGTGCGATCGGAAAACGGCGCCCGATGCCGAACGCCTTCGTGGTGACTTTCAGGCCGGGTGCCGCCTGCTGGCGCTTGTACTCGTTGCGGTCCACCTTATTCACAATGTCTTGAACGAGCGCGATCGGAAGCGACAACTGATCCGCGATTTGGCGGGGCGTCTGGTACTGCTCAACATAGGCCTCCAGAATCCGGTCGAGCACCTCGTATTCAGGCAGGCAATCCGTGTCTTTCTGGTCCGGCTTCAGCTCGGCCGAGGGCGGTTTTTTGAATACGCTCTCAGGAATAGGGCCCGCGAGGCGGCGATTGGCGATGCGTGACAGCGCATAAACCATTGTCTTCGGAACGTCGCTGATTACGGCAAGCCCGCCGCACATGTCGCCATACAGGGTACAGTAGCCGACCGCCAGCTCGCTTTTATTGCCGGTGGTGAGCACCAGAGCCCCGGTCTTGTTCGATAGCGCCATCAACGTCGCGCCGCGCAGCCGGGACTGCATGTTCTCCTCCGTGACATCAGGAGCGCGTCCGGCAAACTGGGGCGCGAGCTCCTCCAGGAAGCGCTGGTAGACGCTGGAAATCGGCACAATCTCGAAACGGATGCCCAGCTTCGAGGCCATCTCACGCGCATCGCGGAGACTGTGATCGGAGGAATAGGGGCCCGGCATCGCGACGCCGGTGACGTTCTCTTTCCCCACGGCCTCAACGGCGATGGCTGCGGTCAGGGAGGAATCTATTCCGCCGCTCAGCCCGACCAACACCCGCGAGAAGCCGCACTTACGGATGTAGTCTCGTGTGCCGATGACCAGGGCCTGGTAGGCGGC
>QHXU01000518.1 GCA_003223065.1 Acidobacteriota bacterium | reverse complement strand
GGTACCGTAGCATCAACGTGATCGATCACGCCGAAAATCGCTCGCGCGTAGGGTGCAGAGGCGGTACGCTTCGGAACGCCTTTCCCCTCTTGATTCCTGGTTCGCGTAGCATGCGTGCCAGCGTGGCCGTGCCGCTTTATCCTGAGCCACTCCCGCGCAACTGTGGCGAATCATCGATCTCACGCCCTCTCGACTTCTATCACGTGGGTGTACGACCCGCACCTGTCAGCATCTGGCGGCCCGGCATCGATACTGGCCAGGAGGCTCAGCCTGTCATGTCATCATGCACAGCCAGATTCCAGGATGGCCGGACCTGATCAGATTTCTGCTCGTCCTGCTGGGGGCGGAGAGTTTTCCGCTGCGGAGTTTCCTGGGCATCTAACCGCTGCATCCGCGGGAGAGTGTGAGCACGTCGTTCACCACGTCGGAACTGCCAGCCCCCTCACACTGCTCGGGGTTGACGCCCTTCGCCGGGCGCAGGTTTTCCTTTCCGTCATGCGCCCGTCAGCCGTTCCGCCAGGCTCCGCAGAATTCATTAAATGCAGTGGGAGCACGTGGGTAGAGAATCTCTTGCAAAAGAGGGATGAAAACTACAAACAGCTATAGGTGCCGGGCCGCAAAACCGCGCGGCGGCGAGCCGGGACATGGGCCGTCACCATGGAACAAGGAAGCCACAAGCGGGGACCGCTGGCGGATCCACCAAGCTGTCTCAAAGTTCTCACGCCGAAGCTTCAACGCGCCGGCAAGTCGCTGCAGGCCGCAATCGGTCGGATTTACGGCGAGAAGCGCTGCTCAATCCTCGAATACAATCGGCGCGCGCCCTGCGCTGTCCTCGCGACGGGAGCAGCGATTCTTCCCGGCAGGCTCGCTAGGAGTAAGAAAGGCCAACGCAGGCTCAAGTTCGCCTGGCCTCTCATTTCAGCCCGGGCTTGCCGTGTTTGTCCACGAACGATTAGTCCTTCGATCTTTCGAAGCTGCCATTTCGCGACCGCCCGCCGGTAAAGCTCGCCGTACTTGCTTACGAAGGCACTGTCCGCCCCCCAGACTCTGTCCAGGACCTGCAGGCCTGTTGAGGCCTGCGTCAGGATGTCCGCGTCCGTCAACCTCGGCCCGTTATGGCCGTAATTTACTGCCGTTTCACAATCGAGATATGCCGCAAGGCCTTTCTTGGCCAGCCGTCCGCAAACTGGCCAGTCCTCGTAGATGGGAAGATCTTCCGCGAAGTGCAAAGCGTCGCCAGCCTCCCTACGGCGGACGACCAAGGTGATCGTGGAGAAATACCAATCGGTCATTTCCCAACAAGAGAGATCGCCTACATGGAAATTGAAATCGCTAAACCCAGGCGGAAGGCGGGCGCTACTCGAAAAACGGACTCCAGGGCCGAGTACTTCGTCCCAGCCTGTTCTGCCGCCGCGCCATGCCTCGAGCATCCGATGGACTCGCTTGCCATGGCTTTCGCTCATGAAGTTGCTGAATGCGAAAAGAATGTCGGCACGCGCCTC
>QHXU01000517.1:557-916 GCA_003223065.1 Acidobacteriota bacterium | reverse complement strand
TTCAGCATTCCATTAACCCGGAAGTGCAGTGTTCGCTTTTTGTCAGCAAAGACCTGCTCGTTACACTAAATGGCGGCATTGGCCGAACCCGCGGTTATTTTCATTAATTAGCCACGGCCATACCGGTGAATATAAGAAAGAGAGCCGCACTCTTCAGCATGTTCAGCAGAGATGCACGCGGCGTACCATTCGAAAAAGTGCCTGTTCGGCCGGCAGAATCGTGTCAGTGCCGGCTCCCATTTACCCAGGCACACGGCAATCACGAACGCCACGGTAAGTGCAGCAGGCTAGCTTTCCAACTGGGCCGTGCCGCCATCCACGCCTCAAGCCGGTACAGTTGGATTCAGGTTCGTATCACG
>QHXU01000517.1:0-325 GCA_003223065.1 Acidobacteriota bacterium | reverse complement strand
GGGCTGGTCGAGACGCTAGGTTTTACGAATTCGTCTATGCTCCTGCTGGAGGGTGCATCCATGCTTCAGGTCGGTCGATCAAACATGAGTCGTTGTGTGGAGTGATGGCGACTTGGTGAATAACTTGCAGTTGTCCCGGTGGATGAAGCACCGCGACGTATCGGCTGAACACGTAAAACCCGAGACGAATAGCCAGCCGAATCGCTCTGGACAGATTTGTCGGGGGCGCTTGGGCTTATGATAGCCGATGCAACCTTAGCGGCCCTCAGGACGAGCGCAGACGACATCAGGGACCATGTCCCTCAAGTCCGGCCGCACAATCAGC
>QHXU01000083.1:553-8026 GCA_003223065.1 Acidobacteriota bacterium | reverse complement strand
CGACAGGGTGCAAGAGATCCTGCATGAGCAGTCCCCCATCGTCTACCTTCTGCATCCGAACTCACTCTCGGCGGTGTCGACGCAGGTTGTGGGCGCGAAGGCAGCCGCATTCTTCCCGCACACCTTTTGGGATGCGGAGCGCCTGTCTTTCACGGGAAAGGCCGCGGGAGGGGAATGAACTCTCCGCTGCTCAGTCTTTCGATCTCGGCGGGCTACGCCGGAAAGCCGGGGATTCTGCGTCAGGTCTCGCTCGACGTTCAGGAAGGCGAGATTGTGGGGCTGGTGGGGCGGAGCGGCGAAGGCAAGAGCACGATTGCACTCTCGATCCTCGGGTTGCTGGGGCTCAAGGGCGGAAACTGCCACGGAGAGATACTTTTTCGTGGACGCGATCTGCTGAGATTGAACGGCCGCGAGATGCGGCAACTGCGCGGCAAAGAGATCGGATTGGTCCCACAAAGTCCGCTTTCGGCGCTGAATCCCAACCTGCGGCTCGGGGCGCAGCTTGAGGAAGCCTGGCGCGCGCACGAGCGAGGAAAGCCGGAATGGAAGCCTCTGCTTGAAAGCGTGAGTCTCCCCGCCGAGACGGGTTTTCTCCGCCAGTATCCGCGCCAGCTGAGCGTAGGGCTGGCACAGCGATTCCTCATTGCGATGGCGATCCTGCATCGGCCCTCGCTGCTTCTAGCGGACGAGCCGACCAGTGCGCTCGACACCATCACCCAAGCCGAGGTTCTCAGTCTTTTCAGCCGCCTTAATCGTGAAAAAGGAATCGCGATGCTTTATGTATCGCACGACCTCGCCTCCGTCGCGTCTCTGTGCCACCGTGTAGCCATCCTGCACAAGGGGGAGATCGTGGAGTGCGCGGCCGCCGGCGACGTTTTCAGAAACCCCCGCCACCCGTACACCCGCAAACTAATTGCGGCGATCCCGCACCCGCCCGCTGCTCTCAGCCTCGATCAGGTTGTCAATTACTGAACGACGCCGGTGGCGTACCGGGAAGGCCATCCGTGTGCGAGGCTAGGCCTTCGCACCGCGGTCTTGCAGCAGCTTCATGATTTCCTCGGATCCCTTGTCACGGGCAAGCTGGAGGAGCGAGCGGCCGTCAGGATGGCCGGCCGTAACGTCGGCCCCGTGTTCGAGCAACATGCGCACGGCGCCGGGTTTGCCGCGATCCACCATGCGCACCAGCGGCGTTTGCCAGTCCTCCGGTTTGGGAACGCGGGAGAGGCACTCGGCAAAGGGCCGGTTGAGCGCCCCGGGGTCGCGTGACAGAACGTCGGGAACGCGATCGAGCCGGTCGTAATCGAGCGCATCAAAAAGGCATATCGGACCTTCGCTCAGCAGCATGTCGCGCATCCGGGTCCGGTCGAAGAAGTCCGCCCACTCAACCGGCGTGCCATCGTAAAACGGTTCGCGCACCGAAAGAGAGGCTCCGCGCTCGAGGAGAAGCCGGACGATCTCTTCTTTATCTCCACCGGCTGCATTGTGGAGCGCCGCGACCTCGTCTATATAATCGGGATCAAAACCCAAATCCAGAGCGAGCCGGACCGCTTCGGGTCGCCCGGTGTTCGTTGCCTGGTTGACCATTGATTTGGGAGTCCGCTGGAGAAGGCCGGGAACGCGATCCAGCATTGCGCGCACACCGGGTTCATCGCCCGCCAGGCACAGCGATGTGAATCGCTCAACATCGTTCAGTTCGGCCGTGGGTGCGCCAGCTTCCTCCAGCAGGCGTGCGTTTTCGAGATTGCCCAGATCCATGGCATGACGCCATGGCGTTTTTCCACGGAACGGTTCGTCTGTCTTCGCTCCGTGCGCCAGCAGGAGCTTCACACGATCCGCGCGTCCATTGCGGGCCGCTTGAGAAAGCTCGCGGCCCAGCAGCGTGATTACGCCTTCTTCCGTCTTAATCTTGGCGTCGGATTTCAGGCCGTGGCGCAGCAGGATCTCCAGCGAAGCTCCCTGGTTAATCCACAAAGCCTGTTCGTCGGCGGGATCCGCGCCACGCGAGAGCAGGAGTTCGGCCAGATCACGCCATTGCGGATGAGGTGGCTGGTTCACCAAACCAGTCGACCCGCCTCCGAAGACACCGGTCAAGGCGGTGAATCGGCGCGCCCGTTCACTGCCAGGCGGGTCATTGTGCTTAATTGTGTACGCGTTGGGGTCTGCACCGCGGTCGAGGAGGAGCTTAGCCACCTGATAAGTGGAATGGCTGCGGTCGACTGGTTTGACGCGTGAGTAGCAGGCGCAGAGGAGGGGCGTCCAGCCGTGCGGGCCCGGGCGGTTCACGAGCATTGCGTCGTCAGCAAGAAATGATTCGACGGCGCTTGCGTTGCCGGATGCGGCCGCAGCCCAGATGTTGACCTCGGCCAATTCCGGACTCTTGGCTAACATGTCATGCGCACGGGCGTGAAACGAGCGGTGGTCGTAGTGTGGATCGTCGTAGCATAAGCAGGCGAGATCGAGGAACCGGACCGCCATTTCCTGGCTGGAGGACTGAACCGCTACTTTCATTTGCGGCCAACTCTCGAACCCGGCTTCGCGCGCCAGCACGAGCTGGCAATCGGTCAGACGTGGCTTTGCCGAGCTGAGTTGCTGGTCGGATATTCCTGTGTATTGCGGGTGAGCGGCTCGAATGCGCGATAGCGTCTCCGGGTCGCCGGCACGCCATTTCTTTTGCAGCGTCTTGGCTTGCTTCTTGAGGTTTTCGAGCGAGGGATTCGGTGGTAACGAAGCGGTCATGACAACTTCCTTTCAGGGCTTGTCGCCCGGCATCGCCCGATCGCTCGCAATCGTCGGGCTGAAAGGACAGTCGTTATGTCCGGTTACTTGATTGGCGTTCAGGCGGGCTTGGCCCTTTCCGCGAGCTGGCGGCACCCTGAAGTGCTCAGTCCTGAATTTAGCGGATGGTAATCGTACTCGTCAAGCGTAGCAACCGATGCCTGCGATGCTCCTCCGGACACCAGCAAAGCCACGTTGCCGCTTATATCGAGCGCGAGGTTTGGAGACTTCTGAATTCGAAGGTGTGATATAAATTTGCAATGCGATTATGCGCCTTGTTGCTGACAGGCTGCATCGCGTACGCACAGGGGGTTTCCCCGACGCGCACGGCTCCAGCGCCGGAGTTCCCGCGGCGGATAATTCTCGACACGGATCCGGGAATCGACGACGCAATGGCGGTGCTGCTGGCGTTGCGGTCGCCCGAGCTGAAGGTTGAGGCCATCACGGCGGTTGCCGGGAATGTTCCGGTGGAACTTGGCGCCGAGAATGCTCGCAAATTGATCGAACTGGCGGGCCGGACGGATGTGATCGTCGCGAAAGGAGCGGCACGGCCGCTGAAGCGGAAGCTGATCACTGCGGAGGCGATCCACGGCGAGAACGGATTGGGCGGGGTGCTCTTGCCGGCGCCGAAGATAGGGCTGGACCGCCGTCATGCTGTCCAGGTAATCCACGATTTGATTGAAACTAATCCGGGGCAGATCACTCTTGTGCCGGTGGGTCCACTCACCAATATCGCAATGTCGTTCCAACAGTATCCGGGGCTGGCGGCAAAGACACGAGAGATCATCCTGATGGGAGGAACGGTGGGCGCCGGGAATGCGACGCCCGCGGCGGAAGCCAACATTTACCACGACGCCGAAGCCGCGAAAGTCGTGTTCGAGTCAGGCGTTCCAATATTGATGGTGGATCTTACGGCCTGCGCACAGGCACGTTTGACCCGAAACGACGTAGCCCGTTTGCATGAGAGCACAGATGCAGTAGCGAAGTTCGTCGCGGCGATTTCCGAGCCGTACCTCAGTTTCGCCGAGCGATTTGGTCCCGGCGGCGCGGCGATACACGACGCGCTCGCTGTCGGTATTGCCATCAATCCGCTGATAGCCAAGACGGTCAGGCCGGTGCGCGTCGACATCGAAACCAAAGGCGAGTTCACTTACGGGGCGACCGTGACAAACCTACGACTGACCATCGAGCACTCGGAGTGGCGCGGCGACCGATTTGTGATTGTCGACTTCCCCCGAGTACAGGCCAATGCTGCCTACCCAATCCTGGTCGATGGCGAACGGTTTGTCCGAATGTTTTTGAAGCGGATGATGCAAGGAGCCGCCGATCGGAAAGCGGAGGAGAGGTAACGCCCTAATCGTAGGAGGTTCGATGAAACGGATTCCGATTCTGTTGGCGATGGCGCTAGCGGCGGTCGCGCAGGAAACGCCCACCGAACGCGAGGCCGCGCGCGATGTGCTGCGCAAGATGAATGAGCTCGAAAGATCGCTCGACGTGCCAACGCTTGTGGAACGCCTCTCAGCAGCCAATCCTGCGCGCGACCAAGCGGCAGCGCGCGCCCGCGAGCTGATGGAGAAGGAACTGCTGGCGCTTTCCGACGACATTACGCGGCATCCCGAGATCGGATTCGAGGAAACCCGCTCCGTCGAGAAACTCACCACATATCTGAAGCAGCACGGATTCCAGGTAACCATGGGCGTGGCCAACCTCAAGACCGCGTTCGTCGCGCGCTATAAGGGCAATCAGGGAAGCCCGAACCTCGGCGTCATCCTCGAGTACGATGCTCTGCGTGGCACAACGCGGCCATTCCACGGCGACCAGCACAGCGCACAAGGCCCGGTGGGCATCGCGGCGGCTGTGGCCATCGCTGAAACACTCGATCGCACGCACGCGCCCGGCAGCATCACGGTTTTCGGCGCTCCGGGCGAGGAGATGATGCCGCCCAACGCAAAGACCGACATGTTCGAGGCGGGCGTGTTCAACGGAATGGACGTGCTGGTGCGCAGCCACGCCACCAGCACTACATCGCGTCCGGCGCCGGGCTTCGGCACCTGCTGCCTGAATATCGACGGCGTGAAATACGTCTTCAGTGGAGCGCCGTCGCACCAGATGACGCCCTGGAACGGCCGTAACGCGCTAGAAGCGGTGATTCAGCTGTTCAACAACATCGATGCCGCCCGCTCCAGCATTCGCCCGGAGGCGCGCATCCAGGGCGTGATCACCGAGGGCGGCGCAGCGCCCAATGTTGTACCCGACCGCACCGCCGCCGACTTCTACATCCGTTACCCGGACGAAGTTTACCTGGAGCAGGTGCGCGAGTTTACCGATAATGCCGCGCGGGCCGCCGCGCTGGCCACCGGCACCAAGGTCAAGATTGATCATTACGGCAAGACGCGCGACGGAGTGTCGGCAGCCTCGCTGGCTGAGGTCGCGTTCGCCTATCTGAAACGTTATGGCGCCGAGAAAATCGCCGACACGCCCGGCAAGCCCCAGGGTTACGAAGAAACCGGGAGCGTGTCGAGCGCGTTCCCTGGAATAGGCTTCAGCGCGCATTCTTCGAACGCCGCGAACCACACCTACGAGATGGAGGCCGACGCCCTTACTGACGTGGGACATCATGGCTTCACCGTAGACGCGCAGGCGATGGCCGCGCTGCTGTACGATTTCCTGACGCGCGCTGATTATCGCGCTCAAGTGAAGCGCGAGTTCGATGGAATCCACTCGCTGTTCGATGAGTATCGCGCTGCGCTGCGCAAAGCCTACGCGAAGCCGTCGGTTCCAGAGCCGCGGTAACCCTCCGTGGAAACCGTCTACATCTTTGGCGCCATCCTCGTCTTCACTGCCATCGCGATCTGTTGGACGCTGTTGAGAAACCGGACGCGGACGCGCCAAATGTCTCGCGCAGCCGAATCCCAAGGTTTTTCGTTCGAGCCGGACGGGGCGGCCTGGACCGCGAGGGGGTTGCCAGATACTCCGCTTTTCGCCTTTGCCTCGATCGGTGTACACAACTCGATTTCCAATGTCATGAGCCGAGCGGTCGAGGGCCACGCCGTGACACTGTGCGATTACTCGTACTGGACGGGCAGCACGGCCAGCACCAGGTTCGACTATTCCCAGACCGTCGCCTGCTTCCCGTTGAAACGAGAGCTTCCCGCGTTCACGCTCCTTCCGCGGGACCATCCTGTCGACGAACACGCGGCGGCGTTTGCGCTGAAAGCCGCCGGCGTGCTGGCGGGCGCGGGAAAGACTATGGTCGGATCGAGCGATAGATGGGAGGCGGTCCAGCGCATGATCAGCGAGGCGCAAGCACAAGGCATCGAGTTCGCTTCGCATCCGAAGTTTTCGGAGCGCTACAAACTGGTTGGCCCCGGTCGGGAATCAGTGAAGCACCTTTTCTCTGCTGCGCCGATAGAGTACTTCGAGCGGCAAGATCGTGCTGCGGTGACTGTAGAGTGTTCGGGCAAGTGGCTCGCGGTTTACCGGAGGAAAACGAGAGTGAAGCCGGAGGATGTTCCGGCCTTTCTGAATCAGGCGGCGGAGTTGTTGAAGCTGTTGGGCCTATGAGCCATCCCTCCGGATCTCCGTGACCACATCGCGAACAGCCTCGATCACGGATTGCGGAGCCTGGAACGGGATCATATGGCCGCTATTGGCGACAACCACCTGCCTTCCCCGTGAGGACAGGCGGGACAGCCCGGCCTGGAGTTCGACCCAGGCTTTTTGATGCCCGGGATTCGTATAGGATTTACCTCCCGTCAGGACGACCAGCGGCAGGGTTCCGAGGCCGCCGGCCGCCCGCGCCTGTTCAGCGCTCGCGATCAACGGCCGTTCGCGTACTTGCGCCACTTGCGATTTGACTTGCCACACCAAACTCGAGATCGTCGCGCATTCTTCTCGCGTCAGCCCTCTTGGCAGCGTATCGGGTTCGTCTGCGCTAAGGCGGAGCAGCCCGATTGGGCCGAAAACCTCCAGAAAAAGCTTCTGGATATCCAGTAGATACTGCGGCGTAGTCGTTTCCGGAATCCTGCTGATTGTGTCTTCGTGCGAGGAATCGACGAGCACCATACCGGCCACGTCGGCGGGATAGAGCCCGTTGTACACGCGTACGGTGAAGCCTCCCATGGAGTGGCCTACCAGCAGGTACGGCGGGGGAATGCGTGCGGCCTGCAGCAACTTGTGCAGATCCCGCGCGATGGAAGCACTCCAGTTCGGATCCGGGCCGGGATCGCTCCAACCACTACCGGCGCGGTCGTACCAGCACGCGCGGGTGAATTTTGCGATCTCGCGCTGGATCAAAACCCAACTGAAGCCGGGCATGCTATGGCCGCTTTCCAGAATCGCCGTCGGCTCCCCTTCACCCGAACAATAGATATTTAGCGATCTGCCACCGATGTCGAATGAGCGGCCGATTTGCGGGAAGCGCTTGTGGTCCCGCCACTCGCCCACACGTTCGTAAACGATACCTGACAGGATCAGCAGGAGCGCTCCGATCGCAAACGGTCTGACTCGCGCGCCGAGTGAACGGCCGAAGTGCGGATCGATGGCATCAACATATGCCTCGTCGCCGGACCATGCCCCGTCTCGCCGGAGATCGAGAGCGAAGACTTCGGCGGCGGGGAGGTCCTCGAACTGAATCCGGTTATACGGATCCCTAGCGAACTCGGCCGTGCGCCGGCGCGCCCAGACGGCGGCTGCGAG
>QHXU01000083.1:0-515 GCA_003223065.1 Acidobacteriota bacterium | reverse complement strand
TGCAGAGCCCAGAACTCGATGTGAACACCACCGTCGGCTGCGAACATGAACAGAATCCCGTATGCACCCAGCGCGACCTTGAGATTCGCTTTACCGGGCAGATACGAGCAGGCGAAAGGGATCTTCCGAAACTTGTGGAGCGACCTCTCGACGAGCAGGATTCCAATTAGTACCAGCACGGCCATGTGCTCCAACGCAGGTCTGCCGGGCCAGATGGCGAAGTAAAGAATCGCCGAGACTATCCAGACCGGAATGGCAGTGAGGACGAATAGCGATTTCCGCACCGCGGCGAAATAGGACGCGGGTCTGTAAACAGCAGTGATACGAAAGATCCAGCTGGAGGGATTCGATATCGGAAGGACGAACACGGCTCGCACCCCAAGCACTGTGAAAGACAGCAGGACGAGGCTTCCGAACAACAAAGGGACGTTGACCTGATACCAAGACTCCTTCGAGTAGCCGTAGAGAAGGCTCTTGGCATACGCGAGCGCAATTGCGAGTCCTATGCCGCCATA
>QHXU01000082.1:1838-9408 GCA_003223065.1 Acidobacteriota bacterium | reverse complement strand
GCATCCGGATATCGTCCAGCTTTTGATCGAGCAGGGCGCGGATCCAAGGGCCGCGTCCAAGTCCGGCTTTACGCCGCTGCTGTTCGCGGCGCAGCAGGGCGATATCGGATCAGCGAACGCATTGCTCGCCGCGGGCGTCGATATCAACTCCCACATGCCGAATGGGTCCAACGCATTGATCGTGACTGCGGCCAGCGGGCATGAAGCGCTGGGGAAATTTCTGCTTGAGCACGGTGCTCAGCCGAACGTGAAGGATCGTTTCGGAATGACGCCGTTGCATATGGCGGCGCAGTCAGGCCAGCTCGCGCTCGTTAAGGAGTTGCTGGCGCGCGGCGCTGATCTGAACGCCCGTTTGGAAAGGATGCCCCCGGTTCCGGGTGGCGGCGGGCCGTTCCGGCAGAACAATATCGCGGCCACTCCGTTTCTACTGGCTGCGCGGGCGGGACACGCGGACGTGATGCGCGCCCTCATCGCCGCTCACGCGGACACATCGCTAAAAACGCAGGACGGAACAACTGCGCTGATCGCAGCGGCGGGCAGCGCCAATGTCGAGGCGGTAAAGGTGGCTTTCGAACTGGACGGCGATATCAACGCCACCAATCAGTCGGGCCAGACTGCCGTGCATGCCGCGGTGAGTCATATTGGTCCAAAGACGACCGGAATTGACGAAGTGGTTCAGTTCCTGGCCGACCACGGCGCCCGGCTCGATATGAAGGACGCGCGCGGCTTCACACCGCTGGCGATCTGCGACCGGCGCACCATCGACGTCACCGGAAATCTCATCAAGAAACTGCTGGCTAGAAAGACGGAGTAAATGCATGCTGGTACGCAGCCTCTTCACGCTCGCGCTGCTCACGACCGCAGCCTTCGCGCAGACACCAGGGACATCGCAACCATCGGCGCAGCCGCCGTCCCAGCGTCCCCCGATGGCAGAGACGCCGAACACCGACATCTATTACCGGCTCGCTCCGGATGCACTCGTGCAGGACGGAGTTCCTAAGGGCGAGATTCGTGGGCCCTTTACGCTGCCAAGCCAGGCTTATCCCGGCACGCAGCATACGTACTGGATCTATGTGCCGGCGCAATACGATCCCTCCACTCCCGCCAGTCTGATGATCTACAACGATGGGCAGGCCTTCAAGGCTCCGGAGGGAGACATCCGGGCGCAAGTCGTGATGGACAACCTGATCTACCGCCGCGAGATTCCTGTCATGATCGGCGTCTTCATCAATCCGGGCCGGCGTCCGGATCAGCCGGAGCCGGTCCCGGGCAACTGGGGCGATCGCGACACGAACCGGCCCACCGAGTACAACACCCTCGATGACAAATACGCCCGAGTGATCGTGGATGAATTGCTGCCGGCGCTCTACAAGGACTACAACATTTCGAAAGATCCCGAGCGGCATGGGATTGGCGGGTCGAGTTCAGGCGCAATTGCCGCGTTCACGGTAGCCTGGGAGCGCCCGGATCAGTTCCGTAAAGTGCTCAGCAACGTCGGAAGCTTCACCAATATTCGCGGCGGAAATGCATATCCCGACATCATTAGCAAGAGCGACAAGAAACCGCTCCGAGTCTTCCTGGTCGACGGCCGGAATGACAACCGGGGGCTCAGAGCCGACGGAAGCTATGATCAAACCCGCGACTGGTTCTATCAGAACGTCCGGATGCAGCAGGCCCTCACCGAAAAAGGCTACGACGTCAACTACTCCTGGGGCATCCAACGGCATGGCCAGAAGATGCTCGCAACCGTTTTTCCGGAGATGATGCGCTGGCTGTGGCGCGACCATGGTGTTTCGACGGACGTACACGATATGGTTGAGCGTTCGTTCAACGCACCTGCGAAAAAAGAATAGTCTTCCTTAACTGCTCCGCCGAGTTGCGCCGCTTCAGCTCATTGACAACCCTGTAAGTCTCATATAAAGTTTAAATATTAATTCCTTAATTGAAGGAGCCCGGCCATGGCGAGAAAAAAATCTCCCGGCCTGACCGACGCCGAACTCCGGCTGATGGAAGTGTTATGGCGGAAGGGTTCCGCCACCGTCTCGGACGTGGTCGAAAGCCTTCCCAAAAATGTTCCGTTAGCTTATTCCACCGTTCTCACCACCCTGCGCATCCTTGAAAACAAAGGTTATGTGCGGCACAACAAGGAGGGTCGCGCCTTCGTTTACCTGCCGGTAGTGGGACGCGAACAAGCGCGCGAGAACGCCGTGACTCACCTGGTGCGGCGTTTTTTTGAAAACTCGCCGGAGCTGCTGATGCTCAACCTGCTGGAGCAAAAAAAGGTCGCTCCGGAGGAACTGCGGCGTTTGCGGAAGCGTATCGAGGAAGAAGAGTCATGAGCACGGTTCTTGCGGCACTCTTGAACGGCGCCATCCTTGGCGCAATCGTGACCTGCGTGGTCGGCGTGCTGCTGCGGCTCACGCCGCGCCGTGCGCTGAACGCGGCAACGCGGTACGCAATCTGGTGGGCGGCCCTGCTGGTCGTAGTCTTGCTGCCGGTGTTCTATCTTCCCATCCACTTTCGCACCGCCGAACCGCCTGCGGTATTCGATCCTACGCCCGCGATCGATACGGCATCGATAGAGGCTATCCCCGAATCGATCGCCGCCGCCGGGCCAGCCGCCGTAGCGGATACACCGCCGCCCTCGCGCTGGCCGGCATTCCCGATAGAGATCGGCGGGGGCCGGTGGTTAGTCTGGATCGCGATGGCCTGGGCGGCAGCCGCCCTGTTGCTGCTCGCAAGACTCGCGGCCAGCTGCGTGTTGCTGGAGCGCCGGAAGGCGCGCTCGTTCCCCGCGCCTGCTCATCTGACCGACCGTCTCGAAACGTGGCTTGCGCTTTGTGGCACACGCCGGCGCGTTCGTCTGGCCGCGTCGGGAGGCATCGCGACCCCGATGGCCGCCGGTTTGTGGTGTCCCTCGATCCTGATTCCGGCGCGGCTGCTGGCCGAACTGCGGCAGGACGAACTGGACCAGATCGGCCTTCACGAGGCAGCGCACCTGGCGCGGCGGGACGATTTTGCGTTGGTGTTCGAACGCGTACTCGAAGCGCTGTTCGTATTTCATCCCGTTGTCCGTTGGATCACGCGCCGCCTCGATCTGGAGCGCGAGATCGCCTGCGATGATTTCGTGATTGCGGCGACGGGCCGCTCGCGGCCGTACGCTGCGTGCCTTACGCGCGTGGTCGAGCTGGCCGGTGGCCTCCGGGGTTCGCTGGTTGCGGCCGCCGCAGCAGAGGAAAGATCACATTTGGCCAGGAGGGTCGAAATGCTTCTGGATAAGACTCGTCACACTGGAACACGTCTCTTGAAAGCTCGCCTCACCGCCGTCGTGGTTGTCCTTGCGGCGCTGCTGTGGGCCGCGTCGAAGACGCCCGCGTTGATTGCGTTCGCCATGCCGCTTGCCGAATCCTTCGAGCAGGCATCCGTCGCGCAGCCGCCCGAGCCGCCCCAACCACCGCAGGCGCCCGCCATCGCTCCGGCACTGCCCGCGCCCGCCATCGCTCCAGCACGCCCCGCGCCGCTTGGTCGCACCGCCGAAACTCCACCAGCGCCGGCCGCCCCATTCGCGCCGGGCTTGCCGGCGATCGCCCCTGGGCCGCCACCACTGCCGCTTGCTCCGCCCGAGCCCCTCGCGTGGGCGCCCCAGACCCCGCCATCGCCGCCATCTTCGAGCATCAACGAATCCAGGCACATTGGTTCGCGAAATGTCGATTGGCACTGGAGCGATGGGCTGCGCTCGCGGGATCTGCGAATGTCGGGAGAGATCGAATTCACCGATGACGAATCCGATATCAAGAGCATCTCGCCCGGAGGCTGGTTCTCGTTCGAGGAGTCGCGCGGATTCTCCAGCCGCCGCTACCAGGCGATGGCGGACGGATCCGGCCAGATCTCGCGCCGCTATCTGGTCGATGGGCGCGAGAAGCCTTTCGATGATGAAGGCCGCGCCTGGCTCAGGTCCGTGATTCCGGAACTGCTGCGCGAGACCGGTATCGACGCTCCGGCCCGCGTGCGGCGCATCCTGCGGCAGGGCGGCGCGCAGGCTGTGCTCGCTGAAATTGCGAAGATACAGAGCAACGGATCCAGGCGCCGGTATATTCAGGAACTCGTTCCCATCGGCAACCTCAGCACAACGCAGTTTCAGGACCTGCTGCGCCTGGTGCGAAACATTCAATCGGATGGCGATAAATCCGGCACGCTTATTTTTCTGGCTCCCTACACGCTGAAGGACAATCTGCGCGATTACGTGTTCGACGCGGTTTCGACGATTCATTCGAGCGGCGACCGGCGGCGCGTCCTGATTAAATTCGCGGAGCAGGATCCGTCGCGCGCAACGCTGGCCGCGGCGGCGCGCTCGGCGGAAGGCATCGCGTCGGACGGGGACAAAGCCGGCGTGCTGATCGAGTTGGCGGCGCATTACCGCGGCAACGAAGATATGCGCCGGCCGTTCTTCCGCGCGGTGGAGTCGATTAATTCGGCCGGAGATCGTTCGCGCGTTCTGATGGCGGTCATCGCGGCGGGCGCCGATCAAAAAGAGACCCTGGCGGACGCGCTCCGTACCAGCGCCGCCATCCACTCCGATGGTGACAAGGCGCGCGTTCTGGTGCATGCGGTCGCTTACTGGAAGGAGGACGACGCCGTGCGCCGCGCCTACTTCGATGCCGCGAACAGCGTGAATTCATCCGGGGATCACGCGCGCGTGCTCACCACGCTCGTCGGCCGCGGCGACCTTGGGGAAGCGACTCTGATCGAGGCCGTGCGCTCGGCGGAACGTATCAATTCCGACGGCGATAAAGCGCGCGTGCTGCTCGTCATTGTCGGCCAGTCGTCGGGGAAACGCGCAGTGCGCGCCCAGATTCGCAACGCGGTGCGCAGTTTGCACTCGGACGGCGAGTACCGCCGCGTGATGTCGGCGCTCGATAAGGAGCTATCGATTTAGAACGCTCCCAGGGCCGTTTGCCGGAGGGCGCGGAGTCTTGGGAGCACGTCGCGCATCTCGCCTTCTCCGAAGCCGAAATACAGCCGGCGGAAAATCTCGAACATCTTTTCGTACACCGCCGCCTCTTGCGGATCCGGTTCGATGCGCTTCCAGGGAGGACACAGCGCCTGCTGGGCCTCCTCGATCGTTCGGAAAGCGCCTGCCGCCAATAGCGCGAAGATGGCCGAGCCCAGGCTGGTTACCTCGCCCGCCGGCACCAGCACCGGTTTGTTGAGCACGTTCGCGTAGACCCGGTTCAGAGTCGCGTTTTTCTGCGGGATGCCGCCGCCATTAATCACGCGTTGGATCGGCACGCCGTGTTCGGCCATCCGCTCCAGGATTACGCGGGTGTGGAATGCCGTGCCTTCGATCGCGGCGAATAACTCATCCTGCGCTGTGTGGCCCAGATTCCAGCCGAGTGTCACGCCGCCCAGTTCCGCGTTCACCAGAACCGTGCGGTCGCCGTTATCCCAGGTGAGCCGCAGCAGCCCGGTCTGCCCGGCTCGATAATTTTCCACGCTCGCTGAAAGCGCCGCGACGGAGCTGCCCGCCCGGCGCGCGATCCCGTCGAAAATGTCGCCGGTGGCGGACAAGCCTGCTTCTATCCCGAAATAGTCCGGATGGATCGAGCCCTTCACCACACCGCACACCCCAGGGATCAGTCCGGCCTGCCGGGCCATCGCCATGATGCAGGTCGAGGTGCCGACCACGTTCACAACGTCGCCTTCGCGAATGCCCGACCCGATAGCGTCCCAATGCGCATCGAATGCGCCCGTCGGCACCGGAATCCCGGCGCGCAGCCCGAGCCTGGACGCCCACTCCGCGGAAAGCCTGCCCGCAAGTTTGTCCGAAGTAGCGTAGCGGCCCGCGATTTTGCCGCGGACGCCCTCGAGCAGCGGGTCCACTTGGACCAGGAACTCCTCGGGAGGCAGACCGCCGAGCGAAGGGTTCCACATCCACTTGTGGCCCATGGCGCACACGCTGCGGGGAACTTGGGCGGGATCATCGATGCCGCACAGCACCGCTGCAATCATGTCGCAATGCTCGAGCGCGGTAACGAAGCCCGCGCGTTTCCCGGGGTTGTTCCGCAGCCAGTGCAGAAGCTTCGACCATCCCCACTCGGATGAGTAGACTCCGCCGCACCAATCAATCGCCGCGAGTTTTCGAGCGCGCGCGGCGGCCGTGATCTCCGCCGACTCGCGCCAGGAGCGGTGATCACACCACAGGTAATAATCGTCCAGCGGAACCAGGCGCTCGCCGACAGGAATGACGCTGGAGCCGGTCGTGTCGAGCGCGATGGCCTCCACGGCGTCGCCGGAGACGCCTGCTTGCGTCAGCGCTTTCGGCATCGCTTCGGCCAGCGCGCGAAGGTGATCTTCGTGCCGCTGCGTTGCGTGATCCGCGTCATCCCGCTTGCGCAATAGCGGATAATCCGCGGTGGCCGAGCCCAGGCGCCCCGTGGCGCTGTCGACGATCGAAACACGCACGCTGAGCGTCCCGAAATCCACCCCGGCAACAATAGACATCAGGAGTATTGTACGGCGACAATAGAAGGGAAGTGGTAGTTTACGGTATTTATTACGCGGCTGCGCTGGCCGCCGCCGGCGTCCTTGTCACATATTTGGCTGGCTGGCCGTTCGCCGTGCCACTATACATCCTGGCGGCGTTTTGTTTGTACTTCTTTCGCGATCCGGAGCGCCAGGTTCCGGCGGGTCCGGTGGCAGTGTCGCCTGCCGATGGGAAAGTAGTCGCGGTGAAGCCCGACGAGGGGGCGAACCGGTTGAGCATTTTCCTCAATGTCTTCGACGTGCATGTAAACCGCACGCCGATCGCCGGCAAGATCGCTGACGTGCGCTATCAGACCGGCCGCTTCCTGGTGGCGAGCAAGGAGCAGGCCAGCCACTCCAACGAGCAGAACACCATCACGGTGGAAGGAGCCGTCGATGGAACGCCCACACGGGTGGTGTTCAAGCAGATCGCCGGCCTCATCGCGCGGCGCATCGTTTGTTACAAGAAGCCCGGCGATCATGTGGCCGCGGGCGAACGCGTGGGATTAATTAAGTTCGGGTCGCGCGTGGATGTGTTTCTGGGACCGGAGTGGGAAGTGACCGTGCGCGTCGGGGACCACGTCGCGGCCGGCTCCAGCGTCATCGCTCGCAAGAGAGAGGCCTCTCGAGGGGCGGCATGACCAGATTGACACTACACCAGCGTTTCATCCGCCCGCGCTCCCCGGATCACCGCCCGCGCCGCGCTGCTTACGCGCTTCCCACGTTGTTCACCGCGGGCAATGTCTTCCTGGGGTTCTACGCCTTGCTCGAGGTGTTTCAGGGAGCGATGCAGATGGCGCAGGGTTCGGCCGTCGCGAGCGCTCACTTCCAGAAAGCGGCGATCGCAATCGGCGTGGCTGTGTTCCTCGATGGCCTGGATGGGCGCATCGCACGCATGACCAACACGGTGAGCGATTTCGGGCGCGAGATGGACTCCCTCGCCGACGTCATCACGTTCGGGATTGCACCGGCGGCGCTCGCCTTCACCTGGGGAGTGCAGTTCGTTGAGCCTCCCTTGAACGCCGTCATACTCGAATATCTCCGGCGG
>QHXU01000082.1:0-1725 GCA_003223065.1 Acidobacteriota bacterium | reverse complement strand
TTTCGTCGGTTTGCCGATCCCGGCGGCCGCCGCCACCGTCGCCAGCATCGTCTACGCCTGCGATGGGGCGCCGATCAGCGGGTGGGTGCTTTCAGCGGCGTGGGTGGTGCTGCTGGGCTTGTTGTCGTTTCTGATGGTGTGCACCTGGCGCTACCCGAGCTTCAAGGACATGAGCCTTACGCGGCCTCGCTCGTCATTGATTTTCGTGGTGATCGGGAGCTTCATTTACCTCATCTGGAATTTTTCGCAGCCGGTGCTGCTGCTGATGACCATCTTCTACGTCGGGAGCGGCATCGCATTTCGTGTGGGCGGTATTATCAGGCGGCGTCTGAAGCCGGCCCAGCGCGATCCGGAGCATCAAGTTGGCTAACTCCGTGGAACGTCCGATGGTGGCCGTGGTGGGCGGCGATACGCTGCTGGCCAAGGAGATTCGGGAACTTCTGGGCGGGGCAAAACCCGCGCTGCGGATTCAACTGATTTCGACGCATGTCGACGGTGTGGCATTGCTCAGCGCCGGTGAAGACGAAGCCGTGGTGATGACGCCGCTGGCGGCGGAGAACCTTGAGGGCGCGCGGGTGGCTTTTCTCGCCGGCTCGCCCGCCTCCAGCCGACGCACGCTCAAAGTGAATCCCGCCGGCGGACCCGCGCTGATCGATCTGACCGCGGCCCTCGAGGAACAGCCGGCTGCGCGCCTGCGCGCTCCCTCCGCTGAGCCCGGCCCCGTGCACATACAGCCGGGGTCGGTTCAGGTGATCGCACATCCCGCGTCGATTGCGCTGGTGATGCTGCTGGCGCGGCTTTCCCGGCTCGGGACGATCCGCAAGTCGATCGCCCACATCTTCGAACCGGCGAGCGAGCGCGGCCAGCGTGGCCTCGAAGAGTTGCAGCAGCAGACCGTGGCCGTCCTGTCGTTTCAGAAGCTCAAAACCGATGTCTTCGATACGCAGCTTGGGTTCAATATGCTGGCGCGATACGGCGAGGAGGCGCTGGAGCCCCTGGAGGGGATCGAGCAGAGAATCGAGAGACACCTTGCGTCGCTGCTCGCGTCCTGGCCCGGCGTTCCGATGCCGTCGCTGCGTCTCATCCAGGCGCCGGTTTTTCACGGGCACAGCTTTTCCGTGTGGGTGGAATTCGAGGAGAACCCGGGCGTCGAGGCATTGAGCCGGGCCCTGGCGGAGACGGGCATCGACGTGCGCCCGGACGACCCTCCCTCGAATGTCGGCGCTGCCGGACAGAGTGGATTGAGCGTGGGTGCGATCGCGCAGGATCGCAAGCAGGCGCGCGCGTGCTGGTTCTGGGTGGTAACCGACAATCTCCGGCTCGCGGCGGAAAACGCGCTGGCGGTCGCTCGGGAGACATTGTGAGAGTGGGCCTCGCTGTGGCGGCGCTCGTTTTCGGTTCCTGCGGGTATCACGTCGCCGGGCACGCGGACCTGGTGCCGAAAAACGTCAAAACCATATGCATTCCTGCGTTCGGCAATGTCACCACGCGCTACAAGCTCACCGACCGGCTGCCGGAGGCGATCTCGCGCGAATTCATCACCCGCACGCGCTATCGAATCGTTCCTGATCCGAACAAGGCTGACGCAATCCTCCGCGGAGCGGTGGTCAACTACATCTCCTATCCCACTATTTTCGACCCCGTCACAGGCCGCGCCGCCGCCGTCCAGATGCACGTCACGATGCAAATAAGTCTGGTGGATCGCGCCAGCGGCAACGTGATTTT
>QHXU01000519.1:1987-2483 GCA_003223065.1 Acidobacteriota bacterium | reverse complement strand
GTTAAAAACATCCAACTGTAACTGTTTGCGCGCTAAGAGTAGGTATGCGTTGCGATTTGCACGTGCATACCACTCATTCAGGAATGTGTACGGTCCCCGTGCTGCGACGGATCTGCCGCGAGAGCTACAGCGATCCGCAGGAAGTTTATGCCACGCTGAAGCGCCGCGGCATGGACCTGGTTACCATCACGGATCACGATTCGATCGACGCAGCCGAGTCGCTGCGGCGTTACGCGGACTTTTTTCTGAGCGAAGAGGTATCCGGTGTGATGCCGAGCGGGACCCGCTTCCACATGGGAGTCTATGCGATGGAAGAGCGAGACCACACGGAACTACAGCGGCGCCGGACGGATTTCCATGCGCTGATTGCGTACCTTCGCGAGCGTCAGCTCTTCTTTAGCATCAATCACGCCTTTTCCCGCCTGACCGGGTCCCGGAACGACCACGACTTTGCTCTGTTCGAGCAGTATGTCCCGGCTATGGAGACGCGGAATGG
>QHXU01000519.1:0-1920 GCA_003223065.1 Acidobacteriota bacterium | reverse complement strand
CAGTGATGCGCATACAACCTTCTCGCTTGGCAGCACCTTTACGGAAGTCCGCGGAGCGCGCGACCGTGGCGAGTTCCTGTGGGGCTTGCGGCATGCACGCGGTGTTGTGCACGGCGAGTCCGGCCGCTTCTCGAAACTAACCCGTGCCGTTCTCGAGATCGGCTGCTCCTCGATCCGCGAGCGGCTTTGGAGACTGAGCCTGATACCGCTTCTCCTCGCCGTTCCACTAGTGACTCTGGTAAATGTGGCTCAGGAACGGGCGTTCGCCCGGTATTGGGCGCGTCGGCTGGGATGCGTCACTCCCTCACCGGGATGGCGTGCGGAGGCGGCATGACCACGTTCTCGAATACAATCGCTCGACTGGTTGCGCCGGATTACCGGCTGATGCGGCGAGTGAACCGGTGGCGGCCGCCACGATGGGTCCGTTGGTGGATGGTGATGGCCACTCGCGGTGGAGACGGATGGTTGTGGGTGTTTTGCGGAATCGTCGTGCTTGCCTCGCGGGGTTCCGACTGCTACGCCGCGCTGCTCGCCGCCAGTCTCGCCGCAGCCACCGGAATCGTGATCTTCCGAACGCTCAAGAGAATCGTCGCCCGGAAGCGGCCTTGCGAGATCGAGCCGCACTGTTGGTCCGAGCTTCTCCCCCCTGACCGTTTCTCGTTCCCTTCAGGCCACACAATCACCGCGTTTGCGGTGGCGGTCTCGTTGGGTCTGTCTTACCCTTCGGTATTCGCCGCCCTTCTGTTCTGTGCCTTGAGCGTGGGACTTTCTCGTATCGTACTCGGCTTGCACTTCTTGAGCGATGTGGTTGTCGGGGCCGGCCACGGATACCTTGCCGGCTACGGAGCATTCACACTCCTTCAAGCGTCCCCTAAGTGCGCCCAGGACGCTGCCGCCGCGTTTCGTTGAGCGACTTTAGGTGTTTACTGCGATCAACGCTAGCGGCTATGCGCGCGTTCCTGGGCGAAGTAATTCCGCGCGCCAAGGTTCTTATACACTTGGCCGGCGACGCCGGAAGCCGCTGGACCACTCATCAGGTCCTGGGTTTGGATGCAAAGTCCATGACTCATCTAGACTGTAGCTTGACTTCGATGTTGTGTAGCATCATCTTTACCGGTGGAGGTTCAGTATGCTTAACACGATTGCAAGAAACTGGTGGGCCCTGGCTCTGCGAGGCTTGGCGGCCGTACTGTTCGGATTGCTGACATTTTTCGTTCCGGGTGTCACGCTTGTAACACTTGTGCTTTTGTTCGGAGCTTACGCCTTGCTTGACGGTCTGTTCAACGTCCTCGTGTTCTTCAGAGTCGCCTCACACCACTGGGCACTCCTCATTGAAGGTGTGATCGGGATTATTGCGGGCGTACTCACGTTCGCCTGGCATGCGATCACTGCAATAGCTTTGCTTTACGTGATCGCGTTTTGGGCGATCTTCACTGGAGTCTTTGAAATTGTGGCGGGCATTCGCCTCCGCAAGGTAATTGCAAACGAATGGCTCCTGCTTTTGATGGGAGTTCTTTCCGCGCTGTTCGGCTTATTGATCCTGTTCGCACCGGGCGCTGGAGCATTGGCCATTGTGCTGTGGATTGGGGCGTACGCCCTGATTTTCGGAATCTTTCTGTTGGCTCTTGCATTCCGGTTGCGAGGGCACATGCGGCTGACAGCGTTGCCGACTTAAGCGCGCGTCGCAGTTGATTATGTCGAGCTTTTTCCGGACCACCAAAGGCACATTTTTTATTAGAAAACCGGAATTTCAAGACCGCAACAACCGCTAGGAGATTTGAGGCAATTAAATCATTGTCTTACGGACTAGCCGCACAGTCGCAGGCTTGCGTAATCTCGCGGAAAAACGTAAGGCAAACCCCAGGGTTTCCGTAATCCTTGTGCCGGACAAAACCAGCGAGCTCTCGGTGACGAAAGTCG
>QHXU01000081.1:17521-29293 GCA_003223065.1 Acidobacteriota bacterium | reverse complement strand
GTTTTTCGTCTTCAAATAAAGGGCGAACACATCCGCGAGCAATTGACGCAGTTCGTTTGAGATCTTCGCGACCGCGTCGCTCGAGAGGCTGGCCCTGGCAACTACTGAGGTCTTTACGCCTTTCTGTGGATGCGCTCCGCTTGAGCTCATTGGTTCCATCCTTTCTCCTGCCGCAGTACGCGGGCTCTTATTGGGGGTTGGAGTTTGCCTGGCTCAGCCCTCGCGCTTTTTTCAGGGCGAAGCGATGGTCTAAGCCGGGCTTTCATTGTTGGCTTCCGGACCGGCCTCAATTATACATCCAGTGCCACTCCTTCAAGAGCTCCGACGGCGAACTTTGACTGGGTAACCTTACTTCAAAACTCCCTTAGCGGGATATCACTGACAGGCTGTCATATACTTGCTTCGTGATGCGCGATCTTGTTCTGTCCGTGCTGGCTTCCGCTGCCTTGGCCGCGCCTGGTGTTGCCGGAAAGATCGTTCTCCCCGCGCAAGCGCTCGAGTGTGGTTCCGTCGTCGATGTAACCTACCGGACGAATGCGCTGGCCACGGGAAGCGGTCAATTGGCGATTACCTGGACTGACTCACACGGCCGTCTCGTCGATGATCGCAAGATTCCCTTCGAGCTGACCGATGAAGATCAGATTGGCTTCTCACTGGACCTGCGGCGCAGCGCGGCCATGAAAAACATTCTTCACGTACACTTCTCGTTCCATGGACGCAACAAGAAGGGCCAACCGGATCAGCGCGAGGAAGACGCGGAAGAGACTTTTATCGCGCGGCCTCCAGAGCGGCAGTGGAGCGACTACATCATCATGATGTGGCAGCCGCACACCGACGGGCAGGTGCGTCTACTTAAAACGCTGGGTATCAACGGCGGCCAGCACGGCGGAAAGAGCGTGAGCCCGCCGAATTTCCTGCTCGACAACGACGTGCGCTGGTATGCGGAGAATATTGCGACGGACTTCTACTCGGCCTATCATCGCTGGTTCCCGGATCGACCGGTCAACTGGCTGTTCAATGAAGCAAGGGAGCTTTATCGGAAGGATCCCAGTAGCCTGGCGGGGTTCAAGCGGCGCCCGAGTCTTTCCGATACCGTCTGGCTTCGCAATATACACGATCGATTGGTCGAGTGCGTGAAGCGGTTCTCGCCTTACCGGCCGGTGTTCTACGATCTGGGCGATGAATCCGGGATCGCCGATCTGGCAGCCTTTTGGGACTTCGATTTCTCAGATGAATCGCTCGTACCCATGCGCCGCTGGCTGCAGGAGCGCTACGGAACACTGGCCGCGCTGAACCAGCAGTGGGGAACGAACTTCACCTCTTGGGACCTGGTCATGCCGGCGACCACGAACGAAGCCATGCAACGCACGGACGACAATTTCTCGGCATGGGCGGATTTCAAGGAGTGGATGGACATCGCCTACGCCGGGGCCCTCAAGATGGGCGTGGAAGCTGTGCGCTCGGCTGATCCGGATGCGTACGCCGGAATCGCCGGCGGCCAAATGCCCGGCTGGGGCGGATACGACTACTATCGGATCGCGCAGTCGGTCACGGCGATCGAACCCTACGATATCGGCAACAATATCGAGATCCTCCGGTCCATCAATCCACGCATCGCCGTGGTGACCACCGCTTTCGCGCAAGGTCCCTGGGAGAAGCATCGCGTGTGGTATGAGCTATTGCACGGTAATCGCGGGCTGATTATCTGGGATGGCAAGAATGGTTTCGTTTCCAAGGATGACGCCGTGGGCGACCGCGGCCGCGAGGCGGCGCCGTACTACAACGAACTCCGTGGCGGCATTGCGGCTTTGTTGATCAACAGCACGCGACTGGCGGACCCGATTGCGATCCATTACTCACAGGCGAGTATGCGAACGGAATGGATGCTGGCCCAGAAACCCAAAGGCGACGCCTGGGCCTTGCGGCGGTCGAGCGCGGATGAGCGCCGGGACAATGATTTCTTGCGGCTGCGCGAATCCTGGTGCCGGCTGATCGAAGACTTGGGTCTGCAATACAATTTCGTCGCCTACCGCCAGATTGCGCAGGGCGAACTCATCCAACACGGGTATCGGGTGCTGGTTCTGCCGCGCTCGAGTGCGCTGTCGGCTGCGGAACGGAGTGAAATCCGGGCCTTCGTCGAGCAAGGCGGGACCGTGATCTGTGATGGCGAGCCGGGCATCTTCGATGAGCACAGCCGCAAACTCAACAAACCATTTTGGCCCGAGTTGATGCAGCTGGCGCCCGGAAAGGTGATTCGGATTGCGGAAGACACACTGAATTACCACCAGAACCGGCTGCTCGGCAAGGAAGGGCCGGTTCGCGAAACCGCGCGCCGGTTGCTGGCCGGCGGCGGCGTACAGCCGGAGTTCACTGTCGCCGACACATCCGGCCAGCATCCGGTTGGCATCGAGACTCATTTGTTCCGCAACGGCGGTGTCACCGTGCTCGGACTGCTCACCAATCCGCAGTTGCGCGTGGATGAACTCGGCCCTCCTGAGTTCAAGTCGAATGACCGTTTCGCCAAGCCGCGCGCTGTGAGACTGTCTTTACCAGGAGAGATGTATGTCTACGATACGCGGGCCTCAAAGCCACTTGGCAAGCAGAAGGACCTTACCGTCACACTCGACCCGTACGAACCGGCGATCTTTACAGTGACCCCGATAGCGTTTTCCGATCTCGAAATGTCGGCTCCCGCGCGCGTCCGCCGAGGTGAATCCGCGCAGATCGGGATGATGTTCGCACGCAGATCGCCGGCGGCGACGCACGTCCTCCATCTCGACGTGATCGATCCCGCGGGAAAAATCGTGGACTATTATTCGGGCAATTTATTAGCAGCGCACGGGCGTGCGTCGAAGCTGTTCCCGGTCGCCTTTAATGACGTGCGGGGCACGTGGACCCTGCGAGTGAAGGACTTGCTCAGCGGGCAGACCAGGACCGCGGCGATCGAGGTAGAGTAAGTCCGCGCATGCCTGCGGCACTCACTGCGGTGAAAACCGGTCACCACGCAAGGCGCAGCGAAAACTGAATGATCCGCGGCTCATTGGTCTGCTGGCTCAGATCCTGCAGCCCAGTCGTGCTGTTGGGACTCAAGTCATTCGGGTGATTGAAGAAGTTGAAGAAATCGGCCGTGAATCGCAGTTTCACCGACTCGGTAAAGCTGAAATTCTTGAAGACCGACACGTCCGTGTTCCACGCCCTCGGGCCCTGGAAGAACGCCCGCGAATTCCAGCTGAGCGTGTCCGTGATCGATGTGTTCCTCACAGTCCCGTTGGCCAGCGGCTGGGGCAGGCGGTTGTCGAACGCCGCCCCGACCGGATGGATCACGCGCGCCCCCCGGTTCACCGGAACCAGAGCCTGCAGCGCCTGCTGCGAGACATTGGTTGCGAGCAATGGATTGAAATCGCCGGCGAAATACAATCTCTGCGGCCTGCCGTTGAACGTCAGAGTCAGGCGCTGGTCCGGACTTAGGGCTGGATTGCCGAACATGTACTCGCTCGCGTTCACGCTCAGCCAGGTTCCGCTCCGCCAGTCGCCGATGGTTGCAAGCTGCCAGCCGCCAACCACCGCGTTCATCAGCGCTGAGACACCCTTTGCAAATCGCTGGCCCCTGCCGAACGGGAGATCGTAGATACCATTCCAGCGAATGTGATGCGGGGGTATTTGCGTCGAGTTGTAATATTGAAGCCGCAACCGTTGGTCAAAGCTGAGATTCGGCTCGCCGAGCAACTGGATGTTCTCAGGAACTTGCGGCTGCCCGGCTGCATCATTTATTCCGCCGTTGCCGCTGGTGGAGGCGCCCGCGTCCGTGGTTGTCAGCGAGCGCGTGAACGTATAGAACCATTGAAAGGCCAGCCCGCTCGAATAACGCCGCTCGAGCTGCACTTGCAAGGAGTGCGTGTTCGAGTATCCCGCCTTGGCCACCACGCCGTTGCCGAAATTCCAGTCCGGATTGACCCGCAGCAGGTCGAGCCGGCTCGGTACTTGCAATCCAGTACGCGCCTGATAGTTGTACTGCGCCTCCTGATTGTTCAGACCCACCCGCTGCTCGAGGTTCGAACCGTGGCCGCCGATGTAGCTCAGCCTCAGCGCTGTGTTCTTCAGCACCTCGCGCTCGATCGTGAACTGCCATTCACGCGCGCGGCTGTCGGTCCAATTTGTAAAATCGAACGGGATGGCCGACTGCGCGCCCGGCGATATCTGGATCACGCCGTTGATATCCACCTGCGCTTTGCCGACATAGTAATTCGGCTGAGGCAGCGTGCGCACCGCGTAGGTGCTGGTTCCATCGAGCGAGCCGAGCTGGTTGGTATAGCGCAAATTCAACGGTGGGTTCGTCCGCGACGTCTGCAGGATCTGCGATAGCGGCAACGTCCAGAAATATTCGCCAAAACCGGCCCGGATCGAGGTTTTCGGTGTCAGCCTGTATGCGAGGCCAAGCCGCGGCCCGAAGTTGGTATTGTCGACCGGAATCAGCGCGGAAGGCAGTCCGGCCTGGTTTGCCGTTTTCCAAGTCAGCCCGCGCGCCGCCCACGAAGCCAGGGCCGATGGTGGAACGTTCGGAAGGCTTTCCATCGTCGTGCTTCCCGGCGTGATCACCTGAAATTGGCCAGCGATGTGATTGATGTCAATGTTGACCAGGCGGTCAAATTTCTCTTTGTAGGGTGTCCACTTCTCCCACCGCAGTCCTGCTTCCACCGTTAGCCGCGGCGAAACCTTCCAACTGTCATGAAAATACAGGCCCGCTTCCGTCTGTTGGAAGTAGAAATAGCCGCGGTTGTACTGATTCGACAAAAAGGTTGGCAGTCCCAGAGCCATCGACGCCAGGCCGACGCCGGTAAACGAGACTGCCTCATCTCCCGCCGGATCGTACAACGCCGTCCAGCTTTCGGCGAAATCGTGCGAGCCCTGCGATTGCTGCAACTCGCGAACGTTGTTGTACTCCCGCCGCACCGACCCCCCGAACCACATCGAGTGCTTGCCTTTGACCCAGGTCACGTTGTCCTCGATCGTGTAGGATGTGAGGTTCTGGTTCTTTACGTTGTCGGCATCCCAGTTGTTCCCGTTAAAATCTCCGGCAGAGATGGTCGNTTCCGAATGGGTTAGGCAAGCCTAACTTAGTGGCCCACGCTGTGGAGTCCGCGAGCGTTCCCTGGTGATTCGGGTTGATGTTGTTCGTCAATAGCAGTTCGTTCAGCAGCCGTGGCGAGAACACGTGAGTCTCGCTGACCGCCTCCGTATAATCCACGCTGTCGGTAGCGCCCGTGCCAAAGCCGTTCGTCAGCCCAGCAGCGGGCGATCCGAACCGTCCGCCTAGCAGCGCCGTATTCGTCTTGCCCCGGGTAAAACGAACCGAGAGGCTGTCCTGCTCCGAAAACCGATGGTCGCCCTTCGCCGTCACCGTGTCGAAGTTGGATACGTTCGGATAGAACACATCCAGGTTCGGCCCCTGGAACGGATTGGTCGGGCTGGTCGGCGGGTGTGTGATCGACTGGATCACCCCGTAGAAAGCGCTGATTTGGTTCGTTGGAATCACGTTGCCGGGAAACGGCATGCGTAACCCCTTGGCATCGGTGGTCAGCGGATCATAGATGTTGGTCTGGACGCTATTGTTATCAAACACCTGGCTGAAATCGCCTTTGAACATGGCCGGCGTCGGAACATAGTCCTCGTCGAATGTGTTTTGACGCAGCCGCTGGCCCTCGTAGGAGACGAACCAGAACGTCTTGTTGCGCCCGCTGTAGAGCTTCGGCAGAAACACGGGGCCTCCCGCCGAGGCGCCGAATTCGTTGCGAATCAGCTTGGCCGAGGTGTTGCCGTCCTGTCGCTGCCGCGCTCGCAATCCGGATGCGTTGTTGCGGAATGTCTCGAATACGCTGCCGTGGATCTGATTGGTGCCGCTCTTGGTCACCAGCGTGATCGTTGCCGGCCGCGAGTACCTCGCGCTGGACCCGCTGGTCTCGATCCGGAACTCCTGCACCGTGTCCAGTCCCGGCTGAACGCGCGCGATACCTCCGCCGAACCGGTCGACGATCGACACACCGTCAACCAGCATGTCCGTCGAACCCACCTTCATGCCGTTGGTACGCGGCGCCCCGCCACCCTCGACGCCGGGCGTCAGGTTGAACAGGTTGCTTACCGAGCGGCCGTTTAAAGGAAGCTGGTGAATGCGCAGCGCGTCCTTGACATCCGATACCTGCATGCCTTCGGTCGTGATTACCGGCGCAACGTCCGCGACTTGCACTGTGTTCTCCACGCTTCCGACTTCGAGCTCCGGATCGACCACTACTGTTTGGCCGACTTGCACCTGAAGCGTGCCGGACCATTTCTTAAAGCCTGAATGTTCGATCAGGAGCGTGTAAGGCGCCGGCGGAATCTCGCCGAAATAATAAGTTCCTTCGGGCGAACTCGTCGCCTGGCGGGAAATGTTCGTCTCCTGATTGGTGAGGACGAGTTTGGCGCTGGGGATGACGGCCTTCGAAGAATCCGTTACCGTCCCCTTGACAACACCGGAGCCGGTCTGCGCCCATAAGGCGCCACCCAGGAGAGTCGCGAGCACAAGGCAGCGATACGCGAGAAACATAGGGAGTCTCCCGTCAACAAGCATTTACGATAACCTACTCCGGAAGAAAGGCGATGTCAATGATCCTTCGAGCCAGTTTCGCTGTCGCTCTCGCCCTGTCAGGCCCCGCCTCGGCGGCGGTGTCGCAACTAATGTCGCGCGGATACACGGTCTTGCCTCAGCCGCAGAACGTCGAGCTGCGTGCGGCCGACTTCCCGTTTGGGCCCGGCTGGCGGCTCGAGGCTGGGGCCGGAGTGAACCCGAACGATATCGCGGTTCAAGCGCTGAAGGAGGACTTGCAATCACGATTCCGGATCGCGCTCGGCGCGCAAGGCTCGAAGACTCTCCGCCTGGAGATTTCACCGGACGCGGTTGCTGTAGGCTCGGCCCTCGACCCCGACAAACACGCCATCGCCGCGCAGGCATACCGGATCGATCTGTCGAACGCGCGCATCACCATCACGGCTAACGCTTCGCCCGGCCTCTTTTACGGCGTCGAAACGCTCGTTCAATTGTTGAAGCCGCGGAACGGCTCGCTCTGGCTCCCAGAAGGCCGCATCGTCGACTGGCCCGATCTCGGTCTGCGGCAGCTCTACTGGGACGACGCGCATCATCTCGATCGGCTCGACGAGCTGAAGCGCGCGATTCGTCAGGCCTCCTTCTTCAAGATCAACGGCTTCGTGATCAAGCTCGAGGGCCACTTCCAATTCAAGAGCGCCCCCGCACTGGTTGAGCCGCAAGCGCTTTCCTCGGCGGAGCTGCAAGAACTCACCGATTACGGCCTGCGATACTACGTGCAGCTTATCCCATATCTCGACGCGCCGGGGCACATTGCCTTCATCCTCAAACATCCGGAATATGCGAAGCTACGCGCTTTCACCGACAGCAACTATGAACTCTGCGTCACCAACCCGGATTCCTATCGATTGCTCTACGGCATGTATCAGGATCTGCTGGATGCCAACAAAGGCGTGAAGTATTTCTACCTATCCACCGACGAACCGTACTACATCGGAATGGCCAACAACGCGCAATGCCAGGAAGAGCCGGAGGCCAAGCGTTTGGGCGCCGTTGGCAAGCTGCTTTCGCAGTTCCTGGTCAAAGCCGCAGGCTACCTCCATGATCGCGGGCGCGAGGTCATCTTCTGGGGCGAGTATCCGCTCAAGGTGGCCGACATTTCGTCGCTGCCCTCGTACTTGATAAACGGCGAGGTGTACGGTCCGGAGTTCGACAAAGCATTCCGCGCGCATGGCATCCGGCAAATGATCTATACCTCCACGGAAGGTGAGGAAAAGCTCTTCCCCGAATACTTCCTGCTATCCCCTGCCAAGCGCCTGCACGTGAACCGCAACGCCGTTCCCCGTGTGGCCAGCGCATTCGAAAAAGTATCGTTCGACTCGGCGCGTGACGACGCCGCGCTGATCGGCATGATCGTTGCCGGCTGGGCCGACATGGGTCTGCATCCCTCCTGCTTCTGGCTGGGCTACGCTACGACAACTGCCGCCGGCGCGCATCCCGGTTCGCCTGACCCCGCCGAACTCATGAGCACCTTTTATCCGCTGTTCTACGGGACAGGCGCAGTGGAAATGAATCGTGTGTACCAGCTTCTGAGCTACCAGGCGCAGTTCTGGGTCGACAGTTGGGAGACCGTTTCTTCGACTGCCCGCAAACCCATCTGGGGGAACTCGGATCAGATTTACACGCCGCGCCGGCCCGCGCATGACCAGAGCCTGCCGCTGCCTCCTGTTCCCTCTGCCGGGAATCTGTCGCTGGATCCGAATTGGTGGCAAGAGAACGCCCGAAGGCTGCAGCTCGCCGCCGAGTTCCACGCCGGGAACGACGAATTACTCGGCCTGCTGCACGAGAACCTCCAGCACGTCGAATTCAACCGTTACACGCTCGAGGTCTTCCTGTCCATCGCCCGCCTCTGCCGGCAGAATATCGAGATGTTGGAGGATCTCAATCGCGTGTACGCCTCGTTCGAGACGGCCGAGACGGAAGCCCGGAATAAACGGCCCAGGCAGGCGGTTGCAGCGCTTGATCGTGCGCTGGATTTGGCGGTGCGAATTCGTAACCGCCGGAACGCCACGCTCGCCGATGTGACAGCGACCTGGTATAAGAGCTGGCACCCACGTGTCGCCGAAGCCAACGGACGCAGATTCCTCCACGAGCTCGACGACGTCAAGGACCATCTCCCCGACCGCACCGTCGACATGAGCTACCTGGTCTATCGCGACCTGCTTCTTCCATTCGGCGATTGGTTCGAGAAAGTCTGTACGGCCCGCAACCGCTATGCGGCAGCCAACAGCTTAGTGGAGCGTGAAATTCGCTTAGAGTGGGAAAAAACCTCAGCCAGGGACTATCCTTCTCGAAGTCCGGAAGTGCTGGAATGATAGGCGGCCGGCTCGCTGATTGAGTCATGATGAACTAAGTCAAACTCTCTTTACGGACGTAACGGAGCCCATGTTTCGATTGATGGAATGGATTAACCAAAGCCCGGTCGCGAACGCCATGAACGGCCCCGAATGGGCTTTCCCAGTGGTCGAAACCATTCACTTCCTTGGCTTCGCCTTGCTGATCGGAACCATTGCTATCGTTGATTTGCGTCTGCTCGGCTTGGGTATGCGGCGGCAGTCCGCCGCGCAGCTTGCAGCCGATCTGGCGCCCTGGACCCGCGCGGGCCTTGCGGTGATGTTGATTACGGGTCCGCTGATGTTCTCGGCGGACGCCGTCAGATACTACGTTAACGAGTCCTTTCGAATCAAGATGGTGTGTCTGCTGACCGCCATCGGTTTTCATTTCACGATTCATCGGCGGATCGCCCGCTCGCTGGATTCGACCACAGGTGATGCGACCGTAGCAGGCCGGCTCGTGGCCGTTGTCTCACTCGTGCTGTGGACGGGAGTTCTTTCGGCCGGGCGAATGATCGCGTTCGTTTGAGGAGCCGCATGTCTCTTTTTTCCTTCTGCCAGTGGCTTCAGAACACAGAGGTGAGCGTTGCAATCCGGGAAGGCGCGCTGCTGTATCCGATCATCGGCGGAGTACATTTGCTGGCGATCGCTTTGTTCGGCGGCATGATCCTCGCCACCGACTTGCGGTTGCTCGGCTGGGGTCTGCGGCGGCAACCCGTTTCAGACGTTGTGAAACAGCTTCGTGTCTGGAAATGGATCGGCGGCGTGGTCGTTATCGTAAGTGGACTGCTGCTTGCCTGGTGCGAGCCGGAGAAGCTGTATCACAGCAAGTCCTTTTGGATCAAGATGGCTCTGATGTTGCTGGTTGGGGTGCATGCGCTTGCCTTCCGGCCCGTTTATCGCAATCCCGCGCTTCTGGACAAAGCTTGCGTCATGCCGCTTCAAGCGAAGCTCGCTGCTTCATTGTCTCTGCTGCTGTGGATAGGCTTGGTCCTCACCGGGCGGCTTATTGCCTTCGACTCTTAGCTATTTCGGCTTCCCTTCAGCCTTCTTCTCTTCGGCCCTCGCTCCCGCGAGAATCGAAGATAAGGCGTAATTTCCTTCGTGACACGCGTATTCGTAGATGGGCCCGGCTGTTGCTGTGAGAGGAAGCTCCGCGGTCCAGGGTCTGGTGAACGCGGTCGGATCGTCGATGGTGAACTGATATAGGATCGTGTTCTCGCTGATTCGCCTGAAGCGCTCCGTCACATGGAGGTTTTCGTCCGATCCTCTAAACCGGGTCTTGTCGCTGAAGTTGGTGGTGTCAACAACCAGCACCTCGCCTTCCCACCGCCCTCGCGAATCTCCCATCCACTGGCGAACGCTAGGGGGCACGTGGGGACGCCCGTCCAGCGGGATGATGCGGGCGTCGTGGATCATTTCGACAAGAATCATCACGTACGACTGGGTCTGGTAGACCTGGTAGGTGTTGTTGTAAGGACCCGGAAGCATGGGGGGGCCGGCTGTGCCCCAGAACAGGCAGCGTTCGGCCAGGGATCGGTCCTGGGCCCGATCGGCCGGATGAAGCCTGGCGTACTCACGAAATGCCTGTTGGCGCTTCTGCGCTTCGGCGGTCAACGGCGGAATTCTTCCGTCCGGTGGATCGGTGACCATCGAAGTTCGAATCGTCCCGTGGATTCGGGCCAGCTTCGCTCCTTGATCGAAGAACAGTTCGTTATACGCGCGGGCGACATCGGTGTCCGCATCTCCGTCGCGCCGATCGCGATCGCGTTGCTCGACGACCCGCTTCTCATATTGAGCCGCTTCCGCTTCGGTCACATTGGGCTTGCTACGAAACTCGGCGGGGCGCTCCAGCGGCGTGAGTGTGTTGTTGGTCCATATCCCTTGAAGGTCAGGGTGTCCATCTCGCGTGCGTGGCGCAGTCCACGCCTTCGCGGCCTGGCCGCCGAGCGGTCCTGGCGCCAACAGGAGCCCCGCGATCAATACCGCCAGAGTACTCGGAGCGTGAAATTGACGGTTCATTTGAACCTCCCATCCCTCAGAGCTCTTTCAAATCATATACCCGCCATCCAGGTGGTTCCTGTTTATTCGTGTTCATTCGTGGCTAAGAAGTTTTGCGACTGTCGAGTATGGCGAGTCGGCCGCGCCGTTTGACACACAGCTCAGCGTCTGCTACAAATTGCCCTTGTGTAAAGGCGAAAAATGAATCAATTGCAAACCCTGTTGAGACGTTCGATGGCGAGGCGGCCGATTGTACTCATGGTATGCGCTATCGGTTTCGGTGCCGTCCCGGCGTTCGGCCAAACGCCCGCATATAGAGCGCCGCGCACTTCCGACGGGCACCCCAACCTGAATGGGATCTGGCAGGCGATGAATACCGCCAACTGGGATCTGGAGGCTCACGCCGCGCGGCAGGGCCTGGTCCTTGAGCTCGGCGCCGTCGGCGCGGAACCGGGCGGGTTGAGCGTGGTGGAAGGGGGTACGATCCCCTATCTTCCGGCAGCACTCGCCCAGCGGAAGGAGAATTTTCAAAATCGCTTGAAAGCCGATCCTGAAATCATGTGCTACCTGCCGGGGGTGCCCCGCGCCACGTACATGCCGTACCCCTTCCAGATCTTTCAGAGCGATAAAGCGATCGCCATCGCTTACGAATACGACGGAGCTTTTCGCAATATTTATTTGAAAGATCCCGGCCCGCCCCCGGTCGATACGTGGATGGGGCAATCTGTCGCCCGCTGGGAAGGCGACACATTGGTGGTGGACGTGACCGGGTTGGATGAGCGCACGTGGTTCGACCGGTGA
>QHXU01000081.1:13655-17392 GCA_003223065.1 Acidobacteriota bacterium | reverse complement strand
ATGCGCAACTGCTGGAGTTCAAGTGCGTGGAGTTTATCGAGGATCTCATGTACGGCCACTTCACCAAGAAATCAAGCAAATGAAGCGGGCGCGCCGCCGAATTGCGGCCCGCATGGCTCGACTTCAGGATCCGTCAATGCTGCCGTTGCTCTACAATGACAATTGTTGGAAGGTGACAATCCTAGTGGAGGTGGCGCACGATGTCTGAAAGCATTCGCATGGAGGGGACCAAGCAATGACAAGCAAGCTAGCTGCCGCTACGGTCGCCGCGTTATTAGCAGCCTCAGCGCCCGTCTGGGCGCATCATGCGTTTGCTGCGGAATTCGACGCCAAAAAGCCCGTTCATCTGGACGGAACCCTGACCAAGGTGGAGCTGATCAACCCGCACGCCTGGATTCACGTCGACGTAAAGGATCCGGACGGCAAGGTGACCAATTGGATGGTCGAAGCCGGCAGCCCCAACGTTCTGTTAAGGCGCGGCTTCAACAAGAATACGATTCCGGTGGGAACCCGCGTCATCGTGGACGGTTATCAGTCCAAAGACGGATCCAGCCGCGCCAACGGCCGGGACATCACGCTCCCTAATGGTCAAAAGCTGTTCCTGGGTTCTTCGGGAACGGGCGCGCCTTAAACCGCAGAAGTAGTCAGGAGAAGCCGATCCATCGGCCTCCGATTCCGACTCCGGACCAAAGCGCAAGTGAGACCAGCGCAACCGTTCTGCTCCAACCTGGCCCAATGCGATCTGCTGGCGCCCGAGTGACTCTGCGCCGCACCGTGAACGTGAACAGAATCGCAAGAGACAGGGAGCTCATCTTCATCCAAAAGGCGTCGTGGTAATAACACTTGATCGCTTCGGACGTGAATAGCAGGCTTCCCGACGCCAGCATCACGATAAGGCTGCCGATCAGCCAAGGCTGGGCATACTCGGCTACTTGCCGAACAGGCTGCCGCCGTAGCCCGAACCCCATCAGCCGCAGGTCGACGATCAAAATCGCTCCGCCGATCACGGCCAGCCCGAGCAGATGCAACGATTCGATCACCGGAAACAGCCACGTTGAGGCCCGAATCGCTTCCCCCACCCCGGAACCTTCACACCACTGGAAAAACGAGAGCAACATTTCTACGCCGGCTTGTCGAACCAATTGTATGCGATCATCCGGCCCGCAATCACAATACACGTCCAAAAAAGGAGCGAAAGGGCGCCGGAGATTCTGGCCCTCCGGGGCGGCACCGGCTCCCGGTCCCATTCCGCGATCTTGCGGTACACCGTCGAATGAAACACCAGGGCATTCAACCCGGCGAGTAGCAGCAATACGACCTTAACGCGAAAAAAAATGTTTTGATACGTTCTGACCGGTATTCCATAAAACAGAAGCGCGCCACTGATCACCATTACGGCAAATCCGGCTATGGTCCACGGCAACAGCCGCTCGTAGATTTCCGAAACAGGCACCTTCTGCATGGCGATTCCGACCAGGCGCAGGTCGAGCATGACTGCCGTCCCTAGAAAGAGGCACAACGTCAGGACGTGGACGGATTCTATGACCGGATAGGCCCACGTCGACTCATGCAGCGCAATGCTTGCGGGCGTGTTCGCGAGCCACTCACAGAAAGCAAGGAGAGACAAGAGAATTCTACTCTACGCCAGCGTGCCGCGGAATTGTCAAGCGCCTTTGACTCGCCTTCACGGTTGTGGTATCCAAACCATGGAGGTTCCGATGAACTTTCGATTTCTCGCGCGCCTGGGCGTAACCGCGGTAATGGTTTCGGCGCTCGTTCCAGGTCAGCATGCGAGCGCCCCCGCCAAAGGAAGAAAACCGGCCTCGGTACGCACTGCGGAGGGTCACTCCGACTTGCAGGGATTGTGGACAAATGCGACCATCACGCCACTCGAACGGCCGGCTGCGTTTGCGGCTAAGCCGACTCTCTCCGACTCTGAAGCGCGAGAATACGAGAAAAAAGCCGCCAAGGAACTCCAGGACCAGGACGGTGCGTCGGATGGACCCCTAATCGCTGCCGCGGGGTCGTCCGGGACAGGCGGGTACAACGTGTTGTTCATCGACCGCGGCTCTGAACTTGCTAGAGTTGACGGCGTCAAGCGGACCTCGTTGATCATCGATCCGCCCGATGGGAAAATTCCCCCGCTGACGCAAGAGGCGCGCCAGAGGAACGCCGCCCGCACGCGCAGTTTCAACCGTTTTGACAGCGTGAAAGACCGGCCGCTCGGCGAGCGTTGCCTGCTCGGCTTCGGATCGACTTCCGGACCACCGATGCTTCCGGTCCTGTACAACAACAATTATCAGATTGTTCAGACGCCGGACTACGTGATGATACTGGTCGAGATGGTCCATGACGTCCGGATCATCCGGATCAACGGGAAGCATAAGCCGCCGAACGTGCGGCAATGGCTCGGTGACTCGATCGGCCATTGGGAAGGGGACACGCTCGTGGTCGATACCACCAACTTCACCGATCAGACCCGATTCCGCGGCTCCTCCGAGAATCTACACGTCATCGAGCGCTTCAAGCGCGTGGATGCCGACACAATTCTGTACCGGGCCACGATTGACGATCCTACAACGTTCACTGCGAAGTGGACCGTCGAGTTTCCGTTCCTGGCGACCGCCGGGCCCATTTTCGAATATGCGTGCCACGAAGGGAACTACTCCATGACTGACATTCTCGGCGGGGCTCGCAAGTCAGAGGCGGAAACAGAGAAAAAATGACCGTCCAAGGTCGCTGAACGAAGCTGCCCCTTCATAAGGGTGCGCGAGAGCGCGAGGACTGAAGCAGCGAGTGCTGGCGTGAAGGCAAAGCAGCGTTTCTCCGATGACATCCTGGCAAGGTTCCGCGATAGCAAAGGACTCCGGATCCGAGCCGGAACCGGGACGCACCGCTTCATCGGCATCTGGGTTGTCGTGGTGAACGACCGCGTCTTCGTGCGATCGTGGAGCGTGAAGCCGGGAGGCTGGTACCGGACGTTTCTCGAGGAACCTCGCGGCACTGTCCAGATCGCGGATCGTGAGATCGCGGTCCGTGCCGTGAAAACGCGGGACAAGCGTGTGAGGGACGCAGTCGACCGCGCCTACCTGAATAAGTACAACACTCCCGGGGCGATCAAGTACGCCCGGGACCTTGGGAGCGCGCGATCGAGAGCTACGACCATTGAACTCAGGCCCTGCTGAGCGGAACACCGGCCCGCGGGCGACGCCAGCCAGTTCTTCCTAGGTTTCGGCTGGTGCTGACCCCCCCTAGACAAAAGCGCAGTCCGGCGGTATTTTGGAGTCAATTGGCTATGAGATGCGTTGTTCCCCTGCTGCTGGGGTTTGCATCCGCCGGGCTGTTCGCACAGAATACTTCCGGGTCGCTCGCCGGAACCGTTCAGGACAAAATGGGGGCCGTTGTGCCCGGGGCCGCAGTCACGCTCACCAACGCTCAGGGATTTGTGCGGACCACCAGGACCAACGACTCTGGGTTCTTCTCGTATCCCGACCTTACGCCCTCCACTTTCTCACTTGTGATCCAGGCGCCAGGATTCAGGCAGTTCCGCGAAAGCGGCATCGAGGTGAACTCCGGCGAGCAGCGTTCCCTCGGCTCGATCACGCTGCTCATGGGTGAACTCGCCGAAACGGTTACCGTCACCGCGGAAGTGACCTCGGTTCAGCTTGGCTCGTCCGAGAAGGCCAACACTTTAACTAGCCGTGACCTCGAACAAATGTCACTGCGCGGCCGCGATG
>QHXU01000081.1:7577-13634 GCA_003223065.1 Acidobacteriota bacterium | reverse complement strand
ATGTCATGGACGCCATAGGCCTGATGACGGGCGTCGTGGACACAGCAGACAGCCGCGAGGCTCCCTCCCCGACCTCCATTGGAAACCTGTATCTGGCGGGCGGCCGCAACAATTCCAAGAACATGACCATCGACGGCGTGACGAATCTTGATACCGGATCGAACGGGAGCGTGCACCAGATGCCATCCATGGATTCGATTGCCGAAATCAAGGTAATGTTGTCGAACTACGCGCCCGAGTACGGCCGCAACGCCGGTGGCACGATCTCGGTGATCACCAAGGGAGGCGGCAAGGACTTTCATGGGTCCGCAGGCTGGTACTATCGTCACGAAAGTTTGTCGGCTAATAGCTTCTTCGCCAATCGTAGCGGCCTGCCCCGCAATCCGTACCGTTACAACATCGCCGGCTACACGGTGAGCGGTCCAATTTACATTCCGGGCAGGCTCAACCGCAGCCGTTCGAAGCTCAATTTTTTCTTTTCCGAGGAGTTTCAACGCCAGCGCGTGGACCAGGGGCTGAAAACGGTGCGCGTGCCCACGGAGGCTGAGCGTCAAGGCGATTTTTCGCAGAGCCTGGATACGAACAGCAAGGTCATCCGCGTTCTCGATCCGCTAAATGGCCGCGCTCAGTTTCCCGGGAACAAAATTCCGCTAAGCCGGTTCAACCCAACCGGACAAAGCATTTTGAATCTGTTTCCCTTACCGAATTACGTAGACCCGACGCCGGTGCGCCGCCCGCAGTACAACTTTATTTCCCAGCTCAGCGGGCCGTATCCACGCCGCACCGACACATTTCGTGTTGACTTCGCGCCGCGCGACAACATGCAGTGGTACTTCCGCGGCAGCCAGAACTCAGACCAGCAGTACCCGATGTACGGGAGTTGGACAAACGGCAGCGTTAATTTTCCTTTGAGTCCGATCGCGTTTGCGCAACCTGGACGCGGCCTTGTGCTTCACGGAACAACAACACTGTCTCCTGCTGTTTTTAGCGAGACTATCTTCGGCATCAGCCAGAATAAGTTGACATACGGGCCGAAGGATCCCGCCGCGGTGTCCAGGAGCGCGCTCGGAATCACGCTGGCGCAGTGGAACCCGTCATTGAATCCGGGGGGCTTGATTCCAAACATGACCTTCGGCGGCGTGCCCAATTACGCCAATCCCTCGATGAGTAACGGCATTCCTTATTACAACTCGAACACGATTTTCAGTTTCGTCCAGAACATCAGCGTCATCTGGAGGACTCACAGCCTCAAGACTGGCATTTACATCGAGCGGACCCGCAAGGATCAGAGCGCAAGCACACCCACGCGCGGCAGTATCAATTTCGATCAGAACGGGAATAATCCTCTGGATGCCAATTACGCGTACGCTAATGCCTTACTCGGCATTTACAATTCGTATTCGGAAGCCACAGCGCATCCGCAAGGACAGTTCCGCTTCACCAACCTGGAGTGGTACGTCCAGGATGCCTGGCGCGTTCGCAGGAATCTGCTGATCGATTATGGCGTGCGTTTTTATCGCGACATGCCGCAGTACGATGCTCGGAACCAGCTCGCCGCTTTTGTGCCGTCGCTGTGGGATCCGGCGAACGCTCCGGAGCTTCTCTGGCCGGCGTTTGACGCCGCGGGCCAAAAGGTCGGGCTAGATCGCCGTACGGGCCAGATCTATCCTCAGGGACTGATCGGAACTTTCGCTCCGGATGTCGGCAGCCCCTCTGATGGGATGGCCGTGGGCGGAAAGACACCGGGCGTGCCAGCCGGTCTGTACACGCTTCCGTCCCTTGCGGTAGCGCCGCGCCTGGGATTTTCGTGGGACCCGTTCGGCCGTGGGCGCACGGCCGTGCGCGGAGGCGCCGGCGTGTTCTTCGATCGCATTCAAGGCAATCCCACCATGAACACTTTGCCGAACCCGCCCACTGTGTACACGCCCACCGTTTACTACGGCTGGATCGATCAGATTGGAGATGCAGCCGGTAAAGGCATTCTGGCGCCGAGCACGGTATCTGACTCGTTACTAGGCGCTCAACAGAATCCGGTGACTTATAACTATAGCTTCGGGATACAAAACCAGCTTGGCGGCTCGATGATCCTGGATGTGTCGTATGTAGGCGGCATCTCCCGGCATCTGCCCTGGAAGCGCAATATTAACCCGGTGCCGTACGGCGCGCGCTGGCTGGACGTGCACCCGGAGAATGCCGATCCCACGGTGAAGAATACCGCGTTGCCCACGAATTTCCTGCGGCACTATGTCGGGTACGGCGATATTAACATCTATGAGTTCGCCTCCACATCCAACTACAATTCCCTGCAGGTGAGCCTGAACCGGCGGATGCGCCGTGGCGTTTACTTCGGCTTTGGCTACACGTTCTCTAAGGCGCTGGGGTCGGCGGATTCCGATACTTCCGCCATCAGTTCCTTTTTCCCTGTCCGGGCGCGTAATTACGGCCCGTTGAGTTTCGACCGCGCTCACGTAGCCTCTGTGCGCTACACCTGGCAGTTGCCGAGACCGGGCAAGCACTTCCAACTACGTCCGCTTGGTTGGATCGCGGACGGGTGGGAGCTCTCCGGTACCAGCCGCTTTCAGACCGGCGGTCCCTTTACGCCCGGCTACTCTCTGGCCGACTATGTGGACATCCTCGGTGGCGCTTCGGTTGAAGCCAATGGTACCCGCATGGCGGTGATCGACCCACAAGCGCCGCCGGCATTGCGATTCGGGCGGCCGCAACGCGGTGATTTCGGCAACTCCGGCATCAACGTGCTTCGTAAGCCGGGGATCCACGTCTGGGACACTTCGCTCTATCGGGTCATTAAGTTCAACGAGCGGCTGAGCGGGCAACTACGCGTGGAGTCATACAACACGTACAACCATACTCAGTTCAACGCAGTGAACCAGACGGCCCGGTGGCAAGGGCAAAGCCAGATCGATCCGACCTTCCTGGAACCCACCAGCGCCATAAATCCAAGGCGGCTGCAGTTGGCCATCCGTTTGAGTTTCTGATTGAGCGGCGAAGTCGCGTGCAAATCCTCCGTGGGCGATTTGCATAACGCTACACTACTGACATGAGTCGACGGGAGGAGTGGCGCAAAGTGCTCGATTCCGAAGTGCAGCGTTGGTCGGCCATGTCCCGCGACCAATTGGTCTCCGAGTTGCACAATCTGCAGGCGTACGAGGTTGAATTCGATTCGAAGAAGTACCAGGTCGAAGTCGAACTGCTGGAGAAGACCGGCAAATACGTTCACGTCATGGTTGCTGTTGATGACGGTAGCCTTCCGGCATCCATTTCGCCGTTGACCGGCACGTTCATAGTGTCTCAGCCGGGAGAACCGTGAACTGCAGAGGCGCTTCCATTCCTTAGAATTCCAGCTTCAACCCGAACTGCATTTCTCGCGCTCTGCCGGCCGAGGTGATGCTGCCGAAAGGCGGCGAACTCACATTAACAACCACGGCAGGCTGGTTGAAGTTCGCCCGGTTGAAGAAATTGAACGCTTCCCAACGGAACTGGAGATTGAAGCGCTCGTCCTTGCCGAAGCGCGTGTTCTTGGCGACTCCCAGATCCGTCTGCGCCACGCCCGGGCCGATGATCGTGTTACGGCCCTCGGATCCGAAGCGCAGCGAGCCCGTCGGCAAGTTCACAAATGCACTCGAGGTCGCATGGCAAGCCGCATTGCGGCTGTCAACGATGTAGCAGTTCGGATTGCGAGTGTTGTAGGAAATCGGCCCAATCAGATCCGGCCGGTCAGTAATACCGTCGCCGTTCACGTCTCCCGACATCGTTGCCGTAATCGGGAAGCCTCCTTGCACCGTGGCGATAAAGCTCACTTCCCAGCCCCCCACGATCTTGTTCAATACCGGCCCGGCATTCGTAAGCGCCGCCTTGCCGGCGCCTAACGGTAACTCGAATACCGAGCTGATCACCAGGCGCTGGCGCACGTCGAAACCGGAAAGGGCGCGCGAGGAGCCGGCGCGGTTGCGTTCATCTCCGGTTCCGCTGAACCCGCCTCCACGATCGCCGCTGCCGCGTTCGCTCGAGAGGTCAATGGATTTTGCCCAAGTATACGCGACCAGGTTGGTCATGCCCCTCTTGCCCCGCCGGACTCCCTTCACCTGGAGGGAGTTGTAGTTCGAAGTCACGTACGGATCCATGCTCAGGGCCGTGCCCCAGGTGGGGAACGGGCGTCGCGCCTGGATCGTCGCGGTGGGCCCCGGCGTGGGCACGTTGTAGAAAACCAACTCGTCGAGGTTCGTGCCCTTGTTGGCCACATAACCGGCCTCCAGGCTGAGGTTGAAGGGGATTTGCCGCTGCACGGTCAGGTTCCAATGTTGGGTATAGCCTTCTTTGAAATCCGGGTTGATGTTCTGTGTGCCCACCACCAGCGCGGCTGACGCGTTGATGAACGGGTCGGCGATGTTGATCTGCGGAGTGGCTGTGGACGAGGTGACCTGCTGTGTTTCCGCGAAGGGCGGTTGGCGGCGGTTGATCACGAAGTTGTTCAAAAATGCCTGCGAGTTGGTGTAGAAGATGCCGTAGCCGCCGCGAATCACAGTCTTCGGATCCAGCGAATAAGCAAAACCGAAGCGTGGCGCCCAGTTGTTCCGGTCCGCCCGATAAGCTGCCCGCCGGGAAACCCCGTCAAGGTGCAGCACGTCTCCCACACCCGCGCACGGCCGGGTCGTAGTCGCGCAGTAGGCCGGGTTGGCCACCAGCACCTTCGGAGCGATCCCGGTGTTGTAATCGTTGCTCAGCGGCCAGAACGTGGAGCGCCGGTCCAGGTTGTCCACCAGCGGGCTGACATACTCGTATCGCAAGCCGATATTAAGCGTCAGCTTGTGGGTGATCTTCCAGTCATCCTGAACGTAGTAACCGTGCCACCAGGAGCGCCCCGTCTCCACGCCCTTTCCCACCACGCGCGAGGCCGTGAAAGGATCGCCCAGGATAAAGTCGGCAAAGGGTTGGCCGGTGAAGTCGCCGCGGAAGTTGAAGCTGCCGCGCCGCAGGCCGGTCACCGGTCCCGGTGTGTTCTGCTGGTAGCGCGTCAGCGTAAAGCCGCTCTTGATCACGTGGTTCCCGCGCGTCCAGGTGACGTTGCCCGCGTAATTGAATTCGTTCGAAATATCGCGCTGCGTGTTGAAGTCGCCATCGCCGTACGCGGTAAGCGTAATGTTGGTGAACGTCAATGTGGGGGCGCCCTCAAACTGCGGACCCGCCAACGGGTTGTTGATGCCGAACTGATCGTAGTAGCCTACTTTGCCGGTGTTCGGACTGCGCTGCACGAATTCCGATCGCGTAAAAGAAGTGCGGAACTCGGCCAGCAACGCCGGAGTGAAGATGTGTGTCCAGTTCACCAGCCCGATATAGTTGTGCGGAGGAATGATCTGCTCGAAGGTGGGCAGGACGGGCGTGGTCGTCTCGTCGTGAGGAGCGCGTGAATAGCGGCCGCTTAAACGGTCCTTCGACGTCAGCTCGTGGTCGATCTTGATGGTCAAGAGGCCGTCCGAGAAGCGGTCCGGCGCTGTGACCAGCAGATTGTTCGAGGTCGTGGTGGCGCCGCCGAAATTCTGCTGGGGCCAAAGGCCAATGGCTGCCTTCGCCGTCTTGCTGAACATGGTTAAAGGAATGCGGTTGCCCGTGAGAGGCTGGCCCGTGGATGGGTCCTTTAAGACCAGGCCCGGCACCGCCGAAAAATCACCATCCCGCCATGCCTGAACCGGAACCGACCGCAATGATTCCACGCCCCGCCTCTCGGTATGTTGCTCGTAGTTGAAGAAGAAGAAACTCTTGTTCCGCCAGATGGGTCCGCCCACTGCTCCGCCGAACTGATTGCGGTTCAGCCGGCTGGGCTTGGGCAGGAAAAAGTTGCGAGCGTCAAATACGTTGTTGCGCCAAAACTCGAAGAGCGCGCCGTGAAAGCTGTTGGTGCCCGATTTGGTTATGAGGCTGATCTGGCCGAAGGCCGCCTGCCCCAGTTCCGCTGTATAGGAGTTGGTTTGCACCTTGAACTCCTGGATGGCGTCGATGGAGGGCCGGAGCGCAATGTTGCCGAACTGGCGGGCGTTGTTG
>QHXU01000081.1:0-7539 GCA_003223065.1 Acidobacteriota bacterium | reverse complement strand
ATCCCCGAACCGAGGCTGCCGGTAGCCGATCCGACCGAAAGATCGAAGCCGCCCGGCCGCGTGGTTGTTCCGGGCGAAAGCAACAGCAACTGCGAGAAGTCGCGCCCGTTGAGAGGGATCTGGGTGGTGTAGCGGTTGTCCACCACCTGCCCGACCACGGCATTCTCAGTTTGCAACTGAGTCGCCTCTCCACTTACCGTCACCGAATCGGTTACCGCGCCCACTTCGAGCACGATGTCGACGCGCGGTTCCTGGTTGACCTCGAGCACGATACCCGTCAAGGTCTTTTTCTTGAAGCCGGTCACTTCCGCGGTGATGCTGTACTGGCCCACCGGAAGAAACGTCGCGACATAATTGCCGCCCTGGTTGGTTGTCGTCTTCCGCGTCAGTCCGGTGTCTTTGGAGATTACGCTGATGCTCACGCCCGGCACCACGGCGCCGGTCGAATCCGTCACTGTGCCCACGATCGTAGCCGTGGTCTGGGCCAGGCACGCCGCGGAGGCCAACACGATTAAAAGAGACAGAAGCAGATTGTTTTTGAGTCGCATGCTACCCTCACCCTCGGGACTTGAATTGCCACAGGATAGCACGGATGGCAGCGAAGTCAGTCCCGGAACGAGACGACGGGAGAGATGAAGGATGTAGCGGCGGGCGGCGTGGCCCTGAAAAGATCGAATTGACGGCCGCCATGGCCGCACTTTTTTGGTGTTGACATCCGACATCAATGGGGAATAGCATTGATGTAGAGAAACGACATCAATGCGTCCATCGCGACTCGATCTTCTGCAGGGAACTCTGGACTTGCTCATTCTTCGCACGCTGCAGTCCGGAGACGCTCAGCATGGATGGGCAATCTCCGAACGTATCCAGCAGATCTCGCAGGATGTGCTTCAGGTGAATCAGGGTTCGCTCTATCCCGCGCTTCACCGGCTCGAACACCAGGGCTGGATCAAGGCCGAGTGGGGCGTTTCCGACTTGGGACGCCGCGCACGGTTCTACCGCTTGACCGCTGCCGGGCGCAAACAACTGCTGCATGAGACTGACAACTGGGCGCGCCTCGCCGCTGCTATCGGCAGAGTGCTGGAACTCGCCTGACTGGAGGCGCCGTGAGCTGGAGTGATTTTCGGCTGCGGATTAGGGCGTTGGTGTTCCGCGCGCGCGTGGAGAAAGAACTCGAGGACGAAGTCGAGTTTCACCTTGCGATGGCCCGCCGGAAGCACGCGGCCGCCGGCCGCTCCCAGGAAGAAGCAGCGCGGATGGCGCGTCTCGATTTCGGCCGGATCGGCGCGGTAAAGGAGGACTGCCGCGGCGTGCGTGGAAACCAGGTATTCGAGACCGCGCTGCAAGACGTCCGCTATGCGCTGAGAAGCTTCCGCCGCAACCCCGGGTTCGTGTTCACCGTGGCAGGCGCCATTGCGCTCGGCCTCGGCCTCAACACCGCGCTGTTCACGGTGTTCAACGCATACGTCCTTCGCCCCATCTCCGTTCGCGATCCCTACAGCCTGTACGGCTTCACTTGGACGAACCGGGAGGGCAGGGGACACGCCTTTTCGTGGGCCGAGTATCAGCAGTTCGAAAAGACCAATCCCGCGTTCTCCGAAGTGGCGGCCGTCCAATATCTCTACACACGCGTGGATGGCCGTCCTCTCCAGGGGCAACTGGTAACCGGAAATTACTTTCAGATGCTCGGCGTCGGGGCGGCGGTGGGCCGGACCCTGATGCCCGAGGACACAGCCGAGCCCGGGCGGGATCCCGTCCTCGTCTTGAGTTACCAGACGTGGCAGACCGTGTTTGCGGGCCGGCCGGACATCATCGGAACAAAGATCACGATCCGAGGCTGTCCGATGCAGGTGATTGGCGTCGCCCGGCAGGGATTTCAGGACCTGAGTGAGGTGCCGCGGGATTTCTGGGCTCCGTTGACCATGGCTGGGCGGCTCCAGGATGGCCCGGACCTCTTCGGCGCGGCGCATCCGGAGCGGCTCAACGTCGTCGGCCGGATCAAGCCCGGGCAAAGCGCTTCCAGCGCGAAAGCTGCTCTGTTCGCGTGGTCACGGCAGATCACGTCGCAGCTGGCTGAGGACCGGAAACCAGTGGGAATCCTGCTGCTTTCGAAGGCGACGGCGATCCCGCTGACGCCGGAACTAATGCTTGTGTTCAGCCCGCTGGTGGCGGCTTTCGGACTCGTGCTGCTGCTGGCGTGCACGAACGTGGCCAACATGATGTTGGCCCGCGCCATGGCGCGCCAAAGAGAGATCGGGATCCGGCTCTCTCTCGGTGCCGCCCGCGCCCGATTGATCCGGCAACTGCTCACCGAGAGCATTCTGCTCTCGATCCCCGCGGCTATCCTCGGACTCGCCGTCTCCCAAATCACCACCGGTGGTGCGCTTCGGGTGATGTTCGCCACCGTTCCGAAGGACATGCTGGAGCTGATCCACCAGGTGCCTCTTCCACTGGACTGGCGGGTCTTCGGGTTCATGCTGTTAGCCTCTCTCGCCTCGGCCTTCCTGTTCGGCCTCGCGCCAGCAATACAGGCCACGCGCGCCGGCGTCATGCTTGCCGCGCGGGGTGAATTCACCTTGGACATCAGGCCTGCACGGCTCCGGAACGGACTCGTCATTGCGCAAATCACCGTGTGCACGCTGCTGCTGCTTGCGTGCGGAGTGCTCGTTCGCACAACGATGGCCATGAGCACATTCGATATCGGCTTTCGCACGCGCGCCGTGATCGCGATGAATATTGTCGAAAAGGGCCGGACAAGGGTGGTTGACGCGCTCGCCTCCGATGCGGGCGTGGATTCGGTGGCTGCCGCTTCTTCGATTCCGCTCGACGGATGGGTGCCGGGCGCGAATGTCTCCGGGCAGAATGGGTCAGCGATCAGCGCCGCTTACAACTACGTGTCGCCGGAGTACTTTGGCATGCTGGGAATCCCGATCCTGCGCGGCCGCAACTTCACGCCAGCGGAGGCCGCCTCGGGGATCCCTGTCGGGATTCTGAGCGCAGCCGCGGCCGCGCGTCTTTTCCCAAATACAAGCTCGGTCGGTCAAGTCATTCATCTGAGCGGAAAGCCGGCAGGAGATGTGCGCATCATCGGCGTTGCCGGCGACGTTGTTACGTGCTGTATCGCTTTCGGGAAGGACGCCGCGCTACTGTATCTGCCAACGGTCCCCTCGGCGGCTCAGCGAGCGTTGCTGGTCCGTGTGCGTGGCGAGGTGGAAGCCGAACGCGCCAGGTTGGACGCGAGGTTGAGGGCGCTGGCCCCAGGCGCCGTGGATGACATTCATTCTCTGGATCAATACTACGCAGCCGGCATCTATCCTTTTCGTGCCGCCTCCTGGATTGGGTTCGCGGTCGGCGGACTCGCTTTGCTGCTTACTGTTTCCGGTATCTATGGCGTACTCTCCTATTCGGTGACACAAAGAACAAAGGAGATCGGTATCCGGGTGGCCCTCGGCGCCACCACCGGCAGCGTCACCGGTTTGGTATTGAAGCAGTCGCTGCGGCTCGCAGCGGTCGGCATCGGCTTGGGATTGCCTCTGGCTCTCGGTCTTTTCCGCCTGCTTGCTGCCCGGATAATCTTTATGCGGGTTTTCGATCTCGCGGTCTTCACCGGCGGCGTGCTGCTGGTTGCCTCCGCCGCGCTTGCCGCCGGATACATCCCGTCCCGCAGGGCTGCCCGAATCGACCCGATCCAGACTCTTCGCTATGACTGATGCACCATACTCGGGCCGCGACCAACACTCATGCGCGCCGCGAGTTCGGCTATTCCTGGCGCAGCGCACGGATCGGATCCACGCGCGAGGCTCGGCGCGCGGGCAGCCAGCAGGCCGCGAGCATCACCGCTGCGAGAATCGCTGGAACCCCGACTAGGATGGATGGATCGTGCAGGCTTGCGCCGACGACGAAGGTTTGTACAAAGCGGCCGCTCGCCAATGCGATGGCAATCCCCACTGCGATTCCAATGGCGGTGAACATCAGTCCCTGGCCGAGCACCATGCGCAGAACGTCGAAAGGCCGCGCGCCAATCGCCATGCGAATACCGATCTCGCGCGTGCGCCGGCTGACCGCGTAGGCGACCACGCCATACAAACCGATGATGGCGAGCAGCAGCCCCACTACTCCGATCGCCGATACGATCTGCGCGATCAGGCGAGGTCCGAGCATCGCTCGATCGTCAAAGAACCCAGCCATGGTGTTCAGATTGATGATCGGAATGTCCGGATCGAGCGCACGAACTTCGGCACGCGCAATTGCCGCCATCGCCGCCGGATCACCTTGAGTGCGCACGATCACTTTCATTTGCGAGTTGTACTCCTGCGAAAACGGCATCCACACCGCGGACTGCGCAGGCTCCGCCCAGTAGAGATACTTGCCGGTCTTGGCTACCCCGGCCACTTCTACCATCGGTCCATTAGGGCCGTCCAAGCGCATGCGCTGCCCGATGGGATCGCGATTCGGCCAGGCGCGGGCTGCGAGCGTCTCGTTCACGATCGCAACACGCGGCGATGAAGCCGTATCGCGGTCATCGAACGCCCGGCCGCGCACGATGCGCGTTTCCATGAGCGGGAAATAGTGATCGTCAACCATGTAGGACCACGCCGACGGAAAATCCTCGCCCGGCCGAGCCTGATAGCCGTCGACCATCACGCGGCGGCTGGCTTGGCCGCTGTTGTTGTACGGAACCGTCGAAGACAGGGCGACGTCCCGAATACCAGGGCGGCCGCGCAGACGGTCCTCCAGCTTGCGGTAAAACTCGCGAGTTTTGGCTTCGCTGTATCGAACCATGCTGGGATCGAGCGTGAAGAACAAAGTGTGGTCAAGCCGAAAGCCTGAGTCGAGATGCCGGGCGGCATCGAATCCGCGCACGAACAACGCGGACAGAATTAACAGCACCACGGAAAACATGAGCTGCGCGGTTACCAGAACATTGCGGCCGGCGAGCCTTCCTCGCCAGAGCCCTTTTGCTGGACCTTGATCGCTCGCTTTGATCGCCGATGTCAAATCGGCGCGGGTGGAACGGAGCGCCGGCAGAAGTCCGAAGGCCAGTCCGGTCGCGATCGCCGCTGCGAAGCTGAACAACAGCAGCCGCGTGTCCATCCTCACGCCGAACGACATCGGGAAATCGGAGGGAAAGTGGATGGACGAAAGAAACTGAACGCCGGCGTATCCGACGGATAGCCCGGCCACGCCACCCGATAAGGCCAGCAGCAAACTTTCAGTGAGGAGTTGCCGCACCAGTTGCCAGCGCGTGCCGCCGATGGCCATCCGGATGGCGACTTCCTTCGCTCGCGCTGTGCCGCGCGCCAGCACCAGATTGGCGACGTTGGCGCACGCAATCAGTAGCACCATCCCGCTGATAGCGAGCAGCATGAATGCAAAGGTTGCGTCCTCAGGATCCCGTTCATACCGCCCCCGCAGGTAACTCAATACGGTGACAGTGCGATCGCGGTTGGTCTCGGGATACTCGGTTGCGAGGTTACGCGCGATGGTCGATAACTCGGCGTTCGCCTGACTTACGCTCACGCCGGATTTCAGGCGCCCATATAGAGTCAGCCCGCGATTCCCGCGTCCCGTGAGGAAGGCGCTGGTCGAATTCGGAATCGCCTGGGGATAGGCGTGCATGGGCACGTACACTTCCGCCACCACGAATGCTTCAGGTCCGGTGAAGCCTGCGGGCGCGACACCGATGACCGTAAAATCGCTCCCGTTGATGCGCACCTTTCGCCCGATCGCGCCTGGGTCCGAGCCGAAATCGCTCTCCCAGAGCGTATGACTGATCACCGCCACCAGGTCTCTGCCCGGCGTGACATCTTCATCCGCTCGAAACCCGCGCCCGGGTGTAATGTCGATGCCGAGACCGGAGAAGAAATTGCCGCTCGCGATGACACCAAGGGTCATGTGCCCGGCGCCCTCCCGGCTCGTGCTGAAGCCCACCGGGACAAGCTGGTAGCATGCCAGAGCCGAAAGCGTCCGGGTCCGGTCGCGCAGGTCCGTGTAATCGGGATAGGACATGTTGCCGAGACGCTTGCCCGGCGCGGTGGAATCGACTTCAATGATGCTGCCAGAATCCGGCACGGGCAGCGGCCGGAGCAGAATCGCGTCGACATAGCTGAACATCGCCGTGTTCAGGCCCACGCCGAGTGCGATCGAGAGAATCGCAACGGCAGCGAATCCAGGACTGTGGATCAGCGTGCGGCAAGCGTAACGAACGTCGGCAATCAGACGCATATTATGTGGTACGTACAACACACGGTCGCGGTAGCAAGAAATCTCAACTATTCCCAACTCAAATACGACAGTGTTGTGTTGTCCTTGATCACGATTCCTTTGGTCAGCATCAGCGGATTTGCGTAAGTTGCGCTGTCGGCCACCTGATAGCGGTGCAGCGGCTTGAAACCGTCACCGCTTGCCCGGGCGACAATCAGCTCCGCGTTATCCTTCAATAAGAACAGGAGCTCTCCCGAAATCAGGATCACGGCATTGTCTCCTTGCCTCGGTTCGCTGGTCCAGAGCGTCTTCCCGCTCTCCGCGTCGACACAAAAGAACATGCCGCTGTTCCGGTTGGAAAATCCGAAAATCAGATTTCCTTTTTGTACCGGAGAGCTGAAACGCATCGTGAGTTCGGAAATCTGCCAGGCCTTCTCCGCCTTCCAGGCGTTGTCCTGCTTGTTCACCTGCACTAGCATCGTTCCAGGGTCGCCCGCCAGGATCAGCCGCTGGCCGAATCGAAGCGGCGTGGGTATATTCATCCCGCTTCGTCCCGGAAAATCGATGCGCCACAACAGGTCTCCGGATGCCAGGGAAAGGCCGACGGCGTACTTCTGCGTCAGGGTCACCACCTGCTTCACGCCTCCGGTCTCGACAATCACAGGGGAAGCATAGGCCGGGCCGTCGCCCTTCCAGATCCATCTTTGGTCCCCGGATTTAGCTTCGTAGGCTGCGATGGCCCCGTCATCGTTGGTGCCGATCAGCACAACCACCAGCCCATCGCTCGCAACCGGCGACATGGATGTCCCGAATTGCGGCCACGTGCCCTTGAAATCTTTGCTGTACTCCTTCCTCCATTCGAGTTTTCCGGTCGTGGCGTCGAAGCTAGAGAGAATTCCGGAGATGCCGAAGGTATAAAGTCTGCCGTCGTAATACAGGGGTGTCGACTTCGGGCCCTTGCCATGACGAGCCGCCGATGGAACCGGCTCGTAGGGTGCGGCATAGCTCTGCTGCCAAAGTATCTTGCCGCTTTCCGGGTCGACGCCCATCGCGACCTCGTTGTCCCCCTTGCGCGCAAATTGGAGGATCCGGCCGCCTGCGAAGATCGGAGACGCGTAGCCCTCTCCCACCACGGATTTCCACTTCGTGGTCAATTTCTCCGGCCAGGTCTTGGGCTCGCTGAAGGGTGCCGTGCCGTCGCGGCTTGGACCTCGCCATTGCGGCCAATCCTGAGCCCAAAGACTCCAGCCCGCGATGAGACAAACACCACCGATCAGAACGCCCGAATCCTTCCTCATTCGCCCTCCTGTTGTGAGTCCCGACTGAAGTATATAT
>QHXU01000080.1:8272-10094 GCA_003223065.1 Acidobacteriota bacterium | reverse complement strand
CTCACGAGCAACCCCATGCCGTTGATGTGCACGACTCGAGGCGTTCCGCCGGATACGGTTGCCGAGCGGTATCGAAAATCGTATGCTGAACTGCTTCCCGGGAGGATGCCGCTCGTGTTCCCCTCACGGCCGTCGCGGCCACGCAGCACGAAAGACTCGAGCATCCGGTAGCGCTTGTACTGAAACAGGCCGTGCAACTGCTTTGCCGCGGAAGCAAGGTCCTGCGGCAACTCGTCTGCCGCGCCCTGCGAGGAACCCGAAACCAGGTATACCGTCAATTCGACGTTGGGCGGCGCCACGTCCAGCTTTTTCACCATCTCCTCGAGCGCTGCCACGGTCTCCGATGTGCCCAGCACGATGATCGCATGCATAGAGTCGTCCGAACGGATGGATACGCCGGGGGTCTGGATCAGGCTCGCGATGCGGTTCGCGTCGGCGTACTTCACCTCAATGAATTTCTGCGAGATCTTTTCACGCTGGGGCTCTTTTTTCTCCTGCGCGCATACGAGCGCCGCCGCGCCAATCAACGTCCACAATAGTCGTCTCATTCTCATTCAGTGCCTTCCTTTGTCTCGATAAGCCAGTAAATCACCACGTCCGGATCGGACGTCAACATTTTCACCATGAGCGGCTCGGCGTGTTGCACCGGAGCCTGCCTCCGCGGGCGGGTCTTCTCCACGGGAATCGGAACTTCCGGCGGCGCGACGGCGATGCGCACAGGCGGCAGCTCTGGAACCGGCGTATTCCAGATGCGCCACATGCGTGACGCTGCAAACACCACCACCAGAATCGCCGCGGCGGCGAGTGCCCAATCCCAACGCATCCGCCTTGCTGCGTGAATCTCCGCCATTACGCCCGCGCGCACGCTCGGCAGCTCATCGGTAGCGAATGCCCGCAGCGCCTGGGAGTTTGCTTGCATCTCCTCCGCCTGCTCACGGCATGCCGCGCACGCCGACAGGTGCTCGTTCACATCCCCGCTGGATTCTTCCCGCGCCAGCGCCAGCTCACATTCCTGACAAGTCATCGACGCACCTTCCTGTAATTCGCCACATACTTGGCCAACTTGACTCTGGCTACCGAGACCTGGCTTCGAACCGTTACCTCCTCCACGCCCAGAATTTCCGCCACCTGACGCGTGGACAGTCCCTCCACGTCCCGCAAAACCACGGCGGCGCGCTCGCGCCGGGCCAATGTCTGCAGGCCTTCCATCAAGAGGCGCTTGCGCTCATCCATCGTGAGCAGGCTCAAAGGATCCGGCGCTGGATCGGCGCGCCTTTCGTCCGGTTCGGCCACGAGCGTCCGCCGCCGGTAGTAATCATTGCAGAGGTTGACCGTCACCCGGTACAGCCACGGCTTCGGGTCGTCCCCGACCCGGCCAAGATTCTTGAACAGACGCAGAAAGACTTCCTGCGCCGCGTCTTGGGCATCTTCCATTCGACCGAGCAGACGGTAGGCTGTGCCGAGAACCAATCGTTCGTGGGCGGCCATGATCCGCTCAAATTCGCTGGCCTCGTTCGCCACTCTGCGGGGTAGAATCGCCAGCGTAAGCTCCTCAGTAGCCACTTCATAAGTAGATACGTTGAATCCCGGGGATTCGTTGAGAGAAGATCGCCAGCAACAAAGGCTTTGGGCGGACGATTAAACCGTTCCGCGACTTTCAGAGCAGGAATGACCGAGGATCGAGGTTAGTGGAAATATTTGTCCGCGAGCGCCGGGTCAGCCGTGACCGCTTTGCTCCAGACCTGTCTGGCTTCTTCCTCTTTGCCGATGGCCTTTAGGGCGTGGCCCAGATTCAGCAGCGCTTCTGAGAAATCAGGCTTCT
>QHXU01000080.1:7716-8208 GCA_003223065.1 Acidobacteriota bacterium | reverse complement strand
CTGCAAGAGCAGCCCAAGGTTGTACGATAATTCGACCGACCGTTCGCCGAGAGCGGCCAGCTTCTGATGCATTTCCCAAGCCTGCTTGTGGTCCTTGCGCTCGATCGCGATCGCGGTCAACGCTCGGATTGCGTCCGTGTTTTTCGCATCCAGGGCCATGACGCGGCCGAATGCCTCCGCAGCGGCGTCCAGGTCCTCGAATTTCCAGCAGGCTAGGCCAAGGTTCAATAACGCCTCCACCCAATCCTTGCGCTTCTTCAGGCAGGTCTCGAAACTATCCACGGCGCCGGCATATTCACCACGCTGTAACTGCAGGAATCCAAGGCGGAATGCGGCGTCCTCCCAATCCGGCTTGGCGGCCACCAGTTTCGCGAAACTCTTCTCGGCTTCCTCTACACTGCCCTCTCGCTCAGCCAGCAGCGCCAGGTTCCAGAGGACCCCGGGTAGCTGCGGCGAGGAGGCGAGAGCACGCTCGTATGCGCGTCGGGCGCC
>QHXU01000080.1:0-7596 GCA_003223065.1 Acidobacteriota bacterium | reverse complement strand
CGGCAACCTTGACCAGCTGGGAGCCATGCTGCGCCGCAGCGCTGTAATCGTTGCGCCACAATGCGAGGCAGGCGAGTGCCTGCAGCGCGTGCGGCGATTGCGGGCGTATCTTGAGCAGCCGTTCGGCGAATTCCTTTACCCTACAGTCTTCCTTGCGCGCGGTATAGATGGCTATCAGGTTCACTAGAAGCTCGGCCGAATTCGTGTTGCCGGGCAGCAACTTCCGGTAGATCTCTCCGGCCTCCTCCAGGCGCCCGAACCTATGCAGCGCGACGGCCTTGCCGAACAGCGCCTGGTCGTGATTCGAATTCTCTTTGAGGGACGCCTGAAAGCACTCCAGCGCCTGGTCCGGTCTGCCAAGCTGCAGCAGGCACAAGCCGCGGCCGAGTTGGGCTTGCCAGCGCTTTGAGTCGATTCTGACGGCGGCCTCGAACGCTCGCGCTGCTTCTTCGAATTTATCCTGCCGCTCAAGACATAATCCAAGATTGTGATGGGCCGTCGGATGCTTCGGGTCGAGCTCGGCGACTTTCGCGTAGCAACGCGCGGCATCGCTCCAGTTCTGCTGCTCAAAGCGGAGATGGCCCAGACACGCGTAGATTTCCAGCGGGTTCTCTCCACGCTCAGCGGCGCTTTCCAGTTCCTTCACGGCATCGCTCAGGCGGCCGCTGGATGCGAGCTTGACGGCGTTTGCCAGTGCGCCCGAAGAGGCGGGGCGTTTTTTCTTGCGGGCGTCGACCGCGTCGCCGCGCATCAATTTCTCAATCAGTTCGTCGTCGACAAAAAAGACGTGTTGATCGTTGTTTTCCGGCATCTCTATCTCCTCAGCACCAGCGGAACCACGTTAAAGCCGCCCTTCAGAGTGGAAGTCTCTCCGCGCTCGCTGTAGAGCCCGACGCCTCCGGTCTTGATTCGATCATCGGTCCACTCGTCCACCTTCTGGTCCTGCACCCAGGTCGTGAAATGGTCACCGACCGCGTCGAATCGAATCTTGTACATCGTATCCAGGCGCAATGGCATCTGAAGCGGAAACTGCGCATGCGGCTGCTCCTCGCCGTTGATCACCGGGAAGCGGATCAAGGCCACGGTGGGGTTCAGTCCCGGCTTTACGATCTCCAGCTTGACCACATAGAAATTCTTCGGGTTCATGGCGCGGAACACCCAACCGATCGCCTTAGTTTCGATTTGTCCTTCGAACTGAACGCGGTAATCCGTGAGAGTCGTCGAAGGCCGCAAGATCGAAATCTGACGCGCGCTGCGCGCGCCTTGCTCGCCGGCCCAGTCCGTAATCCAGCCAGTCTCGGCGATGAGCGCCGGGCCAATCTCGACAGCCGGGCCCGTGCCGAAGGCGGCGGCCCCATTGCTGTTCTTCATCGCATACATGATCGCGCCGGCTACCGCGAGCACCGCCACGGCCGTGAGTCCGATTTTTCCAAAGATGGGCAGCCTGCTCCAGAACGTTTCCGAGGATTGCAGCGATAACTTCGGCAATCCGAGATTCTGGTCGGTGAGAGCCTGTACGGGCTTTTGGGGCGCTTCCTGAACAGGCGCGGGCTTGGATTCGGGCTTGCGAGCTTCTTTCGCGGGTTCTGGCGCCGCGTGCGGCTGCCTGGCGGCTTCGGTTTTGATAGGGATCACACGGGCCGGTATCTGTGTACTGGCGGGTTTAGCTGGGCTCGGTGTTGGCTTTGCGGGCGGTGGCCCGAACGTCATCAAAGGACGCAGCGGCAGGGCGTTCGAGCGTGGAATTTGAGGATCGGTCCCGCTCGGAACCACCGAGGAGAACACTTGCACTGCCTTCCCCTTGCCGGCCGCGATCCCGTGCAATGTCAGGGGCAGAGGCTTCGTGATCAACTCCGGAATCGGCGGAGCCGCGCAAGGAGGCTCGGCCACAATTACGGGAGCAGCCGCGATGGGAGCTTGTTCCTCCTCCTGCTGAACGCGATCCTCGATCTCCTCGAACCCTTCGTCCGGGAATGCGAGCCGGGCCAGGGATCCCAGTTCGGCCGGGATAGCCGGGAACTCCTTCTGGGGTTCATGCCACAACGCCGGAGCGGTTTGCGGCGCGTGAGGGAACATCTGCATTTCCAGGGCATCTTCGGAAATCCCCAGATCGATTTGCGTCCTAGCGCGCAAATCGACCTCCACCAGAGGAGTGGTGCGCAGGAACTCGCGCACTTCCAGCCGTCTCGCATGCGGGCCGGCCCGGTAATCCAGGCATCGGTTGGTCAGCTCGAGGGCGATTTGTTTCGGCGCCGTCATCAACGTGGCCGAGTCGCCGAAGCCAAGAGCCGGAAGGACGGGCGTCGCGTGGCGCACCAGGTCTCTTTCGGGACCGGCGATGGCCGCTACTCCGGCAGCCGCAGGTATCGGAAGGTGGACTAAGAAACCGGCAAGTTCGGGCGGAACGGATTCCTTCGCCGAGACAACCTCCTGTTCGGGCTGGAGCGGCGGTTCAAAAGAGCTCTGAAGCATTGGCTCTGACACCGAAATTGCGGCGGGCGCCTCCAGCGGAACGGTAGGCATAGGGTGCCAGGCGGGTGGCGGAGCCTCTTCCGATTTCTTCGACTCTAGCGGCTTCTTATGAGCCGGCGTCTCAGAGCCGGTCGGTGGCTTTGCCTGCATCAGGCGGCTGAGCGCAAGTTGGTTGTACTCTTCCTGATAACGCTTACGATGCGCGTCGGAACAGAACTCCCCGGCTGTCCACCGCTTAAAGAGTGCCGGCTCTTTTCCGCAATACAGGCACCGCATGTGAGTTTAATCGTCACTTGTCACCTAATGCTAAAGAGCACTCTTACGGCTTTTAATGCGGTAAAGCACTTATGCACCGGTTTTGAGGCGGTAACCTTATCGACCCTTGGGGAGAAGACCTTAGCCCTTCGCGCGGCGAGCCTCTAACTCATGGCGTTGCGGGGAGCTCTTCGGGGCCGCATTCGGAAATGGGCCGCGCTGTAACCGTAAGCCGCCCTAGTTGGTTCGCCTATGCCGGATGCTAAAGTTATTCGCTTACCCGTCGATAGCTTGATTGCTCTGGCGCAAAAGGTGCAGCGCGCTTGGCCGGCGGAACAACTCCGTCCCTGTGGGAGCGAGGCCCGGAAAAAGCGCGGGAGACCGATCAGGAGGCCCTATGGCAAAAAGTGAAGAGTTGAAGAGCCACATCGAAGCTCTGCGAAACGCAATTCCCGAATTGAAGGGCGTGTTGCTGGCATCCAATGAAGGGTTGCCGGTGGCGCACTCGTTGTCGAATGGGGCGGACCCGAGCCGTGTGGCGGCGATGGCGGCGGCGGCTTCGAATCTGGGCCGGCGCATCAGCGACAGCATAAATGCCGGCACGCTGGGCGAGGTTTCGATTCAGGCCGATGACGGTGCGCTCTTCGTTTACTCGGCCGGTAACAAGGCGGTGCTTGCGGTCCTCAGCCCGCAGGGCGGCAACGCCGGTCTCATTCATCTCGAAGCGCGCGTGACCGCGAAGGATATCGGCGCTTTATTCTAAACTTGGGGTCGCGGTCTCTGTCTCGCGTCCCAACCATTCACAAATCCGGCGCGCGGCGGCACTGCCGGCCACGCGTGCGAGCTCTTCGCCCGAAGCCTGTCGCACCCGCTCCAGGCTTCCAAAATTCCGAAGCAGCTTCGCCACCGTCTTCTCTCCCACACCGGGCACGGCTTCGAGCTCGCTGCGCAGGCGGCTGGCATTCCGGCGTGTGCGGTGGAACGTCACCGCGAAACGATGCGCTTCATCGCGCACCATCTGCACCAGGTGAAGCACGGGCGAGAACTTATCGAGCACGATAGGCTCATCCTCTTGCCCGTATACGTAAATCCACTCCTCGCGCTTGGCGATCGACGCTAGCGGCTGGTCAGTGGTGCCCAGCTCCTCGAGCGCGGCCGCAGCCGCATGAAGTTGTCCCAGTCCTCCGTCTACCAGCACGAGCCCGGGTCTGGGCGCGTTCTCTTCCTTCAAGCGGCCATAGCGCCGGGCAATCACCTCGCGCATCGAGGCGAAGTCGTCGTTGCCAACCACAGTCCGGATCACGAACTTGCGGTAATCCGACTTCTTCATCCGCCCGTCTTCCCAAACCACCATGCTGGCGACTGTGTCCGTGCCCTGGATGTGCGAGATATCGAAACACTCGATGCGGCGTGGAGCCGTTTCCAGCCCCAGCGTGTCCTGGAGCGCGTCCTGAATGGCTCTGGACGAGGGCTTCAACACCCGGAAGCGTTGCTCGAAGCTGTGGCGCGCATTGGACTCTACCAGCTCCAGCATGGCCCGCTTCTGTCCGCGTTGCGGCGTATGAATTTCAACTTTCCGGCCGCGCCGCTCCGACAGAAACTCCTCCAGCAGCTCGCGGTCTTCGAACTCCACCGGCACGTGAATGAACGCCGGAACGTAGGGGTCGTTGAGATAGACCTGCTTGAGCAGCGAGGCGAAGAGCTCCTGCGCGTCGAGCTCCGGTTGATCTTCCCAGAAGAATTCGCGCCGGTCGACGATGCGTCCCCCGCGCAGGTGGAATAGATTCACCGCTACCAGGGGCGGCTCCGCATAGTAGGCGAAAATGTCGGTGTCGGTGCCCTCCGTGGCCGCCATTTTCTGCTTTTCGCCAAGCTCCTCGACCGTCTGCATCAGGTCGTGCAACGCCGCGGCTTCCTCGTAGCGCATTTCGGCGCTCGCCGCTTCCATACGGGCGTGCAACTCCTGGGACAGGTCTTTGTGCCGGCCTTCGAGGAACAGGCGCACCGATCGCACTGCCTCCGCATATTGCTGGTCCGTGGTAAGTCCTTCAACGCACGGGCCCAGACAACGGTGGATGTGATATTCGAGGCATGGATGCGTATGCTTGCGCGTGAGATCGACGTTGCACGAAGGGACCTTGAAGTGGCGATGAATAAAGTGCACAAGGCGATGCGCCAGGTTGGCCGGGAAGTACGGCCCAAAGTAGGTGGATCCATCCTTGCGCAGGCGCCGCGTGACATACACCCGCGGGTAGCGTTCGGCGGTGAGCTTGATGTAGGGGTAGGTTTTATCGTCCCGCAGCAGGATGTTGTAGCGCGGCTTCCACTGCTTGATGAGGTTGTTTTCGAGTGCGAGCGCTTCCTTTTCGTTATCGACCTCAATGAAGTCGATCTGGCGCGCTTCGCCCAGCAGTGATCCGGTTTTGACGTCTGCCAGGCGCTCGTCGGAGAAGTAGCTGCGCACGCGGTTGCGCAGATTTTTCGCCTTCCCCACATAGAGGACCGCGCCGTGAGAGTCTTTGTACAAGTACACTCCGGCGCATAATGGCAGCTCAGCCGCCCGTTCGCGGAGATTGGGGTCGAGTTCTATACTTTAATTGTGGCACGCGGTTTTCTGGTCAGTTGTTGGTTGAGTTTCGTGCTGGCCGCGCAGCAACCGCCACCGCCGAAAAAGCAGCAAACGCCGCCGCCCGCCAAGGAGGTGGAGCCTCCCGAAGAGGACGAGTCGCTCTTGCCGAAGGAGTACACGCTCAATCCCCTGGAGTCCTCCCGGAACATCACTGCCGGCAATTTCTACTTCAAAAAGGGCAACTACAGAGCGGCTGCGAAACGGTATCTCGAAGCGACGCGCTGGGACCCGGGTTCCGCGGAAGCGTTCCTCAGGCTCGGCGAGGCGGATGAGAAGCTGAAAGACCTTTCTGGCGCGCGCGAGGCGTATTCGAAGTACCTGGAATTGGCGCACGACGCGAAGAATGCAGAGGCGATCAAGAAGAAGATCGCGAAGTGGCCTGAACCGGCGAAGAAGTAAGGCTGGCCGCCCCATGGATGGGAATCCGTGTCCCATAAGCGGACATTTGACGCCCTGCGCGCGTGCTAAGCCGCACAGATCCAACGAGATCTATGCTGGAAACTGATTTGCACTCATCCGGTAGCCCAGCTTGACGGAGGTGTACCATGCGCAAGGACCTGCGCTACGGTTTCCGGATGCTCTTGAAGAGCCCCGGCTTCACGTTGATGGCGGTGCTCGCGCTGGCGCTCGGCATCGGCGCCAACACGGCGATCTTCAGCGTCGTAAATGCCGTGATGCTCCAGAAGATGCCCTTCGAGAATCCCGACCGCCTGGTGATGGTCTGGGAGCAGAGCCCGCGGACCAGTAGAACCAACGTCGCGAACCCTGTCAATTTTCTCGAATGGCAGGCGCGGAACCACTCTTTCGAGCGGATCGCAGCCCTGGTGCCATTCCCAGTGAGCCTCGCCGGCGACGGCGAGCCGGAGCAAGTGGACGCAATGATCGTTTCCGACGACTTCTTCCAGATTCTTGGGGTGAAGCCTATCGCGGGACGCTGGTTTACTCCGGAGGAGGACACGCGTGGCAAAGACAACGTCGTTATCCTCAGCGAAGGGCTGTGGCGCCGCCGCTACGGCGCCGATCCCAACATCATCGGCCGCCAAATCCGGGTGAACAGCCAGAGTGTAACCGTCGTCGGCGTGATGCCCGCGAGCTTCCGTTTCCCGTTCACGAAATCCGAGCTGTGGCGGCCGATGGCCATCGATCGCGCCCGCGCTGCGCAGACCGGCCGTTACCTCCAGACCGTCGCTAGGCTCCGCGACGGCGCAACGATCTCCAGCGCCCAGGCCGACATGAACGTCATCGCAAGCCAGCTCCAGTGGGAGCGGCCCGACTTCAACACCAAGTGGGGGATCACCGTGGTCGATCTGCGGGAGCAGGTGGTCGGCGACGTGCGAACACCGCTGCTGGTGTTGCTGGGCGCAGTCGGCGTGGTTCTGCTGATCGCCTGCGCCAACGTCGCCAACCTGATGCTGATGCGTGCCGCGGGGCGAGGGCGCGAGATCGCGATCCGCGCAGCGCTCGGCGCGGGAGGAATGCGCATCGCGCGGCAGTTGCTGGTCGAAAGCACGTTGCTGGCGGCGCTGGGCGGGGTGCTCGGGCTGCTGGCCGGCATCTGGGCGATCGATGTGCTCACAACCGCCCTGCCCCGGACGATCACGTACGTAAACCTAAAGACGATCCGCATTGACGCAACGGTTTTCCTTTTCACGCTCGCTGTATCGCTGGCGACGGGAATTCTGTTCGGTCTGGCGCCGGCGTTCAAGGCCGCGCGTACCGATGTCCAGGAGTCGCTCAAGGAGGGCGCGCGCAGCGTGGCCGCCGGCGGCAGTTTCTCGCGCGGGGCGCTGGTGGTGGCCGAGGTCGCGCTTTCGATGATGTTGCTTACCGGCGCCGGACTGTTGATCCGCAGTTTCGCTCGCTTGGCAAACGTGAATCCGGGCTTCGACGCGCCGCACGTGCTTTCGATGCAGATCGCCGCCGCCGGAAGGTTCAATACCGATCAGAAATTCCTCGATTTCTGCAACCAGATGCTGGAGAAAGTTCGCACAGTGCCGGGTGTTGAGGCTGCGGGCACCAGTCATTTCCTGCCGCTCGGGCGCGTCATTCCCGGTACGGGTTTTTGGCGGGCGGACCAGCCATTTCCCGGACACGGCTCCGAGCCGGTCACTGAAGTGCTTGTGGTGATGCCGGGCTACTTCGCGGCAATGAACATCCCCCCGATCCGCGGCCGTGTGCTCACGGAGCGCGACCGCGCGGGAGCTCCATTCGCCGTCGTGGTCAACCAGACGCTCGTTCGG
>QHXU01000516.1:2399-2880 GCA_003223065.1 Acidobacteriota bacterium | reverse complement strand
TTATCACGTTACGCGGTTGACCTTTGGCACGCAGATCGAGCCTGCGCGGTTCGCCTCGACGCAATGGCTTTTTCTACGTCTGCTCGCGATCGTGTACGCGATCGCCTTCGCGTCCCTCGGCGTGCAGGTCGACGGCCTTATCGGCTCGCGAGGCATATTGCCGGCGGGCGATTTCTTAAACGCAGTGGCGCAAAGCCTGAGTGGTCCTACACGTTACATGGCGATGCCGACGGTCTTCTGGATGAACGCAAGCGATGGGATGTTCCGCGGCGTCTCGATCGCCGGCGTCGCGCTGGCGGTGCTTCTGTTCTTAGGATTCGTGGAGCGCCTCGCGCTTGTGCTGCTTTTCGTCCTCTATTTATCCCTCAGTAATGTAGGCCAGGACTTCCTCTCGTTCCAGTGGGACGCGTTGCTGCTCGAGGCGGGGTTTCTCGGTATTTTTCTCGGCCGCTCGCAGGTGGTGGTGTGGCTCTACCGCTGG
>QHXU01000516.1:417-2348 GCA_003223065.1 Acidobacteriota bacterium | reverse complement strand
CGAGCTGGCGGAACTTGTCCGCGCTCGGCTTCCACTATTACACGCAGCCCCTGCCGACAGTATTCGCCTGGTACATGGAGCAGCTTCCGCAGTGGTTTCACCGCGCCTCGACGCTGGTCGTGCTCGTGACAGAGATAGGCGTGCCGTTTCTGATCTTCATGCCACGCCGGATACGCATGTTTGGGGCTGCTTGCTTGCTCGCATTGCAACTGTTGATCCTGATCACGGGAAATTACACTTTCTTCAACATCCTGACGATGGCGTTGTGCCTATTTCTGTTCGATGACCGGGCGCTCGCGTGGCTGGCTGTGAAGGTACGGTGGGGCAGGGCGATGTCCCCCCAGCGCCCGGCAAGAGGCGAGCGCGCGGTCGCGGGCGCTCTGGCCGCGCTCGTCCTTACACTGGGTATCACCCGAATGTCACAATCTCTTAGCGGGGATGCGCCGGAGCCGCTTCGAAGCCTGGCCCGCATCGCTTCGCCATTTCAGATCGTCAACTCATACGGGCTGTTCGCGGTTATGACGACATCCCGTCCGGAGATCATCGTAGAGGGCTCGAACGACGACGAGACCTGGCTGGCCTACGAATTCCGTTACAAGCCGGGCGACCTTTATGTCGCCCCGCGCTGGGTGGCGCCGCACCAGCCGCGCCTCGATTGGCAGATGTGGTTTGCCGCGCTAAGCAATTATCGCGCGAACCTTTGGTTCGTCGCCTTCGCCGCACGTCTCCTCGAAGGTTCACCGCCTGTCCTCGGGCTGCTCGAAAAGAATCCGTTCCCCGATCGTCCGCCCCGGTACGTACGGGCGGTGGTGTTCGAATATAAGTTCACCGATTGGCCGGAGCGGCGGAAGACCGGCGCGTGGTGGAAGCGCGAGCCGAAGGGGACCTATCTGCCACCCATGGGCCTTCGCGCTCTCAGCAGAGCCAAGACTCGATAAATCAACAGCATCGCCTGCAGAAAGGCACCCGTCGGATGTAACCCCCGGCCGCCAAATCCGGTCTTAACAGTCACGTACAAACGATTCAGCCCGCCGGGCAATCCTTTTGTGGGCCGGGTCGTTCTGGTCAATATGAGAAGCAGTAAGATTGGGCGTCTGGTCTGTGTGGCGAGTGTGCTGGCAGGAGTTGGTCTCGGCCAGGACCCCTCCGCCGTGCGGACCATTTACGGTGCCGTGACCAAAATTGATGCGGCAGCGAGAGAGCTGGTCGTCAAGGCGGATAGCGGCGGCGAAATCGCGATCACGCTACAGCCGACGGCCAGCTTCCGGCGTGTGACGCCGGGCGAAAAGGACTTGCGGAACGCGGCCTCCATTGCGCTCACCGATATCGGCGTCGGCGACCGGGTAATGGCGCGTGGAAAGTCTTCCGAGGATCAGAAATCGGTGACGGCTACGTTGATCGTGGTCATGTCCCAGACCGACATTGCCAAAAAGCAGGCAGCGGAGCGCGCTGATTGGGAGAAGCGCGGCGTAGTGGGCGAGGTCATCGCCGTGGCGCCTGACCAGATCACCCTTAAAGTGCGCGGTAAGCCGATGACGATCGCGCTCGCTCCGAACGCCATCGTGCGGCGATACGTGCCGGATTCGGTGAAGTTCGCCGATGCCAAGCTGTCGACGCTCGCCGAAATCAAGACCGGTGACCAGGTCCGCGCGCGTGGCGAGAAAAGCGAGGACGGCTCGAAGATGACGGCGGAGGAAATCGTCTCCGGCACGTTTCGTACAATCGCCGGACTTGTCGTTTCCGTCGATGCACAGCAAAACCAGATGCGCATTAATGATCTGGATACTAAGAAGCCGGTGGTGGTGAAAATCAACCCGGACTCTAATCTCCGAAGACTGAATCCGCAGGTGGCGCAGATGATTGCAATGCGGGTTCATGGCGGCGCCGAGGGCGGGCGCGGCGGTCAGCCGGAAGGCCCGCGTCCGGCGGGC
>QHXU01000516.1:0-411 GCA_003223065.1 Acidobacteriota bacterium | reverse complement strand
CGGCGGTCCCGGAGGAATGCGGCCAGGCGGCATGGATATTCAACAGATTATTGATCGGAGCCCGAACATTACGCTGGCGGATCTCAAGGCCGGAGAGCCGATCGTGGTTTCGAGCACCTTGGGAGCGACCGCGGGCCAGATGACAGCCATCACGCTTCTGGCCGGCGTGGAGCCCATTCTGCGGCGTCCCGGCCGTTCTGATATGTCGCTCGGCGGCTGGAGCCTCGATATGGGCGGTGAGGGAGGCATCCCGTAGCCGGTTCGTTGTCAATTCTGAAGAAAGAAACTGGAATGATTTGTTCAACCCGGGTTGTTTTCTTGCTTTTTCTGGCGCTGATGGTTTCCGCGGCACTTCTTGCGCAACCGGCTGGCAGCTTGCGCGGCCAGGTTCTCGATCCTTCAGCGGCCGCC
>QHXU01000075.1:33784-35385 GCA_003223065.1 Acidobacteriota bacterium | reverse complement strand
CATACTTCTTGCGAGCAGGAAAGCATGACCGTCGCAAAAACTGTGAAACTGCCGCCGTTGATTCTTCATCCCTTCGCCGACGCAGCAGGCCCGGATAAGCTGGTCGCAAGCTCGCGTGCCAGCCTTATGCTCCAGGGCCTTCTGCCGGCCGGCGAGCGCACCACGGAGGAACTGGATCAGGCGCTAATCGACGGTCGTTATTGCGAGATACGGATGTTGTTCTACGTGGGCAGAGACCTGGTGCGGTGGATCGACCAGTGTCTAGAGTACGTCGCACGGCATTCGGAATTTCAGAATCCGCAGATCCGATATCAAAGTTTCGCCGCCTACCTGATCCACAATACCCCGACCGCGGTGCAGGCCAAGCTGCGGAAATGGGGTGTGGCCGATTACAAATCGATATTCACGCGAGCGCTGGGCTTGAACACGATGCTCGCTAACATGCCGGAGCCCGGGACGTTCTCCAACGAGTTCATTCGGAATTACTATCGTTACGCCGATCAGATGTTTCTCTGCCGGCAGAACCAGCTCCTCTACGCCGACATTTCGGGCTACGGTTTCACTTTCGATATCTACGCCTCGGGTGAGTACTCGCGCATGCTGGAGCGCGAGTGGGCGGAGAACTAATCGTCATGCAAGGCCGTTCATCGTCTCGCGTTGCTTTTGACTCGCTGATGGCCGGAGGTTCGGCGCAGGAACTCCGCGCGAGAATCAAGGAAATGCCGGCCGGCGAGCGCCGCAACTTCCTATGCACTTCATGCTGCATGTATGACCGGGTCCAGTCGATTTCCCCAAAACGCGCGCGGGTGCTCGATGAGGTTCTCGCCAGTGGTTGCTCGTTCTACCGCGCCGGCGCAGAAGTTTGCACCCTGACTGAACATCCTGGTTGTCCTGTCGTCCCTCCCACAGCCTGCTGCCGCCTGATCGGAATGTTTTAGCTTGTCTCTGGTGGGCTCGCTACGCAGCCACAATCGCTTCCCCGCCCTCCGGCGCCGGTTGCGGGAACCACCGGAGAATCTGCGGCAGCACCGCCCGAGCGGCGCGCTCGCCTGCGGCCACCAACTGCTGGGCGCTCTCGAACGAATTCCAGCCGACATCTTTTACCTCCGGCGAGATCACCAGGTTCGAATGCCGCCGCCATTGCGATTCCGTCCGCGCGGTCATGATCTGGAAGCATCGAGTCACGACGCTGAGCATGTTCTGCGGGTCTACCGTCTCGTTGGGCGCGGGCAATGAGACGCTCACCACGTGTGTCGCTCCCATGCGGCGAAGCGGCGCGGCTGGAACGTCCATCGTGATCATGCCGTCCACCATGCAGTGGTTCATATAGCGGACCGGCTGGAACAGACCAGGATAGGCGCAACTGGCGCGGATGGCCAGCACGACATCGCCTTTGTCCCGGAAGACAGCGGGCGCCCCTGCGCTGAGATCGCTCGCCACCACGGCCAGCGGAATCTTCATTTTCTCGAACTCGTAAACCTTCAGGATTCGCCCCAGGAAGCGGATCATCGGATCGGAACCCATCAGGCCGTGCTTGCTGATGGTCCAGCGCGCCACGTCGGAGAAGCGCATCGAGCGCGCCGCGCTTTCGATCTCGTCGC
>QHXU01000075.1:21530-33777 GCA_003223065.1 Acidobacteriota bacterium | reverse complement strand
CTCGAGCAGCCCGAGGCGAACGCCGCGGCCACAATCGAGCCCGAGCTTACACCAGAAATATAGTGAATTGGGATCCGAGCCTGCTCGAAAACCCGTAATACCCCGACATGCGCGATCCCTCTGGCGAATCCCCCACCAAGTGCCAGTCCGATCCGCGTGTCACGGGGCAGATTAAAAGAGCTCGATCGAATCCAACGCCGAGCGCCTGCCCACCAGTTCCCCATTCCGTCGGCCATATTGCCCCCGGAGCGCCGGCTGCTAAGATAGAGGTTTCAGACGACGTGAGACCTCCTGCTTGCTGTCGGCCTCCTCTACCATTATCGACGCTAAAACAGGTTTTCCGGTCCATGTTTTTCTCTGTTTTTTTGTGGGCGGTCTCAGTTAGCGCCCTACATGCCCAAAAAAACCTCGCCGGCGAGACGGAAATTCGCCAGGACCTCGACCGGCTAGTGACCCTGGGCAGCGTGATGATGATCGCAGCCCATCCTGACGACGAAAACACGGCTCTGCTGGCCTATTTCGCGCGTGGCCGACATGTCCGGACCGCTTATCTCGCTCTTACGCGGGGCGAGGGCGGCCAGAACCTGATTGGCCCCGAACAGGGCGATGAGCTGGGAATCATCCGCACCCAGGAATTGCTGGCAGCCCGGCGCATCGACGGAGGTGAACAATTTTTCACCCGCGCAATCGATTTTGGCTTCTCGAAGACGGCTGAGGAAACATTAACCAAGTGGCCGCGCGAAAAAGTACTAGGAGATATGGTCTGGAATATCCGGCGATTTCGTCCGGACTTGATCGTATTGCGATTCTCCGGCACGCCGCGCGATGGCCACGGGCAGCACCAGGTATCAGCGATCCTCGGTAAAGAAGCTTTTGCCGCGGCGGCCGATCCCTCCAGGTTCCCGGACCAATTGCAGTGGACCAAGCCCTGGCAAGCTAAACGTCTGCTGTACAACGCGTTAGCCTTCACGCCCGAGCAGGAGCGCGAAGTGTCGCGCCTTGCCGGACGCCTGACCGTCGATGTTGGCGAGTACGATCCAGAACTCGGCTACTCCTATGAAGAGATCGCCGGCATGAGCCGAAGCCAGCATCGCAGCCAGGGCATGGGATCAGCCGAACGGAAGGGCTCATTCAAGAACTACCTCGTGACGATTGGCGGCGATAAGGCTGTCAACGATGTTTTCGACGGCATCGACACGTCATGGAACCGCTTGCCCGGCGGAGCCGCCGTCGCCGAATCGCTCAACAAGGCGCGCGCATCTTTCGCGCCGCTGCATCCGGATGGGATTCTTCCCCAGCTTACGCAGGCGCGATCTCTGATAGCCGCGATCAAGGATCCGGAGGCAGCGCGCAAACTCGCGGACCTGGACGAAACCATCGCCCTGTGTGCCGGTCTGTGGCTCGATGCATCGGCCGACAAGTACGCGGTGACGCCGGGCGGCAGTGTGAAGATCGCGATCACCGCGCTGGTCCGTGAGCCCGTTCAAGTGACGCTTCTGGGTGTGGATCTCACCGGCGCTGGTCCCATCGCGGATGCCCGTCCCATCGCGCCCGCCGTTCTCATCCGCAACCAGCCTAGTCAGAATTCGCACGGTGTACAGTTCTCCGAGCAGCAGCCTTATTCGCAGCCCTACTGGCTTGCGCAGCCCAAGGATGGCAGCCTCTATTCGGTCCCCGATCCGCGCGACATCGGTCTTCCTGAAAACCCGCCCGTGCTCCAGGCGCATTTCCACCTGAAGGTCGCGGGAACGGGGATTGAAATCGTGCGCCCCGTGCAGCATCGGTATATCGACCGCGTCTATGGCGAGCAGATCCGTCCCCTGGCCGTGGTCCCGCCCGTCGGGCTGGAGATCGAGAAACAAGCGCTGATATTTCCCGATACCAAGCCGCGCACCATCGAAGTGCCGGTAACGGCAAACGTGGCCAACGTCTCAGGCGATGTGCGACTGGAGACGCCGCCGGGATGGCGCGTCGAGCCGGCGTCGCGTCATTTCGAACTAGCCGCGGCCGGCGAGCAGTCAACTGCTGTCTTCGATGTGACCCCTCCTTCGGCGGATGCGCGCGGCGAGCTTCGTGCCATCGCAAGCGCCGGCGATCATCAGATTTCCTGCGGGACCGAAGTGATCCGCTATTCGCATATCCCCACCCAAACGTTGTTCCCGCCTGCCGAAACGGCCGTAGTGCGGTCCGATGTCCGGACGCTCGCGAGGAGAATCGGCTACGTGACCGGGCCTGGCGATGACGTGCCCGCCGCGTTGCGGCAGTTGGGCATCGACGTCGCGCTGCTTTCGGCTGAGGACCTGGTGCGCGGCGATTTCTCGCATTTCGACGCCATAATCACCGGAGTCCGGGCTTGGAATACACGCGCCGAGCTCCGCTCCAATTACCAGCGCCTGTTTGATTATGTCCAGAACGGCGGCACGATGATCGTTCAGTACAACGTGCTCGAAGGCGGCTTCTTCGGTGGCGATCCGAAATTGCTGGAGCACATCGGACCGTATCCCATCAAGATCAGCCGGGCTCGAGTTACAGTCGAGGACGCGCCGGTGAAGTTCCCGAATCCGCAGAATCCCTTGCTTCGCGCACCGAATGAAATCACCGCCCGCGATTTCGATGGATGGGTGCAGGAGCGAGGGCTTTACTTCGCCTCCGAATGGGACCCGAGATATCAAAGCGTGCTCGAATCGCATGATCCCGGCGAGCAGCCGCTGCAGGGCGGGATGCTGTACACGCGGTATGGAAAGGGAGTGTATATTTTCTCGGCGTACTCCTGGTTCCGGCAGTTGCCCGCCGGAGTGCCCGGCGCGTACCGCATGTTCGCGAACATGATGAGCGCTGCGAAGGTCCAATGATGTGTCAACGCGGTCGATGGAAAGGCATTCCGCCGTGAACGACGAGCAGAGGCAGATCCTTGATGAACCTCCTCCGGTGCTTGGCTCGTGGCCGCGTGTCTACCTGTTTGTGGTCTGCTATCTCGCCGCACTGATTACGCTGTTCTACCTGTTCACAGCGCACTTCGCTCCATGAAACCGCTCGACTGGGTGGTTCTGACCGGCTGGCTGATCTTTCTGGTTTGTTACGGCCTGTGGCGCGGCCGAGGATCGAACACCGTCAATCAGTTCCTGCTGGCAGGAAAAACGATGCCCTGGTACGCCATGGGGCTTTCGATCATGGCCACCCAAGCCAGCGCGATCACCTTTATCTCCACCACCGGCCAATCCTATATCGATGGGATGCGCTTCGTGCAGTTTTATTTTGGGCTGCCGCTGGCGATGGTGATCCTTTCGGCCACCGCCGTGCCGATCTTTCATCGCGCTAATGTCTACACCGCCTACGAGTACCTGGAGAAACGCTTTGATGCCAAGACCCGAGCCCTGGTGACCGCGGTGTTCCTGATCCAACGCGGGCTCGGGTCGGGTGTGGCGCTTTCGGCCCCTGCGATCGTGCTGTCGGTGATTCTCGGCTGGCCTTTCCAAGTCACCCTGCTGATTATGGGCGGGCTGGTCATTCTTTACACCGCCTCGGGCGGTATCAAGGCCGTCACCTGGGCGGACGTCCAGCAGATGGCGGTGATCATGGGAGCCCTGATACTGTCCCTGATCATCGCGGTCCGGCTGCTGCCGCCGGATGTATCCTTCCTCGATGCCGTGCGCCTGGCGGGGGCGGCGGGAAGGCTCAACGCCGTTGACCTCCACTTCGACTGGAACAACCGGTACAACCTCTGGAGTGGTCTGATCGGCGGAATGTTTTTGATGTTGGCTTACTTCGGCTGCGACCAGAGCCAGGTGCAGCGCTATTTGACCGGCCGCTCCATTGGCCAGAGCCGCCTGAGCCTTCTGTTCAATGCCACAGCCAAAGTCCCGGTTCAGTTTTTCATTCTCTTCATCGGCGCGATCATTTTCGTTTTTTTCTTGTTCGAACGGCCCCCCTTGCTGTTTCATCCCGTGGAGATGAATCGAGTCGAGCAGAGCCCCGATTACCCCGCGATTCAAGCAAAATTCAATCAGGCGTTCGACCAGCGGCAGGCGGCGGCGCGGCATCTTAAGGACGCCGGCGACGGCATGTCGCGCCAGGCGGCCATCGCCGAATTTCACTCCGCCCAGAAGGACCTCGACTCCGCTCATCGCGAGGCGCTCAAGCTCGCGAAGGAAAACGATACCAATTACATCTTTCTATCCTTCGTGACGCATTATCTTCCCACCGGCGTAGTTGGACTTGTAATTGGAGTCATCTTTACCGCGGCGATGTCGGCGATCTCGGGCGAGATCAATTCGCTCGCCACGGTGAGTGTGATCGACATCTACCGGCGGCATTTCCAGCCCGCCGCTTCCGATCGCCACTATCTGCGGGCGTCCCGCTTCGCTACGGTCTTTTGGGGAGCGTATGCAATCGCGTTCGCCAGCATCTTCGCGCGTGGCTTCGGCGCGTTGATCGAGGCGGTGAACCAAGTCGGTTCGCTGTTTTACGGCGGCCTGCTGGGCGTCTTCATTCTGGCGTTCTTCCTGAAGAGCGTCGGTTCGAACGGCGCCTTTTTTGGGGTGCTCGCCGGCGAGGCGGCGATTTTCTGCACCGCGGCATTCACGTCTGTTGCTTTTCTCTGGTATAACGTCATCGGCTGCCTGGTCGTGATTACCGTGGCGCTGATCATTTCTTATGCCTTTGAGCGAGACCGCGCGCAAACAGGGCGCCCTTTGGGGAGCTGAGGCTCGGGACTGGACCGAGATCCAGGAGCGCACTGCTCCGCTGCTTTGGCGTGCGGCGCTCGACGCGGCCGGAGTAGGAAGCGGCACGCGGCTCCTCGATGCCGGATGCGGAGCAGGCGGAGCCTCAGTCGCGGCCCGCGAGCGCGGCGCCATCGTCAGCGGATGCGACGCCTCGGAACCGCTTCTGGCGATCGCGCGGGAACGGCTTCCCGACGCCGATCTGCGGCTCGGCGAGCTGGAGAATCTTCCCTTCCCGGATCGGGCGTTCGACGTGGTCCTGGCGATCAACTGCATGCAGTTCACACGGGACCCTTTGCGCGCCGCGCAGGATCTCGTTCGCGTCACCGCGCCCGCCGCCCGCATTGTGGTGGTAGTCTGGTCGATCGATCAATGCGAGCAGCGGCAGATCTTTGACGCCGTACTTCGGCTGTTCGAGACGCCTCCGAAAGGGCGCGGTGTTTTCGCGCTGTCCGGGCCGGGCGAAGTCGAGGCGCTGTTCCCCACTCTCCCGGCTGAAACGATCGAAGTCGAGACAGCCTCAGTCTATCCGACTCTGGACATCGCGCTGCGCGGTCAGATGTCCGCGGGCCCGTCTCAACGCGTCGCGGAGATTTTCGGGCGGGAGAAGGTAGAAGCGACAATCCGCGAAGCGCTTCGGCCTTTCATGACGGCTTCGGGAGAAGTCCGGATGCAGAATCGCTTTCGCTGCGTAGTGATTCGGCTGTAATCCTGCTTTTTTGACCCGATATCCTGCTGGCGATGACTCCGATCGATTTCGATAAAATGTGAAAGATCAGCATATTAAGCGCAATCGCCCGGCTTATTCGGTATATTGAGAAACCTTCATCCGCCACGAATATTTATTAGGAATAACGCTCCCTTTGGACTCAACGCAGCTATTACATTTGGTTCATTTGTCAGCTAATGGACGAAGTGGCACGCCCGCAGGGCGCAACAAACCATCGGAACCATTTGGCCGATGCTGCGTACTTAGTAGTGAGAACCCGGTCCGCCGCCGGATGTGCCACACTGAGAGAAGGACCGGAACCGGGAGGAGAGTGCAGGTGTCCAACTGTCTATGAAGTACTGGGCTTACCTGGTGGCGAAGCTGGCTGCCGCCGGAGGACTGCTTTTCGGTCTTCGGTGGGCCATCGCCGGTATTTTTCCGGCGCCAGGTCCGTTCATGTCCTTGCTGATCTGGAACTATCTCGCCTACACCTTCGTGAACCTCATCTACACACTGTTCGGCGTCGGATTGGTCTGGGCTATCATATGGGACCAGCGGTACCGCTGCCGTACCTGCCTCCGCCGCTTGCGAATGCCGATTCAGAGGGGTTCGTGGACGCACGTTCTGTTTGGCGCGCCCCACACCGAATATATCTGCCTTTATGGCCACGGAACGCTCAACGTAGCGGATCTCCAAATCACAGGTCACCAGGGCCCGGCCTGGCAGCCGCACGAGGACATGTGGAAAGAGTTGTTATCGTTGGAAGAAACTAAAAAGTGATGAGCGCATACTGTGGCCGTTAAGGTACAAATCCCCCGGAGGGCTCTGCTCGTCCGTTTTGTCCTCAATCCCTGGGGAAGAGCTTTCTTGCTGACGTTCACCTTTGTGGTGACCGCTTTCGTCGCTGTGTTCACGTATTACTACGTGAAATACGCGCGGATCATCGAGGAGAAGCTGCGGGCGGGCCCCTTCGCCAACACTTCGCTGCTTTACGCAGCGCCACGTCCGGTGATGCTCGGTGAAGAAGCGCGCCCGGAGGAGATTGCCGCGTACCTGCGGCGCTGCGGGTATTCCGAGTCGAGCACGAACCGGGTCGGCTGGTACCGCGTGCGTCCGGACGCGATTGAAATCAACCCGGGTCCCGACGCTTACGACCCGGAAGGCGCGGTCCTCAAGATCCGTGGCGGGGAAATCACACAAATTATCTCGCTGCGGGACTCCACCGAGCGTACTCAATACCCCCTCGAACCCGAACTGATGACCAATCTCTTCGACCGCAGCCGCGAGAAACGGCGCATCGTTCATTTCAACGATATCCCCAAGGTCATGGTCAACGCGGTGCTCGCCGCGGAGGACAAGCATTTCTTTCAACACGCCGGCTTCGATCCGTTCGGCATCCTCCGCGCTATTTTCGTCGATGTGAAGGAGAGGCGAAGCCACCAGGGCGCGTCCACACTAACGCAGCAACTCGCCCGTACTCTGTGGCTTGGCCCGGAAAGAGGGTGGCGCCGTAAGATCCCGGAGACCCTCATCACACTGCACCTGGAGCGGAAGCTCTCCAAGGAAACGATTTTTGAGGACTACGCCAACGCGATCTATCTGGGACACCAAGGCAGCTTCAGCATCCAGGGGTTCGGTGAAGCGAGCCAGGTCTACCTGGGCAAGGATCTGAGCCAGGTGACGCTGCCCGAAGCGGCTATGCTCGCCGGCATGATTCAATCGCCGTTCGCGCGAAACCCGTTCCGGCATCCGGATCGCGCCAAAGAGCGTCGCAATGTCGTCCTGAAGGCGATGCGTCAGAATGGCTTTATTACTGACAAGGAGTACGAAAGCGCTATCGCCGCTCCTATCAAAGTGACGCGTGAAGAGGCCGAATCGAGCGACGCCCCCTATTTCGTCGACCTGGTGAACGACACACTTCAGAACCGTTTCCAGGATCACGATTTCCAAACCACTTCATATCGCGTCTTCACGACGCTCGATATGAACCTGCAGCGCGATGCGGTGGCGGCGGTGCGCGACGGCATCGTCGAAACCGACCAGCAGTGGAAGCGCCGTTCAAAGAAGTACGGCACCGATGAGCTGCCGCTGGCGCAGGTGGCCCTGGTCTGTCTGGATGCGCAGACCGGCGAAGTGAAGGCCTTGGTAGGCGGGCGCAGCTACGGCGTAAGCCAGGGGATCATCGTTTAAGCCGTTCGTCTACACGGCAGCGCTGAGCTCCGTGCTCACCAACGGTGGACCGATGATCACACCTGCCACCACGGTTGTTGACGAGCCCACCACGTTCTGGTTCGATCAAAAACCGTATGAGCCGGCGAATCACAAAAAGGAATACAACGGCACGGTGACGCTGCGGTATGCGCTGGCCCACTCTCTGAACGTGCCGGCCGTAAAGGTCGCGGAAATGACCGGCTTTGACAAGGTCGCCGAAACCGCGCGCGCCGCGGGGCTCAACGTCGACATCAAACCGACGCCGTCCATTGCGCTAGGCGCGTATGAAGTCACACCGCTCGAGATCGCGGGAGCGTACACGGTGTTCGTGAACTCGGGCCAGTTGCTACACACCACGTTCATCAAGAGCATTCGCGATCAAAAAAGAAATATCATCTTCGAGTCCAGGCCGGACCCGAAACCCGCCATCGATCCTCGCGTCGCCTACCTGGTGGAAAACATGATGGAGGAGGTGCTGCGCTCGGGCACGGGCGCGGGCGTCCGCAGCCGCGGCTTCGTTCTGCCCGCCGCGGGGAAAACCGGAACGTCACGCGACGGTTGGTTCGCCGGATTCACGTCGAAGCTTATCTGCGTGGTGTGGGTGGGGTTCGACGACAACCGCGACTTCAAGTTGGAGGGTGCGCGTAGCGCGCTTCCCATCTGGGCCGACTTCATGAAGCGCGCGCACCAGCACCGCGAGTACCGCAACGTCCACGAAATCGAGCCGCCGGAAGGAATCGTTACAGCTGAAATCGACGCCGAAACCGGCCAGCTCGCCACGGCGAGTTGCCCCAAGGTACGAAGCGAGGTTTTCATCGCCGGAACGCAGCCGGTGGAAGTCTGCCGGCTCCACGGAGCGGGCCGCACGCAAATCGCCGGTTGGGAGCCAACCAGGCCCGCCGCGCCTCCATCCCAGATCACCGAAAGCCCGCCTGTAGTGGCGGGCATGCCAGCGACGGATCACAAGGCGGTGCGCAGCATTCCGGTGACACCTGCTGAGCCGGCGCAACCTGAGAAAAAGAAGCACAAGGGTTTCTTCGGCCGCATTCGAGATATTTTCAAGTAGGGCGTGAGCCTGGCTCAGGATTCTCCAGATACGGTTTTCCCGTCCTGGTGGTAAAGTAGAGAGCAAGGTTTCCAAGGAGGCGCCATGGTTTCCAGTTCCTTCCTCCTCGTCCTAACGGCTCTCGCGTTTCAGAATCCGCCGCCGCAGGCTGCCAACGGCTTCCGGCCCGGCGCGCCTTCCGATTCCAAGCCCACTGCGGATACACCCAAGACACTTACACCGGAGATGCGTGGCGATATACTGATGGCCCGCAAGATGTATCGGGAGGCAATCGACGTCTATAAGCCGGAAGCGCTGAACTCCGCCGTGATGGCCAACAAAACCGGCATCGCCTATCATCAGTTGCTCGACCTGGAGACAGCCAAAAAATATTACGAGCGCTCCATCAAGCTGAATCCTCAGTATGCTGAGGCCATTAATAACCTGGGAACGATCTATTACGCTAGAAAATCGTACCGGCGCGCCATCAGCGCCTACAAGAAAGCGCTCCGCCTCACGCCGGATTCCGCTTCGATTTTGAGCAATCTCGGCACAGCCTATTTCGCGCGCAAAAACTACGATCTGGCCTTTGCGTCGTATCAGAAGGCTCTCGAGCTGGACCCCGAGGTGTTCGAGCATCGCAGCACGCAAGGCGTACTGCTCCAGGAGCGCAGCGTCGAGGAGCGCGCCAAGTTCCACTACTATCTGGCCAAGACCTATGCTAAGGCAGGCATGACCGATCGGGCGTTGCTCTATATCCGGAAGGCGCTCGAAGAGGGTTTCAAGGAACGGCAGAAGTTCAAAGAGGATCCTGAATTCGCCGGCCTGCGTGACAATCCCGAATTCAAGCAACTCATGGCCCTGGAGCAGAAGGTTCTCTGATCCGGAAGCGTCTCCTGATCGCCGCCGCACTGGCCGCGTCCTGTTCCCGCCAGCCGCAGCAGCCCCTGGAGCGCATAGCCATTCTCTCCTTCGATAATCTCACCGGCGATCCGTCTCTCGATTGGGTTGCCTCGGCTGCGCCCACGATCATCGCGGACGAACTAACGGGCGTCACAAAGATAGCGCCGCGCCGCGCCGAGACCGTTCGCGACGCGTACCTCGCGCAAGCCACTCGATTCCTGCACGGCTACTTCTCGGGCAGCAGCGCGAACCTCCGTTTCGAGATTTCCGTCGAGGATGCCGCCAGTCACAAGATGGTGGCGGCCGGTCAGTTCGACGGCAACCTTCTCACGGCAATGAGCGCCGCCGCTAAACTCTTGGATCCTTCGGCGCGAGCGTTTTCGACGTCGAACCCTGATGCGCTTGCGGCATGGGGCCGGGCCGATTATGAACGAGCGGCCGCGCTTGACCCGGATTTCGGCACAGCCTGGCTGGCCTGGACGGAATCGCTTGCCGCGGCGGGCGAAGTGCCGCGCGCGATCGAAGTGGCGGCGCGGGCGCTCGACCGGCCGGCGCTTCGCTCCGAGTACGATCGCGCGCAAATCGAGTTCGTCTCGGCCGGATTGCGCAAGGACGAACCGGCTCGAAAGAACGCCCTGGCGTCGCTGGTGCGCTTGACGCATGACACTTCACTCATGGGCGCGCTGGCCGAGCTCGAGACGAACGCGCGGCGCTATGCGGCTGCCGCTGATTTGTACCGGAACATCCTGCGCCTTGAGCCTGACAATGCGCCTGCGATGAACTCGCTCGGCTACGCCGAAGCATTCGCCGGAAATCTCGAACCTGCGCGGCGCGCCTTCGAAGATTACAGAAAACAGCCTGGGCAGGAACCGAACGCGCTCGATTCCCTGGGCGAAGCTCATTTCATGAACGGCCGATTCAAGGATGCCGAAAAGTATTTCCTCCAGGCGCATGAGCGCGACGCCGCGTTTCTGGCCGGCGCGGATTTGCTGAAGGCCGCGTACGCGCACTGGCTCGGCGGCGATCTGAACGGCGCCGACGGCCTCATGCGTCAGTATCTTCAGTTTCGCGGGAACCTGCGCGACCCGTTGCTCGCGTGGCGCGAGGCCGTTTGGCTGTATTCCACGGGCCGGCGGGAACAGGCGACCGCAAAACTCGAAAGCGCGCCCGCGAGCGAAGCGCAGGTCGCCGTCCGGCAGCTGAACGTGTGGAGAGGCGCTACGTCCGCCAGTGGCGTATACGCCCTTCTGCTCCAGAAGAAATTCGTGGAGGCGGTTCCGGAACTGAAGCAGGCCTACGAACACACGCAGCCCGCGGCCGACGGCCAGCTACGTACGTTCTACGCGTGGGCGTTGTACGAGACAGGCCGGAAGGACGAGGCGCGGCAATTGCTCACGCGGTGGCCTCTGCCCGAATCCACGGGCGACCCACTTTTCGGGTCGTTGGTCTATCCGCGCTTCATCGAGCTGCGCCGCCTGCTCTCTCCCGCCTCCTGACTCCTGTATTCTCTTAGGTATGAGCTTCCCTAAAATGCTCACTGTCCGCCAGCATTTTCCCGATCGGCGCCTGACCGACATTCCGGGCGTTGTGAAGAGCGAGCTCGCTGCGTCCGGGTTTGGCGCGCGTCTCAAGCCCGGCGCACGGATCGCGATCGGCGTCGGCAGCCGCGGCATCGCCAATATTGCGATCGTCGTCCGCTCGGCGGTCGATTTCTGGAAATCACGCGGCTTCAAGCCGTTTCTCTTCCCCGCAATGGGCAGCCACGGGGCGGCCACGGCGGAAGGCCAGGCCGATGTGCTCGCGCACTTCGGCATCCACGAAGGGACGATGGGTTGCCCGGTGGTGAGCTCGCTCGAAGTGGTGCCCCTGGGGCACACGCCGGATGGCATCGAGGCCTTCATGGACAAGAACGCGTACGGCTCCGATGGCGTTTTCCTGATTGGGCGCGTCAAGTGGCACACCGACTTCGCGGGCAAGATCGAAAGCGGGCTCTTCAAGATGATGGCCATCGGTCTCGGCAAGTTCGCCGGCGCGCAACGTTATCATACCTACGCCTACCGTCTTGGGCTTGAGCACGTGATCCGAACCGTCAGCCGCCAGGTGCTCAAAAGTGGAAAGATTCTCGGGGGTCTGGCGATCATCGAGGACGCGAATCACAACACGGCGCAGCTCTCGGCCGTGCCGGTCGAGCAGATGGAGCAGAAAGAGGAAGAACTGCTGGGGCTTGCGAAATCCTGGATGGGCCGGATTCCGGTTGCCGCTCTGAATATTCTGATCGTCGATGAGATCGGCAAGAACTATTCGGGCGCCGGGATGGACACCAAGGTCGTCAATCGAGGCGTCAACGGCGAGTACAACCCCTGGGGTAACGCGCCCAAAATCGACCGCATCTTCATTCGCGGACTGAGCAATCACACCTATGGTAACGGAGTCGGCTTGGGGATGGCGGACGTGGTCCACGACCGCCTGCTGGCGGCAATTGACTGGACGCCGACGCGCATCAATTCGCTGACCGCCTCCACGCCCGCCGCGATCCGCACACCAATTCACTTCCCCAGCGACCGGGAGTGCCTGGAAAGAATCTGGCCCACCGCAGGCAAGCACGACCAGAGCGAGATCGTCATCGGTTGGGTTGCGAATTCGCTTGAGTTGGGGACG
>QHXU01000075.1:17526-21414 GCA_003223065.1 Acidobacteriota bacterium | reverse complement strand
GGTTGGGCATTAACCTAAAGATGCCGTAAGAAATCGCCGATAACTCGCTCGTGGGAGAATCATACCTTGGCGTACGCCTGGATGCTCTGCGGCGTGCCCAGAATCCCGACGGCGGCTGGGGATACTTTCCCGGTAAGCAGTCCTGGCTCGAGCCGACCGCTTATGCCGCGCTGGCGCTTCATGGAGAGCCGGCAGCCGACCGTGCATGGGCGCTGCTCAAATCGTGGCAATCGGCCGACGGGAGCTGGCGGCCTTCTCAGGAAGTTCACGTTGCCAGTTGGGGCGCCGCGTTGTGCATCACCGTATCGATCGGCCGGGGCGAATTCAGCGATCCATTCCAAAAGGGTGTACGGTGGCTGCTCGACTCTTGGGGCGTTGAATCGAGCTTCGTGAACCGGGCTGCCGCGCGACTGGGATTTCTCAAAGCGGAGCGCCGTCTTGACCTTAAAGCATGGCCGTGGAAGCCCAACACGTCGTCCTGGGTGGAACCGACATCGGAAGCGCTGGTCGCGCTTAAGAAAGCCTCGCCGAAGTTCGCCAGCGATGACCTGCGCGAACGCATTCAGCTTGGCGAGGCGCAGCTGATGGATGTCCGTTGCAGGGACGGTGGATGGAACTACGGAAGCCCGGCCGCCTTGGGGGTGGCCTTGCCCTCGTATCCGGAAACCACGGCACTCGCACTCATCGGTTTGCAGGGCCGCGAGGATCTGGCGCCGTCCCTTGAAATCGCGGCAAGCATGGCGCGCGGGACAGCATCGCCGCTCGCGCGGGCGTGGCTCGCAATCGCACTAAGCCTGCATGGTGCAGAGGCGCCTCAGCGGGAGAACGCCGCGCCTTCGTCAGACCTGATGATCACGGCGATTGAGGCTCTTGGCGCGCCGTACGGCAATTACAGAATGCTAAAGACTGCGGGCGCCTGATTAGAAGGCCCTGCTGCTGCGGCAGAACCTTGTGGAGCGCGCAAAAACGCGGGTGGGTTACGGGAAGAAGATTTTGGTGGGACTCTAGACGGAGGGTAACGTGCCGTGGGGAAGCGGGTCGAGCGGTGGCCCGTCCGCTCCCCTGACGGCGAACGGCTAACTTAGCTTCCTTGGGAGGCCGCGCTGCTCATCACGGACGCGATCTTCGAGAAGATCGTGCTGATGCTAGTCGCAACGCCCGGCATGATTGCGCCGGCGGCAACGGCCACGAAACCCGCCATCAAAGCGTACTCGATGAGGTCCTGACCGCGCGTGTCCTTCAAAATTCTCAGCTTCAAAACCAGATTCTTCATTGTTCCTTCTATCTCCTCTATGTGGTGCGCGACAGGTCCCTGTCGCTGTAGCAAAGTTAACATCCGCCAGCCGTCCGTAAAATCGGGGTTTAAGCCTAGTGGGGTGGCGGAAAACGTCTCAGGACCTGATTTTTGAGGAGCTTGCGAAACCTTAGAACTACGACCCGAACCCACGGATGTGGGTACGTGTTCCAATCTTAGGACCGTACTCCACGCCAAGTACAAAAGGCCTAAGCCTCTAGAGCAATCACTGTTTTTTCAATAATTTAATCGGAAGTCACGCGGAGGCTTTCTTGGTCTCGTGATATTCCATTTCCGTGTTAACTTCCCAGATGTTGGACTTATCCAGCCGCCCGGCGACTATGTTGTCCACGGCGGTCATGGCCGTCAACATGGAATGGTCCTGGTTGTTGTACTTGTGCATGCCGTTGCGGCCGACCAGGAAAAGGTTCTCAAAGCCGTCCAGATACTTGCGAAGGCCATCGAAGCGGGAGTATGTGCCGAAATATGCAGGATATGTTTTGGGAATCCGCAGCACCGTCGAGTCGATCACGTCCGCCTGGTCGATGATGCCGATTCTGGCCAGCTCCGTGGCCGCGAAGTCGCCCATTTCCTGATCTGTTTTGCGCCAAAGTTCATCCGTCTCATAGCAGAAATACTCCACTCCCACCCAAACCTTGGATGGGTCGGCGACGAGGTACGGGCTCCAGTTGTTGAAAATCTGCAATCGGCCGGCGAAGACTTCCGGCTCCTGGATGTAGATCCAGTTGTCGGCAATCAGTTGTTCCTGGACTTTCAGCTTCCGCAGCAGCAAGCCGACTGTAATGAAATCGCGGTAGATGAGACCATCGCTGATCTCGAGAACGCCGGCGGGAACTCGTGTATCGAGAGCGTGTACCAGTTCCTGAATCGGCATGGTGGAAAAAAAGTATTCGCCTTCGAAGCTACGAGGCTCGCCGGTTCCATTCCGTGCAGTCAGCGAACGAATGCGGCCTCCCTCGACGCGGATTGTCTCAACGTTCCATCCCATGAGGATCTCGCCGCCCATCTCCTGGACCTGGCGAGCGGTTATTTCCCACATCTGTCCTGGCCCGAATTTGGGATAGAGGAATTGGTCGATCAGAGACGTCTCAATGTTCTTCTGCGCGATGTCGCCTTTAGAGCGAAACGCCTGCTTCAGGAGGTGGGTCAATGTGCGGATTATGGAGAGGCCTTTGATCCGCTGCGCGCCCCATTCCGCCGAAATCTGGTCACAAGGGACGCCCCAAACTTTCTCCGTATAGGACTTGAAAAAAGTAAGATACAGTTCCCGGCCAAAACGGCTTATGAAAAACTGCTCCAGGTTGTCGATGCGCCGCGGCGGGAATAACAGCGCTTTCAAATAACTGAGTCCGATGCGCAGCACGCGGATAAGGCCGAGTTTTGAGAGTGTATCGCCGTTGAACTGGATGGGATACTCGAAGAATTGCCGTAAAAAGTAGATGCGGGATTTACGCTTCCGCAGGAGCATGACGCGGTCTTCGGCGGCCGGATCGGGACCGTTCGCCGAACCCTCCAGAAAACGGTGGGAACCTTGGTACGCGAGCCTGTGTGAGTCGGCCGCAGCTCGTTCGAGAGGCATGCGATCGAGCCACCATTGCATGACGCGGTCGGACTTGGAGAAGAAGCGGTGGCCGCCCATGTCGATGCGGTTGCCTTTGTAATTGTGGGTCCGGGCAATGCCGCCCAGGTGCGGAGACTTCTCGAGTACTACGGGTACTATGTCGGTTCGGGTCAGGAGTTCATAGGCGGCGGTCAAACCTGCGGGACCCGCGCCAATGATAATGGCACGCTTCTGGCTCAATCCCGCTATCGTACCACGCAGTGCTAAGCGGATGTCACGAGGCGGGCCGAGCAGCCGTGCTGCTTCCTGTGGTTATCGATGGCCATGCGGGAAGCTTTATACGCCCTTAGGGTCTGCTCCGTCAGGTTGTAAGCCTGGTCGAACTCGACCTCAGGCACATCGAGCAATCTGGCGACGCTCTTGCCGTACGCTCTCACCGATGCGTGATAGTGATTCATCAATCGCAGCAGTTCTTCGCATTCCATGCTCTAGCAATTAGATCCGCACGGAACATCGAGTGTTTCAAATCCGCCCGGGGCACAGCGCGCGGTCTTTTGCTAGCTTGGAAAGAATGCGCAGTGGGACACTACGGGTTTTCCTTTTCTTGATTCTCCTGATCCCTTCGGCTCAGTTCGCATGGAGGAATCGCGACATGCCGCAGTTCGCCGGTTTGCACGACGATGGCGTACTGTTCGTGTCAGCGAAGAGCCTGGCTTCAGGCGAAGGCTATCGCATTCTCAGTCTGCCTGAGGCGCCCGCGCAGACCAAGTATCCCGTACTCTATCCACTTTATTTATCTTTCGTTTGGAAGCTTAATGCGAAGTTTCCGGATAACCTTCAAGTCGGCACTCTATTGAGTTGGTTGCTGCTGGTCGTATTACTGGCGCTCGCCTGGCGACTTTATCGCGACGACGGCTGGACGGACTGGCGCGTGTGGGTCCTGGTTGCGCTGCTGGCGGTGAATCCGTACTTGATCCTCTTCGGATGCACGCTATTTTCGGAAGTATTCTTC
>QHXU01000075.1:16342-17481 GCA_003223065.1 Acidobacteriota bacterium | reverse complement strand
GCTGGCAGGTTTGCCAGCCGCATGTGCGTATCTTTCGCGAACAGCCGGCATCGCGCTGCTGGTTGCCGTTCCGCCGCTGTTCCTCTGGAAACGGGAATGGCGCCGCGCCGCCGCGTTTGCCGCCGGCATGCTCCCGGCGGTGATCGGCTGGACGCTTTGGAATCGAAGCCACCTTATGCACACCGCCGACCCAACCCTGATCTATTACACAGACTACCTTCGCTATCAGTTCCTTAACGTTGGTTTCGACAATTTAGCCGTAGTCTTATGGAAAAACGTGGACCAGTTGCTCTACGGAATGGGTTCGCTAGTGTTGCCCAAGGTGCTCGACGGGCTGCCGGTGAAGATCCTGACTGAGGCGCTCGCAGTGGCGATGATCGTAGGCGCGGTGCGGCTGGCGCGGCGCGGAATCGCGGTCGATTACGCGCTGTTTGCGCTCGTGTCTGCGGGCATCCTGCTCATCTGGCACTTTCCGCCGAATGAAAGATTCGTCCTGCCTTTTTTCCCGCTGCTTCTCGCGGGCCTGGTGGCCGAAGTCGAATACATCGTGCGCGCAGCGCGGCGCCACAAGGATTTCGGCCAACGGGTAGCGGGCATGATGATTTCGGGCGCGATGTTGTTCGTGCTCGCTACAGGCCTTGCGTTGCAACTCTATCTTACGTTTGTGTTCCTCGAACAATCGGCTGAAAAGAGCCGCGCGAAGCTGCGCGACCAGCGTGCCCGAAGCTGCGCGACCAGCGTGCCGCTTACAGCTGGATCTCGGCCAACCTATCCCCTTCGGCGACGATTCTTTCCTACGACGATGCCCTGCTCTATCTGTACACCGGCCGCAGGGGCAATTATTTGCCTCTGCTCCCGCGCTGGTGGTACGCCGAGGACCACGCGAGCATCATAGGCGCATATCGGAATCTGCAGGCCTACTGCCGAAACCGCGGCCTGGAATATGTGTACTTCACCTCGGAGGACCTGCAGCGCGAAACCGGGGACGAAGACCGCCACGAAGTGGAGCGCGTCATGCACGAGAACAGGGCGCTAAAACCGATCTTCCAGGCGGGCATAGGGACCATCTATAAGCCATGAAGTTTCGGCTGCGGTAAGCCGATTTATCTCTTGACTGATCCATGTCCTCCGTCATTCAC
>QHXU01000075.1:14433-16194 GCA_003223065.1 Acidobacteriota bacterium | reverse complement strand
CTTGGGCGCGAAACGAATTCTCCGGGCCGGAGTCGATCGTCAACGCTCAATCGGTCATGCTGGCGCGAGACGGCACGCTCTACTACGATCTCAACAGCTATCCGCACACGGTCTCGGCGTATACTCCGCTGTTCTATCTGCTGGAGACCGGGCTAATCAAGGTCGGACTGCCCGCGGTCACCGCCGGCCGGCTGCTAAGTTTTGCTGCGCTGCTCGGCATCTTCGCCCTGATCTGGCGGCTGCTGCTTCTCTATACACGCGACCGTGACTGTGCATGGACCGGTGTGCTGTTGGGAGCGTCCACTTCGCTCCTCCTTACATGGGGAACAGTCGGTCAAGTCGACACGCTAGCGATCTTCTGGGCGCTCGCCGCGTTTTATCAGTACTCGAGATACGCCATCAACGGCGAGAGAACTCTCGTCTGGGCCGGCGTTTTTTGCGGGATCGCGTTCTTCACGAAACAGACCACCATCGCGTGTCCCGCGGCGATCGTGATTCTTCTCTGGTTCCAGCGCCCAAAGGCGGCCCTCCAGTTCGGAGCCACGCTCGCGGCGGCGGTACTCGCACTGGCGCTCGCCATTAACGCCGCTCTGAACGGGCGGTTTCTCCAAGACATAGTCCTGGCAAACCTGAATCCCTTCGACCTCAAGAAATTCGGCCTGCACATCCGGTATCTATTCGCCGCAGCGGGACAATTGATCCTGATCGCCGCCGCCGGCATCAAGCGAGTGCGTTATGGGCGCGGCTTCGCGCCTTTCGTCTACCTCGGTATGGCGCTGCTGGTTTTCGCGGCGACCGCGCCGAAAATCGGATCGGATTTCAATTACCAGATCGAGTCCAACGTGCTCCTCGTTTTGTGCGCGTGCCTCGCGCTGAACGCTCTCGATTTCTTCCCGTTGACCTTCCGGGGAAGCAAGAACTGGATCACCCTGCTGCAGATTCCGCTGGCCATCCATCTGGTGGTCAACTTCAGGATCACCGAGAATCTTCTGCTGACGCGCTTCGCGACCGAGCAATTATTTCGAACGCAAGTGGCAGGGCTCGCGCCCTACGCCGCCGATGGCGGCCGGCTGCTTTCCACAGATTTCAACGCGATGGCGCGCCTGCGGGGCTACATCGAAGTGGAGCCGCTCATCTACAAATTGCTGGCGGGGGCCCGGGTCGTGAATCCCGAGCCATTGCGCCGAGACATCGCTGCCGAAAAATTTTCGACGATCTTTCTGTTCCAGGATGTTCACGAGCATGACGCAAACCTCGATGTAGAGGTGTCGACGTTCCTCCCGGAACAAACGCAGGAGATCGAGAAGCACTACAAGCTGGTCGCGCAGATTCCGGGGCCTTATTTGAACGGCATCTACGTGTACAAACCAGCCAGCCGGAGCGCAGAATGATAACCGAAGTTCAACAGCGCTATCATGAGATCCGCTTTCGATACAACCCGGCCCGCGCCGCCGTTTGGAAGGCCATCTGCGAGTATCTGCAGCCCTGGGTGAAACAGAACGATGGTCTCCTGGAACTTGGCGCCGGGTACGGGGAGTTCTGCCGCCAGATCCAGGCCGCGCCGAAATGGGCCCTCGACCAGAATTCCAAACTCGCTGAGTACTGGGGGGACTCCGTCACAGCCCTGATCCGATCCGCCACCGATCCCCTGCCCTTGGTGAGCGGCAGCATCGGCACCGTGTTCGCATCGAACTTCTTCGAGCACTTCACGCTCGAAGAGAGCGAGCGCATCCTGCAAGAAGCCCGCCGGGTCCTGCATTC
>QHXU01000075.1:13859-14376 GCA_003223065.1 Acidobacteriota bacterium | reverse complement strand
TACGACGATTACACCCACCGGACCGCTTTCACCGACAACGGCTTTCGAGACTTCCTCCGGGCGCTCGATTGGAGAATCGTTCACTCGGAGCCCCGGTTTCTTCCGTTCAGCATGAGATCGAGGATGCCCAAGGCCGAGTTCCTCGTGCGCTTGTATTTATCGCTTCCGATTCGGCCCCTCGCCGGACAGTTCCTGGTGATAGCCGAAAAGTCCTAGGGAGCGGCCCTCAAGGCCGCGCGGCAATCTGCCGATCTCCCCAAAGAGCGCACAGAACGATGTGGCGGGGCAAATCGGTTGCTGTTATCTTCCCGACGTATAACGAAAAGGACTCGATCCGTTCGGCGACCGTCGAATATTTTGCAACCGGTCTCGTCGATGAAGTAATCGTCGTCAACAACAACGCCGCCGCCGGAACTTCCGAGGAAATCGCCGGCACTGGCGCCCGCGAGATCTTCGAGCCGAAGCAGGGCTATGGCCACGCACTGCTCTGTGGGATCGATCATTGCGAAGCCGACCT
>QHXU01000075.1:5309-13795 GCA_003223065.1 Acidobacteriota bacterium | reverse complement strand
GACCTGGTTAAGTTGCTCGCATATTCCGATGACGTGCCGGTTGTCTTCGGCACGCGAACGAGCCGTGAGTTCATCTGGGCGGGCGCGAACATGGGTCGTTTCCTACGCTGGGGAAACTGGGCGGTCGCCAAAATGACCGAACTCCTGTTCAATACAACGATGCTTACGGACATGGGATGCACGTACAGGCTGTTTCATCGCAAAGCGCTCGACCTCGTGCGTCCGCATCTGAACATCGGCGGCTCGCATTTCGGTCCGCAGTTGCTCATGGAAGTGGTGGCGCACCGGATCCCGTTTGTCGAGATCCCCGTCAATTATCGAAACCGGGTCGGCCACTCTTCGGTCACCGGCGACTTCTGGAAAGCCTTCCGCCTCGGCCTGCGGATGATTCTCCTGGTGGCCGAATACCGCTTCGGGTTCTACCGCAAAGCGCGCACGCTGTGGGACCATTGCCAAGATGTCCGCGCGCAGCGTGCGGTCACCGATCAACTCCTGGCGCTCTCTCGCAATCCGGACTGGCGCCCTGGTCCGTATAACGGGCATGAGGATCGTGATCCTGGGCCTGATTTCGCTCGCATGGGGACAGGAACTACCGAAGATCTATTCGAGCGTCACGGTCACGGCGAACCCCACTGAGCCATCCACGGATCAGCGGACGTCGGAAGTCTTCACGCGTACACTCTTCACTCGCGACGATCAGCTTTTTCACGTGCTCGACGCCGGAATCAACGCCGGCCAGCATGAAGGCGGCGGCAAGAGTCTCGAGATCCGCCGCTTCGGATTCAATCTCGACCACGGCGGCGTAAACGGTGGTCTGAAAGTGCTGGTCGACGGCGTCGGCCAGAACCAAACGACTCAGGGGCACGGCCAGGGATACCTGGGCTCGCTCAAATCGCTCACTCCCGAGTTGATCGAGGAGGCCACGCTAATCAACGGGCCATTCTCACCTGAATACGGCGATTTCAGCGGCCTGGGAGTTGTGCACATCAAGCTGCGGGAGTCGCTGCCGGATACGCTTACGTTGCGCCTCCAGGGAGGGTCATTCGGTACGTGGCGCGGGTTTGCGGCCGCGAGCCCGCGCCTCGCCTCCGGAGACGCGCTGATCGCCTATGAGGGCTCCTTTACCAACGGACCCTTCCTCAACCCGTTACGATACCGGCGAGACAATCTCACCGGCAGTTGGACGCGCCATCTGAACGAGCACGAAACGCTAGGCTTCCGCTTTATCGGCAGCCTGAGCGGGTTTTACTCGTCGGGCCAGGTTCCGCTGGATGAGGTCTCGAAAGGCCGCCTGGATCGGTTCGGTTACGTGGATCCGAACGATGGCGGGCGCGTCCATTCCGCCACGACCAGCATGTACTGGCGACACGAGGGCGGAAAAGGCGAAGTGCTTAAGATTGATGGATTTATCGCTCGCTCTCTATTCGATCTTTACTCTAACTTCACGTTTTACTTATGGCGATGGCATCCAGCAACACGATTCCAGGCTGCAGGAAGGCTTTAACGCTCAATACACTCGCCCGCAGCGCCTAAGCCAGCGCTGGCAGGCTCTGTTCGTGACCGGCGCAAATTCTCACGACAATCAGATTAACGTCGGACTCTATTCGCAAGAGGACCGTGTCCCCATCGCACTGACCACGGGCGCGCAGGCGCACGTCACGAATGAGGCCGGCTATGCGCAGGAGAGCGCCAGCGGATTCTCGGGCCGTTTGATACTTTCCGCCGGCCTCCGCTATGACCTTTTTCGCTTCGGCATCGCCAACGCCGGCTTGCGTTACGGCGGGAGGTGGCAACCGAAGGCCGCCTTGGCCTATACGCCGTCACACAGGATTCCAATCACCTTGCACGCGAACTACGGCCGCGGCATCTCCACCGCCGATGCCCGCGTGGTGATCCAGCATCCGGAGAATCCTCGCATCTCGACGACCGATTTCTACGAAGCGGGCGCCTCGCATTCGGAGGGGCGGCTGTCAATATCGGAAGATTTCTTCCTGATCGACCGGTCGCACGAGGAGGTTTACATCCCGGACAACGCCACGTACGAGTTCAAAGGCCCGAGCCGCGCCTATGGATTCGAGAGCAAAGCCAACTTCGCGCTCACCCGCCGTCTTTCGATCAACGGCGGCCTGACGAAAGTCGCGAACGCGTTTTATCAGCGAACTGTGCCCAGGATTTACGTGGTCAGCGCGCCGCATTTTGTTGCCAACGCCGGCCTGACGCTCTCGGCCTGGAGAGGCTGGAGCGGCTCACTGCGCCTGAGAGCGATCAATCACTATCGTTTGGATGACTCAGATTCCTCGGTCGTAGCCGGCGGCCACACTGTCGTTGACCTGGGTGTATCGCGCCGGATTGTGCGCGGGCTCGATTTCAGCTTATCGATCGACAACCTGACCAATCGCGATTACTACGAAACCCAAAATTACTTCCAGTCGCGCCTGCCGGGCCAGGAACCGGCGTTCCGCATTCATGGAACGCCGGGATACCCGCTCACGGCCATCATTGGTCTAACCTTCCGGCTAGGCGGATAGTATCCGCGGATATATCTAAGGTGTTTTCCCGAGCGACTTTTCTGCCATCACCGCCGTAAGCTGGACCATGGCAGTGCTGCTCTCGCTCTTTCTCATGGCCGCGGCCGTGAAGGAAGATCGCGCCCCTTTGCGTGCCGGATGTACGGCGGATGCCGAAGTCGTAGCCACGCTCCCCGGGGCCGCTCCACTCACCATCCGTTACGCACTGGCAGGCGGGAACACGCCTTGTTACAAGGTCGCGGCAGAGGTAGACGGAAAGACCGTGGAAGGATATCTTCCCGCGAGGCTGATACAGGGGTTGGACGAATTCGAGAATGGCCGGCGCGAAGCCGCCTGGCTCGACACAGCGCAGGTGATGGGCGCCGTGCGAGCTTCGCAAGGCTATCCTTCTCTTGCCGCCGGGCCAGGCGCGCGCTTGGTAAGCCAGGCTGCCCAGCTCATCGAAACCAGCCAGCCTGGGAAAGCCCTTCGGCTTCTCGAACCGGAGTTGCAGAAGAGGCGAGATCCCGTCTTGTTGGCACTTGCCGGAGTCGCCGCATGGCGCGCCGACGAACCGCGCCGCGCGTTGGATTACTGGCGAAGCTCGCTCGAGATCGCCCCGAACCCCGATCTCGACCGCCTCTACAGCCGCGTAGAGCGTGAAATGAAAGGCGACCAAAGTACGGAGAAGCTTTACGGTCTCCGCATCGTGCTGCGGTATGACGCCGGAACGGTGCCGGCTGAGACGGCTCGCCAGATGCTGGCCGTCCTCGACGACGCGTTCACGCGCGTTTCGGACGAGGTCGGTTGCAACGCCGAGGAACGTATCGTCGCCATCGTTCAGAGCCGCGAAGCCTACCGCAAGACCATCGATGTCGCGGAGTGGAACGGGGGCCAATACGATGGCCGCATTCGCATTCCTTTGTTTGAGGGGCAAGGAATGGATGGCGCGATGCGGCGTGCGCTCGCGCATGAGACCACACACGCCTGCCTATCCATGCTCGGGCGCTGGCCCGCATGGTTGCAGGAGGGTTTGGCGCAGAAATTCGCCGGCGACACGATCGCGCCTGCGATGCGCCAGAAGCTCGCCGAGCAGGCCCGACAGGGAAAGCTCCCCAAGCTGAGCGGTCTGGGCCAGGATTGGTCGCGCTTGGACACGGAGCATGCCGAGGTCGCGTATGCGCTGTCGCTCGCTGCAGTGGAGCTTTTCTATCAGTACTACCGCGAACTTGGCATTCGGAACCTGGCGCACCATCCGGATCAACTCGCGCCCATCACGGCCGATCTCGACCTGCGGCTCGGATTGTAAGCTCGCGGATCTCCAGACCCTCAATTAACAGGCTTGGCACATCTCGGACTGGCCTGGAGGCCGTCTCTGCCGGGTTATCCTGTATGTATGTTCGCTCCGATTCGGGAGGCGCTTGAGGAGTTCCGCGCCGGCCGCATGCTGGTGGTCGTCGACGATGAAGATCGCGAGAACGAAGGCGACCTCACCATGGCCGCGCAGTGGGTCACGCCGGAGGCGATCAATTTCATGGCCACGCACGGCCGTGGGCTGATCTGCCTGGCGCTTGCCCCGGAGCGCTGCGATGCTTTGCACCTCCCGCTGATGTCGGTCAGGAATACTTCGCGATTCGAAACAGCCTTCTGCGAAGCCATTGACGCAGCCGAAGGCGTGACCACGGGCATCTCCGCCCGCGATCGCGCCCACACGATCCGCGTCGCAATTTCGCCTCAATCCGGCCCGCGCGACCTTGCCCGGCCGGGTCACGTCTTTCCGCTGCGCGCGCGCGAAGGAGGCGTGCTGGTGCGCGCGGGGCAGACCGAAGCCGCGGTTGATCTGGCGCGCATGGCGGGCCTCGAGCCCGGCGGAGCGATCTGTGAAATCATGAATCCGGATGGGTCGATGGCGCGAATTCCCCAGCTCACGGAATTCTGCGCGCGTCATGGCCTGAAGATGATTTCGGTGGCCGATCTGATCCGCCACCGGCTCGAGACCGAGCACTACGTCGAACGCCGGGGCGAAAGCTGTCTCGACACCGAATTCGGCGCGTTCAAGATGATCTCCTACGTGAGCACGATCGACGGCGAAACGCACGCAGCCCTGGTGTGCGGGGATGTCGCCGGGCAGCCCAACATTCTGGTCCGGATGCACGCGCGCTGCGTGTACGGGGAAGTCTTCAGCTCCACGCAGTGCGACTGCCGGCAGACGGTTCATGCCTCGCTCCGGCGGATTGCCGAGGAGGGCGCGGGGGTACTGGTGTACCTCCATCAATCCGGGCCCGGCACGCGCCCGCACTATCCTTCCCTGGACGGCCACGCGCCTCCTCAGCACGAATCCGGCATCGGCGCGCAGATCCTGGCCGATCTCGGTCTGACTACGATCCGCCTGTTGACGAACCATCCGCGCAAGGTCCCGGGCCTGGACGCGTACGGCATCGAGATCGTGGAGCAGATCGCCATCGAGACGTCAGCGGAACAGATTCCGGGCAAGGAATAGCGCGTTCGCGGGCCGCTCGGCCAGCCTTCGCATGAAGTAGGGATACCACGCCGTCCCGTAGGGCACGTAAAGCCGCAGCCGGTAGCCGAGGTCCACGATACGCCGCTGCAAGTCGCGGCGAATGCCGTAAAGCATCTGAAATTCGAACTTGTCCTGCCCAATGCGCCGCTCGCGAACATAGCGAAACGCCTCGCCGATGATGCGTTCGTCGTGCGTGGCGATTGCCGGGTAAGTTCCTTTATCGAGCAGCGTCTTCATCAGCGCCAGATAGTTGCGGTCCACATCGCGTTTTTCGGCGAACGCGATCGCGGGAGGCTCATTGTAGGCGCCCTTGCACAGGCGCACGGGGATGGCGAGTCGGTTCAGACGATCGATATCGCCCGCGCTGCGGAAAAGGTACGCCTGGATCACCGCGCGCACGCAGCCGAACTCTGCCGCCACCCGCTCCGCCATCCGCAAAGTGCGATCGGTGTAGTCGCTTGACTCCATGTCGATCTCGACACCGCTGTGGTTCGCCTTGGCTTTCGCCGCAAGCTGGCGGACGTTTTCGAGGCACGCGTCCTCTGACAAATCGAGCCCGAACTGCGTGAGCTTGAACGAAACGGTGGAAGGCAGCCCGCGCTCGGCGATCCGGGCGAGCGCCTCAAGATAAGCATCCCGCGAAGCCGCCGCCTCGCCGAGCGACGTCACATTTTCGCCCAGGTTGTCGAGCGTCGAAAGAATCGACTCCTGCTGAAGCTCTGTGCAAACGGCCAGTCCTTCCTCGAGCGTCTCGCCCGCGACAAACCTGTGGGTGAGCTTTTTTGAAATCGGCGAAGTCTCCATCCATCTTCGAATTCCTCCCTGCGTGGAGAGGAACAGGAAGAAGCGGCGTATCATGCCCGGCGGTCTGCTCCCAGGGTTTCCGGCAGCGCCGGCGGCGGCGTTTGCGGTTCGCGCACGGCGGCGTCGATGCGGGAAGGCTGCGGAGCTTCGTCGGCGCCGCCCGCACCCAGTTCGCGCATACGCTTCAAGGAGGGTAAAAGGCGCGACTCCCACGAACCCACGGATCGGTTGTAAGCATCGAGCGCCTTTGTCAGGTTGCGCCCCGCGTCGGCATAGAATTCGGCGAAGCTTCGCATCCGATCGTAGAACTCGCCCGCGATGCGGCGCAGTTCGCCTGCGTTCTGCGCCAGGCGCTCCTGCCGCCAGCCGTAGGAGACTCCTTTGAGCACGCTCACCAGCGTCATGGGCGTGGCCAGCAGAACCTTCCGGCCCAGCGCCTTCTCCAACATCTCCGGATCGCGTTCAAGCGCCGCGCTCAGAAAATGTTCGCCTGCCAGAAACAGTACAACCATTTCCGGAGCCGGCTGGAACTGCGCCCAGTACTCGCGCGCGCCCAACTGCACGATGTGCCGCCAGACCTGCTGCGCGTGCCTTTCAAGCGCAGCCCGGCGCGCCGCGCCGTCCGTCGCGGCTTCGGCGTCGAGATACGCCGATAGCGGGACCTTCGCGTCGACAGCCAGGCTACGGCCGCCAGGGAGCCTGACGATCATGTCGGGCCGCATTCGCTCGCCGGATTCCTGCTCGAAGAAGTCACAATACGGGACCATGCCGGCAAGCTCGGCGACCCGGCGGAGCGTCAGCTCTCCCCAGCGCCCCCTCGCATTGGGCGCCCGCAGAGCCTGCGATAGCGCCACCGTTTCGCGGCTGAGGGCGGAGAGATGATGCTCCAGTCCTCCGAGCATGTGCTGGCGCTGCGATTCAAATTCGCGGATCTGGGACTCGATGCGTGCGAGCGCGTCGGCTATGGGCCGCGTGGCGGCCGCGGCCGCAGCCCGTGTGCGGAACCAGATCGCAGCCAGCCCTGCTCCCAGGACGAGCGCCAAAACAATTGCGCCAAGAAATGTTGCAAGCGTCATCGTGTCACACTCCAGTTTGGCACAGGGTCGACGAACATGCATTCGTGGGAACTCCTAACCGTCTCTCTACGTAAACGTCTGAAGGACAGCCACCCATGTCACTCGTCTGGTCCGATTTCCGCTACTGCCTGCGGACGCTCGGCCGAAATCCCGGCTTCGGCGCAGTGGTGATCCTGATTGTTGCGCTGGGCATCGCCGCCAACACCGCGATCTTCAGCATCGCCGACGCCGTACTCGTGCGCCCTCTGCCGTTTCGCGACGCCGGACGGCTGTTTGCCGTACAGGAGAGCGTGCCGCGGTTTAGCCATGTCGCGCCGCGTGTTCCCGTCTCTGCGCATCATTTCCTTGAATGGCGCAAGCATTGGCGCGCGGCCGAACACATCGCCATACTGGGAGCGATTTCGGTCAACCTGACCTCCGCCGGCGACCCGCCGACAACTTCAAAAGGAACGCCGTCGACGACGATTTTTTGTCCGAGAACGGACGGATCCGCGTGAAACCGGCGCCGCCAAAGTCGTGATCCTGACCGACGCCTTGTGGCGGCGCCGCTTTCACGCGGATCCGTCCGTTCTCGGACAAAAAATCGTCGTCGACGGCGTTCCTTTTGAAGTTGTCGGCGTGCTGTCCCCGGAAACAAAGTTGCCGAAGATCAGCCAGCTTCAGCCGCTCAACTTCGGCGACGCGGAACCGGACCTTTGGAAGCCCATGGCCACGCGCGACGAGGAACTTTCTCCGATGGGCGATTTCAACTACGGCGGCATCGTCAGGCTGAAGCAGGGAATCTCACCTTCGCAGGCTCTCGATGAGCTGAACGCGGTCCAGGCGGGCATCGCCAGCAGTCTGCCCGAGCACGTGGAGCTTCGCGCCGCGCTGGTTCCGCTTCAGGAGGCGATCGCCGGAAGGTCGCGCGACGGTCTTCTGCTGTTGCTCTCGGCCGTCGGCGCGGTCCTGCTGATCGTGTGCGTGAACATCGCCAACTTGCTGCTTTCGCGCGCCACCGGCCGCCGCCGCGAGTTCGCGATTCGGACCGCCATCGGAGCGAGTGCAGTCCGGCTGGCCACAGAGAGTCTTCTGATCGCGATGCTGGGCGGAGCGCTCGGAGTTGCGCTGGCGTTTGGGGCGCTCGGGACGATTCTCGCCAACGCCCCCGCGGACTTGCCCAGGCTCAACGAAGTGCGCATGAACGGCAGAGTGCTGGGCGTGGCGTTCCTGCTGTCGGCGTTTTGTGGAGTGCTTTTTGGATTGCTGCCCGCTTTGCGAAGCTCCCGCGCCGATCCTCAGGACGGCTTGAAAGCCGCCGGGCGCACGTCCAGCCAGAGCCATTCCGGGGGGCGGCTGCGTTCGCTGCTGGTGACCGTCGAAGTCGGCTTAGGGACGCTTTGCCTGGTGGCCGCGGGGCTCCTGCTCAACAGTTTTGTGCGGCTGATGCGCGTGGAGAGGGGTTTCGACGTGGAGCGAGTGGTGACTGTCCATCTGAACCTTCCTTCGAGCCGTTATCCTGACCGGGCGAAACGCGCCGCGTTTCTGCGCAATGCTGTTGACCGCCTGAGGGCCCTGCCGGGCGTGAATGCGGCGGCT
>QHXU01000075.1:0-5190 GCA_003223065.1 Acidobacteriota bacterium | reverse complement strand
CATCGTCGATTTCCGCTGTGTGAGCGAAGATTACTTCCGGGCGATGGGGATTCCTCTTCGCCAGGGGCGGCTCTTCAATCAGGCGGATCGCGACCGCGGGGTAACTCTGGTGTCCGCGCTGACGGCCGAACGCTTTTGGCCGGGTCAGAACCCAATCGGCAAGCGGTTCTATCTGGGCGTAACGTTGCTGGAAGTGATCGGCGTGGCCGGCGATGTCCGCGGCAACGGTCTCCAGAAGGCGCCTGGCCCCACCGTCTATATCCCCTATTGGCAGCGCGACCGGCCGGACATGTCGCTGATCCTCCGCACGGCCATGGACCCGGCATCCATCGCGAGCGCGGTGCGCGGAGAGATTCGCAAGCTGGACGCGGAGCTACCCGTGCCGCGGTTCCAGACCATGCAGCAGATCGTTTCGGCAGCCGTCGCGCAACGGCGGTTTCAGTTGACACTGGTGCTCGTGTTTGCCGGTGTCGCGTATCGTATTCGGTTGCGCAACGGCGCGGCGAAATGGGGATCCGGATGGCGCTCGGAGCCACGGCGGCCGGTCTTCAGCTCATGGTGATCCGCCAGGGGCTCGCGCCGGTTCTGGCGGGACTCGCGGGTGGCATCGCCGGAGCCCTGGCGGTGGGACGCATTCTGAGAGGACTCCTATTCGAAGTCACCCCTGCTGATCCCCTGACGGTCGCAAGTGTTGCCGTGGTGCTGCTAGGGGTGGCGGCCGTCGCATGTTACATTCCCGCGTTCCGGGTGACGCGCGCGGACCCTCTGGCTGCCTTGCGCTATGAATAGTTAGATGCACACCGATTCCAGACGAGAAATGCTTCGTCACACCGTCGCCACGCTTGCCTACCGCGGCGGCAAAGCGGTGCGCGGAGCGCCGGAAGGGTTTTCGGATTTTCGGGCCGGAAAAACGTCGCGCTCGGCCGGCGAGATCCTGGCACACGTCGGCGACCTGCTCGATTGGGCGCTGGTCATGGCGCGCAAGAAGCACGAATGGCACGATTCGGAGCCGCTCGCCTGGGACAAAGAAGTCCAGCGCTTCTTTGCTGCGCTCGAAGCTTTGGATGAATACCTGGCATCGGGAAATCCCTTGCGGTCGGAACCCGAAAAACTCTTTCAGGGTCCCATTGCGGACGCCCTGACGCATATCGGGCAGATCGCGATGCTTCGCCGCCTGGCGGGAGCGCCGGTTCGCGGAGAGAACTATCTGCGCGCCAAGATCGTAATGGGGAGGGTTGGTCCCCGTCAAGCGGCTCCGGTAAAGGAATTCGAATGATTTTCGGCCGCCGCACTATGGTGACCGAACGAAGAAGCCCGCCTTGTCCAGCCTGGCGTCCACGGCGACGTCGAAGAACCCGATCATCATCTCCTGCCAGCTTTGCTGGCCGTATCGCACGTCAACCGATGGATCCGGGTTGCGAGGGTTATTCGGCGAGTTGTCGAACCACGCGATCCATTCAAGCTTGGTGCCCTTCGCCAGCGGCATCGGAGTCGCCAGACGATAGGAAAGCTGCCAGTAGAAGTTGTAGCGGTTTACCTTAAGCAGAGTCTCCGGCTGGCCGTCGTCACGGACCCGCGTGTACTCGAAGGCTTTGCCGCGCAGGTGCATGTGCGGAAAGAAGCCGAGCAGCAATGCGTCATTCGGCAGGGTACCCCACGCCGTAACACGGTAGTCGCTCGCGCCTGCGGGAATCACGAATTTCTCATTCGCCATCTGCAGCGTCAGAACACGCTTCTCCGGCGGCGACTTCGCAAACCGGATAGCCACGCGGGTGCGATCCGAAGCAGGCTTGCCGTTCGGTGTGTAGTGGATTTCGAACACCAGATCGGAGCCGGCCTTGATGAGCTTCGCCATACCGGGCGGCCACATCTCCGGTGAGCTGCCCGGAGCGTAGACGGTGAGGATATCGGCTTTGGTCGGGCCGTGTGTCCAGGTCGAGCCCGGCTCGCGGATATAGACCACGATATGATGCACTACCGCGCGATTGCCGGGGCGCGCTTCGGCCGCTTGAACCCACCGGTCTTCGTTGAAGCCGGTCGGCGTGATGAAGTATTGGTATTCGACCGCGCCCTCCGCCGGGACCTCGAATGCACGGGGCATTTCGATGACTGCGTCGTGCGAGGGCAGGTTCCATCCGGCGGGCCAACGGGGACGCGGAGGGGCATCTCTCTGTTCTCCCTGCCCTGCCCCGGAGTCGGCCCAGGCGGCCAGAGTCGCGATTTCGCCGGCGGTAAGGGATCGGTCATTTGCGAACTTCCCGCAGCAAGGGTCGGCGAACCACGGAGGCATTTTGCGGGTGAGCACGGCGACGCGGATCGCCTTCGCCCAAGGGCGCGTTTCCTGATAATTGACGAAAGGCATCGGTGCCATTTCGCCGGGCCGGTGGCATTCCTGGCACCGCTTTTGAAGAATCGGCAGAACGTCGCCGTAGAACGTGGGAGGCATCGCCGCCAGGGCGCGCGCCAACGCAATCAAAAATACGAGAACCAGACCCCGGCTCACATCTCTAAATATATGAAACCTGAGGCCCTTGACGCCCGTCTGGAAAGAGCGCATGATTACAATGTAAGAGGAGGTCCCACATGCTCAGGAGACTTTCGCTCGTTCTGCTGGCGGTCTGGGCGACTTCCGCGTGGGCACAGTCTGTGATCTCGGCGCATTCCGGCGTAATCCACTACGTGGAAGGCAAGGCCACCTTGGACGGAAAGGGCGTTCAGCCGAAATTCGGCGAGTTCCCCGACGTGAAGCCCGGACAGACCCTCGCCGTAGAAGGTGCGCCAACCGAGGTTTTGCTGACTCCCGGCGTCTTTCTGCGTCTGGACGAGAACAGCTCCTTCCGCATGGTTTCGAACAAGCTCGACGACACGCGCGTGGAGATTGTTTCCGGTTCGGCATTGATCGAAGTGGGCGAGTTACTCCAGGACAACGCGATCACCGTGCTGCTCCACGATGCGCAGATCGCTCTGCTGAAGAAAGGCCTGTATCGGTTTGACGCCGATCCGGCACGGCTGCGCGTCTACGACGGCGAGGCTCGGGTTACGTCGGGCTCCGAAACGATCGTCGCCAAGAAGGGCCGTGAAGTGGAATTCGGCGGCGTGCTGAGCGCCCGGAACTTCGATACCAAGGAGACGGATGCCTTCTATCGCTGGAGTTCGCGGCGCGCTGAATACCTGGCGCAGGCGAACATTTCCGCGGCCAAGGCGGCCGGCGGCATGGGATACACAAGCAGCAACTGGGCCTGGAATCCGTGGTACGGGATGTTCACCTTCATCCCGATGAGCGGGATGTACTACAGCCCATTCGGCTGGTATTTCTACAGCCCGCGCGCTGTTTATTACTACGTTTACGCCCCCGCGTATTCATACGGAGGTGGCGGAGCAGGCAGCACAGCCGGGCGCTCGGTGGTGAACACCACGCCGCACTACGACCGCAGTGTCGGGTACACGGTGGCGCCCCGGAGCGCGATCTCCAGTGTTGGGCCGAGCGGCGGCCGCATGTCGTCCGGGGGCGGAATGTCGTCCGGCGGGGGAATGTCGTCCGGCGGCGGGCCGCGCGGGGGCGGTGGCGGTTCCCTTGGGTCTGTGGGTGGTGGCGGCGGCGCGCGTGGTTCGAGCGGCGGCGGGGGCAGCCGCGGGCATTAAAAACTGCAGAAATACCTGTACTCATCCTCGTTCGTATCTAACGAAAAGACTCCTGCCGAAAATCTGCCGGAACACATCGGACACTCTCGACGCGGCCCACTCGGCCAAATCGGGCTCGCGCGAGGATCTCAACGTCACTGCCACGTGGCTGTTGCAGATGTCGCACGCCGCAAGCTCTACTTCCTGGTCCCGGCTGCGGTCCAGGTTATCGGCCAGACGGAGGATCGGGATCAGAGAAGTAAGAGCCCGTTTGTCGTCGGCAGCCAGCGACTGGAATTCGGCATGCGCCGGCGACGGCATCGCCTTGCGGTGATACCGGCACAAGTTGGCGATGAACTCGCGCTCTCGGTTGGTGAAGCCGGAAAAGTCGACGTTGGCGACGATGTAATAGGCGTGCTTGTGGTGCCCGGAATCGTTGATGTAATGACCGGTATCGAGGAAGTAGCAGGCGGCTTCGAGCAGGCGCCCGTACGCCAGGGGCAACTGGTGAAGCGGACGCAGCTGCGCGAACAGGGTTCGCGAGAATCCCGCCACTTTGCGCGCATGCCTGTTTGCCACGCCGAACCGCGCCGCCACACGTTCCACCTCTTTACGTTGTTCGCCGGTCAGCCGGGCGAGCTCGCCTCCCACGCCACGCGCGGCCATGTCGGCGATGATGCCGTCGCGCACGCCCGCCGCCGAGTAATACGCCGAGGCTACCTGAAACCGCTCCAATAGGCGCAACAGGGTGCCCGCGCCGGCAACAATGATTTCAGCGCGCCGTGGCCCGATCCCGTCGATCTTCCGGCGGCCCGCAAGGTCGAGAGCCGCGAGCTTCTCAAAGAGCTTCCTGATCCGCGCACTGGAGGCGCGCAGGCGGTCCGCCTGGTCCCGGCGCGCACGAGACACGCGGTTTACGGCGCACACCACTGCGGCCGCCGTCGCCGAGGTCGTGATCACACGGTCCCACCCCGTACCCATTCGAGCGACGGCCGTCCCCAGCTTCTGGTCGATGAACTCACTCATCTGGTGGAGCTCGCGCATCGTTGGCGGGTCGTTGTGCAGAAACATTTCCTGGAGCCGCAACGCGCCTAGCGGCTTGGAGACGGCGTCCACCAACCGGCCTTCCTGGCTGGCGATGATCTCCGCGCTTCCGCCTCCAATGTCGATCATCAGCACGCGCTTGTCTTGCTGCGGCCATCGGCTGATAACCCCCTGGTGGATCAGCCGCGCCTCTTCGCGGCCGGAGATGATCTCGACCGTGGCGCCTAGCGCAGCCGACGCCCGTGAAAGAAACTCGGCCTGGTTGCTTGCGTCCCGCACCGCGCTGGTGGCGACGGCGCGCACACCGATCACATCCAGCCTGCGATACACCTCCGCCATGCGCGCCAGCACTCGGACCGTTTCCTCCACAGCGTGCCCGCTGATGCGCCCCTCGCGGAATACGCTCTCACCGAGACGCGTCACTTCGCGAGCGGCGGCCAGGGTTTTGGGAGGCGCGCCGGGCAAAACCTCGGCCGCGAGCATGCGTGTGGAGTTGCTACCAATATCAACCGCGGCGTAGCGGAG
>QHXU01000515.1:2258-2841 GCA_003223065.1 Acidobacteriota bacterium | reverse complement strand
ATAAAACTTCGGCCGCACGCCGGTGGCGCGAAAACGTCCGGTCACCTGGCCCTTGTCCGTCAACCCGGTCTTCTCGAAAACAAAAATGTCCTGCGTGGTTACGTGCTCGCCTTCCATTCCCACGCACTCGGTCACATGCGTAACGCGGCGCGTGCCGTCGCTGAAGCGGGCGATCTGGACAAACAGGTCGACGGCAGAACTAACCTGCTGGCGGATGGAGTGAACCCCCATATTGGCATTGGCCATGCCGACCATGACCTCGAGCCGTCCAATGGCATCGCGCGGGCTGTTGGCGTGAATCGTGGTCAGCGAGCCGTCGTGGCCCGTGTTCATGGCCTGCAGCATGTCGAGCGCCTCCTCGCCGCGAACCTCGCCGACGATGATGCGGTCCGGCCGCATACGGAGAGCGTTGATCACCAGTTGCCGGATGCGGATCGCTCCCTGGCCTTCGACGTTCGGCGGACGAGTCTCCATCCGCGCGACGTGGGTCTGGCGCATCTGCAGCTCGGCCGCATCCTCGATGGTCACGATGCGCTCTTCCTCGGGAATGAAGCCGGACAGGACGTTGAGCAACGTTGTCTTG
>QHXU01000515.1:1791-2238 GCA_003223065.1 Acidobacteriota bacterium | reverse complement strand
AATTATGTGCAGACGCGCTTTAACCGACGCCTCGAGAAGCATCAGGATGCCCTCGGTCAGTGTCAGATTCCGCATCATGTCGGTAGGCTGCAACGGATCGCGGCCGAATCGCCGGATAGAGAGCAGCGGCCCATCCACCGCCAGCGGCGGAATCACTGCGTTTACGCGCGAGCCGTCGGGCAAACGGGCGTCCACCATCGGCGAGGATTCGTCCACGCGGCGTCCAACGCGTGAAACGATCTTCTCGATGATCCGCAGCAGGTGATTATTGTCCTTAAACTCCACCGGCGTGCGGTAAAGCTTGCCCGCGCGCTCGATATAGACCAGCCGCGGGGTGGTCACCAGGATGTCGGAGATGCTGGAATCCTGCAACAACGGCTCTAACGGACCGAGACCGAACACCTCGTCGAGCACCTCGTCGATGACCCGATCCTTCTCAGCCAGGCT
>QHXU01000515.1:0-1719 GCA_003223065.1 Acidobacteriota bacterium | reverse complement strand
TTCGCCAGGGAAGACAACGCCTCGAGGTTGACCCGGTCCAGCAGCTTGCGGTGCAGCGCGAACTTCAGCTCCTGATATTGCGGCGAGTAGGATTCCTTGCGGAATAGCCGCCCCGCCCATCCGCCATCCGACGTATTGTGCAGTGTGGTCGTAATCAATGCTGCCATTTTATGAATTCTTCCTCTCTATCAAAATATTGAGAACTTTTTCTTTGGCTTGGACGCTTCCACACCGGTGATCTTGGACGCAACCTCGCCGAAACACCGCGCCAGCCGGTTTCCAGCCGGCAGGAGCTTCCCTTCCGCATAGCATTCATAGAGCGCCGGGTAATCGTTGGGCACGGACTGGAAAATCGGAACGCCGAGCATCGATTCCAGCTCCGAAATGGTAATGTCCGGATTCTTCGGCATCCGGTTCAGAATCACGTGCAGGCGGTCCTTCGAATAGCCGCCATTCAACAAAGCGCGCACGATGTGCTGCGCGCGGTGCAGCGCCGGGACTTCGAGTGTAGCGACCAGAAACGTCATGTCTACGTGCTCCAGCGCGGAAAGCGTCATCGGCGTCAGGCTTCGGCCGAGGTCCAGAAGGACCGTGCTGTACTGCATACGCACAAACCGGAGCACATCGCGCAGCTGGTCCGCCCGCGGAGTCTCTTGGTAGTTCGGGGTCGAGGCGCTTCCCACGATTTCGATACCCGGGCGGCCATTGGAGACCAGTCCCTTCCAAAAACTCGGATCCAGACGGTGAAGATTATGGATCGCATCCAGCATGCTATAGGGCGCGGTGGCTTTCATCAGAAAGCTGATCAAACCTGATTCCAGATCCAGATCGGCAAGCAACACTTTTGAGTTTGTAAGAGCGGGGACCTCGACTGCGGTGTGAACGGCAATGGTCGTGGCGCCGCAGCCGCCCTTTGCCGAAAAAAAGGCCGCCACTCGGCCATTCCCTTTGGTATCGTGCTGCTGTTGGCTCTTTTGTTCGGCCAGTTTCTCCAGCGCCGCCCGCAGCGGAGCCGAAACCGGCGGATAAACGAACTCGGCGGCGCCGGCACGGATCGCGCGCAGGATCGTTTCCGGTTCCGCCTTGCTGTCGACTGCGATGAAGACAGGCGGGGACGCCAGCGACCGGATGTGTTGCAACTGCTCTTCGATCGAATCTCTGGACTTGCTGATATCGAATAGAAGCACCTCTGGGCGAAGCCGCTCCAGCTTGCTCAGGAATGTCGGCCAATCGCCCACTTCGGACTGCTCCAGAACAATCCGAAACGGGAGCGCCTGCAGGATCGCCTGAATCTCTTCCCAAAGCTGCTTGGTCTCGACTACCAAGCCGATCATTAGTGGATACATCTACTGTCCCTCTGTTCCTTTACTCCTCACCGCTGTTCGCTGCCGCCTGAACTCTTGGGTGGTGCCGGAGCTGGCTGCGCTTGCGGCTGCGGCTGCAACGGTATCGGAACCAATTGATAGGGCATCGCCGTCGGCGCCTGGGCCTGTGGCGTCTTCTGTAACCGGACCAACTCTTCCACCGGCATGCTGGGCTGCGGCGGTTTCACCGGGACCGGGCCTGTCACCTCCATGCCAGGGGTGCGTGGCGCGGTCGCGCGTGTGCCCTTCATGAATTGCTCGGGCATCTGCAGCTCCGGCGCCGGCTGGCTGGACGGAATTGGGCGCACCAGCTCAGGCGTCACCAGTACCAGCAACTCGGAATTGTTCTTGCTGA
>QHXU01000513.1 GCA_003223065.1 Acidobacteriota bacterium | reverse complement strand
GCGCCAATTTTTTCATTTCCGTCGCAGCGGCGGCGCATTGCCGGCGGAGGCGTGAGATGAGTTCTTTTCGTGGAGGGTTCTTTCCCAGGGTGATGATCAGCTCAGCGGCTGCCGACTCGAGTCGCTGAAAGAGTTCGGCGATTTCAGCAGGATCGAGTTGGCCGTTCGAAATGTCTCCCGAAACGGCGCGGCCACCTGTCCCGCTGTGATGAGTGTGCTTCTGAAATTTCGGCATGGCCGAATGCTACGCTGATGC
>QHXU01000514.1:911-2853 GCA_003223065.1 Acidobacteriota bacterium | reverse complement strand
AAACCGGCTAGATCCATCCTGGTGGAGTGCGGGTCGAACCCGTCTGAACGAGCTGGTCACCAATCCTTTCTATGGAGTCATTACTGATCCACAGTCCCGGTTAAGCCAGCCAACCGTGACTCTCAACACCCTGCTCCGGCCGTATCCCCAATACAACGGCGGTGTGAGCGGTTCGGCTTTGAACATCGCCAACTCGATTTATCACGCAGTTCAGTTCCAGTATGAGAAACGGTTCTCGCACGGTCTGGCTGTTCTCGCCCACTACACCATTTCCAAGCTGATCGACGATTCTTCGTTCTCCGATGGCAATGTGGGGTGGCTCGGAGGCGTAACGGACGTGCAGAATCCGTTCAATCTGCGGCTGGAGCGCGCAGTCTCTGCCCAGGACGTTCCTCAGCGGTTTGTCCTGACCGTCTCGTATCAGTTGCCCTTCGGCAAAGGACGATTGCTGGGAAGTCGCTGGAGCAAACCCGTCGACATGGTCCTTGGCGGCTGGGATGTCAATACTCTCATGACGTTCAGCTCGGGGTTCCCGCTGAACAGCGGATCGCAGTTCCGCGAGGCGCCACTGCAGAGTCCTGTCCTCTGGGAAGGTGTCCAGCGCCCGAATCTCATCGGAGATCCGGGCATGCCCGGCTCGGTGAAAGAGCGGCTGAACCAGTACTTCAACGTAGCGGCATTCTCCCGACCGGGGCCAGACACATTTGGAACCATGCCACGGACGCTTCCCAATTACCGCAGCCCTGGTATCCGCAATGCCGATGCGGCTATCTTCAAGAACATCCGCCTCACGGAATCGAAATACTTCCAGCTGCGTCTGGAAGTATTCAACAGCACCAACACGGCGACGTTCGCAACGCCGCACATGAGTTATGGAGCGACGAACTTCGGAGTGATCGACACGTACGCCAGCGGTCGTGGACCGCGCGAGCTGCAAGTTGCGGTGAAGTTCTATTTCTGATTGCGGAGTGAGCGTGTGCGCGGTGCCCGACAGAGCCGGCGCCGCGTGGGTCAGGTAAGCATCGAAGTGAGATCGGGTACGGCGTCCGTTCCACGCTCCAGGTTTGCTTCAGGGTCTTGATGTAGAAGAACCGCAATGCGCGTGACGCTAGTGGCGTCATTTATCGGTTTGCAGGGATCGCGAGCAGCAACTGCACGGAACGCCTGTAGATAACGATGGTGATGCCGCCGAACCCCCAGGATTCTCCGCAACCCACAGTTTGCAGACTTGTCTCGTCCCAGGCTGCTGCCCTGGTCACCCAATTGTGCCTTACGGACCAACGACTTATACGACCCCATTCCTTTTTTGCGCTGCCTCCTTTCTACCCCCTTGCTGCCCGTCTGCGAAAACGCCGGCCAGGAACTGCGTGCTTTGTGAACGCTGCGTCATCAGAAACGTGAGCGTGGGACCGAGCCTCAGCCCTGCCTGCTGATCCGTAAACAGAAACGAATAGTTCGGTGCGCACGCTGCGGCGGAACGAACTATGACGAGCTCTTCGAGTTTGACAGCAGCGTAACCGTTACAGTGCTTGCTTTTCTTGACAGCGCCGACCAGCGGGTCCATTCTGAATGCGGCCAACGAAGGAGGTTGTACGCTAGGGAACAAGCGAGAACTAGGTCGGTTGAGGCACAACATCTGTTTACTCTACCGGAAGTCACGTGGGCGGATTTGGCTGAGCCCGGTGCCTACGTCGAACGGGGTAGCGGCGATCTGTATCGCATTCCCAAAGAGGCGTTGATCCCTGCTGGTTCCCCCATCATTCACAAAGAGAGCGTGGGAGCTTCGCGGTTGGTTCAAGTCAGCAAGAACCCATTTGTGACCACATTGGAAGCACGGCTCCGTTGTGCTCAACATAACATCGAGCCCAACTTCTAATACTTTTTGCTTCTGTTGATTACGGCGGATGTTTCCTGGTCTCGGTTCAATAGGGCTGCAGTGTGG
>QHXU01000514.1:0-843 GCA_003223065.1 Acidobacteriota bacterium | reverse complement strand
AATCTGACGACAGTCGGTATTCTGTTTGGCACGGCGCTTTCGGTGAAATTGCAGTGGCATTTATTGCACCGGCGGCGGCGATCGCTTGCTTCGCAGTAGCGCGACGCAAACACGTTCGGCGGGCGGCGCCTGCGGCGCTGCTCCTGGTGGTGTTTGCAGCTCCGCCCTACCCTATACGCCTGGTGGAAAACCGGCAATCGGGTGTTCCCGGTCGTCAATAGCGGGTTCCGCTCGCCCTACTTCACGAACACGTCCCTCATCGATGCCCGATTCAAGGCGCCGTTCACTTGGAAGACTCCATATGAAGAAACTGGCCGAGGAGGCCGGGATTCACCGAACGTACCCGGGGGCATTGAACTCGGCTTGCGAAATCCCTCGCTCCGCAATATCGCCCGAATCGCCCACGCGTTGGGGATTTCGGTGGCAGAGCTTTTCCAAGGAAAGTAAGGCATCTGTGGTTGAAATGTCACGCGCACAATAGAGTGCACGATAGCCGGCGCCGTGGCCGGCCTGATCGAATTTGTGCTTGCGAGCCTTGTCCTGCTGAGTACTGGTGAAATCCTCTCCCGGACGCTGCCGCCTCCTGGGTGCGGCCCATTCGCGCGACCCGTCGAATTTATCAGGCCACGGAATTCCTGCGTCGCGGCTTTTTCTTTTTCTCGAACGAAAGAACATCGGCTGGCTGGTCACCGGTGGTCGGAGGCAGCTTGGTGACGCGCGTCGTGAAATCAAAGGCGATGCGTTGTTTGCCGATCCCGAGGATAAAACGCTTGGTTTTCTCATCGGAAGCGATCAGCCGGCGGTCGTCTTCCTGGATGGGTACAACTGTCGGTGTTTTTGACA
>QHXU01000512.1 GCA_003223065.1 Acidobacteriota bacterium | reverse complement strand
ATAGTGAGCACGCGCTGCATTACCTCATCATGATCGAAAGGGACAAGAAGGGCCGCTACGTTTCGCTGCGGCCCGCTCGCGCGCGAAGAGACGAAATCTCAGGCAACGGAGTCTCTGCGTCGAGGCTTCCTCTTTTTCTGGAACGAAAGAACATCGGCTGGCTGGTCACCGGCGGCCGGAGGCAGCTTGGTGACGCGCGTCGTGAAATCAAAGGCGATGCGTTGTTTGCCGATCCCGAGGATAAAACGCTTGGTTTTCTCATCGGCGGCGATCAGCCGGCGGTCGTCTTCTTGCATGGGTATAACTTTCGGTTTTTTTGACAATGCAGAACGGGAGCGGCTCTGGCGTCCCCCGTCTGAGCTGGCCTTGGCGATCCATTCGACCAATGCGGCGCGATCGACAACTTCAGCGACAACCAGGCGTTCGAAAGTGTGCGCGCGATTTGAAATCCGCCGCCGGAGGTACTTCAAACGCGCGACTGGGTCCATCGTTTCCGTTTCCATCGTCATGTTCATGCAGTCCCAGATGAGCTTCCGTACGGCGGTGATGAAGTCCTCTTCGCTGATAGCCCACTTGGTCACAGATTCAGCGGCAGCCGGAGTTCGGCGGTTCGCCTGCGCCAATTTTTTCATTTCCGTCGCAGCGGCGGCGCATTGCCGGCGGAGGCGTGAGATGAGTTCTTTTCGTGGAGGGTTCTTTCCCAGGGTGATGATCAGCTCAGCGGCT
>QHXU01000511.1:1019-2970 GCA_003223065.1 Acidobacteriota bacterium | reverse complement strand
GGTAAGCCCTGCTGAACAGTGTTGAGTTGGTAGACTCCATACTTTGGGATTGAACATGCGAACCATCCAACGTGTGGCCGTCCTCGGAGCCGGCACCATGGGCTCCCGTATCGCCGCTCATTTCGCCAATGCCGGCATCCCCTCCGTTCTGCTCGATATCTCCACCGCCGCGACCCTCAAAGGGATCGAAAACGCGCAAAAGCAGCGGCCGGGCGGATTTTTCGTGGACTCGGCCATGGCGCTCATCACGCCCGGCAATTTCGACGATGACCTCGGCAAGACCGCCGATTGTGACTGGATCATCGAGGCCGTTACGGAAAACCTCGAGATCAAGCGCGACTTATGGAAGAAAGTTGAAGCACTTCGTAAGCCGGACACCATCGTCTCCACCAACACCAGCGGCATCCCGCTTCGCCGGATCTCGGATGGATTCTCGCCCGGGTTCCGCAAGCACTTCCTGGGCACACATTTTTTCAATCCTCCCCGCTATCTGCATCTTCTGGAGGTAATCCCGGGCGAAAATACCGACCCCAACGTGGTCGAGTTCGTTTCGGTGTTCGCCGACCGCCGCCTCGGCAAGGGTGTCGTCCAGTGCAAGGACACTCCCAACTTCATAGCCAACAGGGTCGGCAGCTTCTTTGGCGGCACGATTCAGAAGATCACGCTCGAAGACGATTACACCGTCGAGGAGGTGGACGCGATCACCGGCCCGCTGATCGGTCTTCCGAACAGCGCCACTTTCCGGCTGCTCGACATCGTCGGCCTCGACGTCTGGGCATTCGTCGGAACGAACCTGTATCAGGCGGTTCCGAACGACCGCTGGCGCGACCGCTTCCTGATGCCGGATTACCACAAGAAAATGATGGAACGCGGCTGGCTCGGCGAAAAATCCGGCCAGGGCTTTTATAAACGCGTCGGAAAAGATAAGGAAATTTACGCCATTGATTTGAAAACATTGGAATATCATCCCGCTGCCAAGGTGCGCTTTCCGAGTGCCGAAACAGCGCGAAACATCGACGATCTCGGGCAACGGCTTCGCGTTCTGGTGGCAGGTTCGGATCGCGTGGGAACCTTCCTGTGGAAGTTGTTCGGTGACCTGTTTCTATACGTGGCGGAGAGGGTTCCGGAGATTTCGGACCGCATCGTCGAAATCGACCGGGCCATGCGCTGGGGCTACGCCAACAAGCTTGGTCCGTTCGAATTATGGGATGCCCTGGGGTTCGAAGAAGTTTGCCGGCGCTTAAAGTCGGACCAGCGAGAAATCCCCGAAAATATCGAACAAATACGCCGTTCTGGCGCAAAATCTCTCTATAGGTTTGCCGATTCCGGAGGTAATCCGCGCGCCGAGTATTTCGATCTCGTGGGCAAGAGATACCAGCGCCTGGAAGAGCGGCCCGGAGTCCTGGTGCTCGCCGATATCAAGCGCGCGCGGGGCGTGCTGAAACAGAACGCCGGCGCTTCGCTGGTGGATCTGGGCGACGGAGTCCTCTGCGTTGAGTTCCACAGCAAGATGAATTCGCTCGGTGAGGACCAGATCGGCATGCTATACGCGGGGCTGGAGGAGACCGCGAAGAACTTCGAGGCGATGGTGATCGCCAATCAGGGCGAGAACTTCAGCGTCGGTGCGAATCTCATGCTGGTCCTTCTGGCGGCGCAGGAAGGCGAATGGGACGACCTGGCGCGCGCCGTCCATCGATTCCAGCAGGTAAACATGGCGCTCAAGTACGCGCTGAAACCGGTAGTCGCCGCGCCCTTCGCGCGATCTCTGGGTGGCGGGTGCGAAATCCCTCTGCATGCCGCGCGCGTGCAGGGGTCCGCGGAAACTTACATGGGGCTGGTGGAAGTGGGGGTCGGGCTCATCCCCGGCGGCGGCGGTTGCAAGGAGATGCTGCTGAGGCTGGGCGATCCGCGCAGGGCGTTCGAGCTGATCGGATTCGCGAAAGTCTCCTCC
>QHXU01000511.1:461-960 GCA_003223065.1 Acidobacteriota bacterium | reverse complement strand
TTTCAATGAATCCTCACCGTCTCATCGGCGACGCGAAGGAATTGGCGTTGTCGCTAGTGGCTGCCTACACACCGGGCAGGCCGCGCTCAGATATCAAAGTTGGGGGCGAGAGTGCGTTCGCGATGATGAAGCTGGGCGCATGGACCGCGCGACAGGGCGGCTATATCTCCGATTACGACGTCGTAGTCGCCGAGAAACTGGCGCACCTGCTGAGCGGCGGGCGCCTGACCGGCGAGCAGACGGTGAGCGAGCAGTATCTGCTCGACCTCGAGCGCGAAGCGTTTTTGAGCTTGTGCGGAAATGCGAAGACCCAGGAGCGCATGCAGTATATGCTCAAGACAGGAAAGCCATTGAGGAACTAGTCATGAGCGAGGCTGTCATCATCGATTGTTTGCGAACCGCGGTTGGGAAAGCCGGACGAGGGACGCTCAAGAACACCAGGCCCGATGACATGGCCGCGGCGGTCTTCGGCGGGTTGCTCGAAAAATACCCCCAGGTA
>QHXU01000511.1:0-412 GCA_003223065.1 Acidobacteriota bacterium | reverse complement strand
GCTGAATCAGGAATGAATATGGCGCGGATCGCCGCGCTGCGCGCCGGCCTTCCGGATAGCGTTCCGGGCGTCACCATCAACCGGTTCTGCTCGTCGGGTTTGCAGGCCATCGCCATGGCCGCCGAACGGATTCGCTCCGGAGGAGCCGAAATCATGCTCGCTGGCGGCAGCGAATCGATGAGCCTGCTGCCCATGTCCGGCAACAAATTTGCCCCGAATCCGTGGTTGGTGGATCACATTCCGCAAATCTACATGGGTATGGGGCTCACCGCCGAGCAGCTCTACCAGAAATACAAGATCTCACGCGAGGAACAGGATCAGTTCTCTTATCGCAGCCACAAGAACGCGCTCGAGGCGCAGGCGGCGGGGAAGTTCGACGAAGAGATTGTGCCGCTCGAAATCAAGACTACAA
>QHXU01000074.1:6524-14194 GCA_003223065.1 Acidobacteriota bacterium | reverse complement strand
CGGCCAGGTTCTGATTGAGATGCTTGCGTTCGCGCTCCAGGCGCACGACTTCCTTTTTCGCGCGGCCTTCCCAGTTGCCCTCAGTGGCCATCGCTTCCAATTCCTTCAGCCGCTTGATGGAGCGCTGCACCGTACTCATGTTGGTAAGCAGGCCCCCTAGCCAACGCTGGTTGACGTAATACTGGCTACACCGCGTGGCTTCTTCGGCGACCGCCTCCTGGGCCTGGCGCTTGGTGCCCACAAACAGCACCGACTTACCCTGCGCGGCCATTTCTCCCACGAACCGCATCGCATCTTTGAACAGTTTCAGGGTCTTCTGCAGGTCAATGATGTAAATGCCATTGCGTTCGCCAAAGATGTATTCTTTCATCTTTGGATTCCAGCGCTTGGTCTGGTGCCCGAAATGAACGCCCGCCTCGAGCAATTCCTTCATGCTGATCGACGGCAAACTACCTCCTAACTCATTTGCTGAGTGGTTTCGAAACCCTCGCCGCGGCCCAAAGCGGAATTTGCGGCTCGGGGGTCAAGTGGAGGACGGACATCAGACGTCCGCCCCAAAAACAATCATCGCGAAACTAGCGCTTGGAGAACTGGAACCGTTTGCGAGCGCCTTTCTGTCCATACTTCTTGCGCTCGTGCTGCCGCGCGTCACGCGACAACATCCCCAGTTGCTTCAGCTTCGCGCGCAACTCGGCGTTGAACTCCAGCAACGCCCGCGCGATTCCCAGTTTCGCTGCACCGGCCTGCCCCGTCGGGCCGCCGCCGCTGGCTGTAATCAGAATATCGAATTTGTCCGCGGTCTCGGTAGCGAGCAGCGGCTGCCGCACAATCGCCCGCGCCGCTTCACTCGGGAAATAGTTCTCGAAGGAGCGCCCGTTCACCGTAATCTGCCCTTTGCCCGAGCGCAGGAACACTCTCGCCACCGCGCGCTTGCGGCGCCCGGTTCCTAAATGTTGCACCAAAGCCACTCCCAATAATCTCCTTATCGAGCCAAAGTCAACTCGACCGGCTTCTGCGCCTGGTGCGGGTGCTTCGGCCCTGCGTAAACCTGCAGCTTCCGGTACATCTGCTTGCCCAATTTGGTCTTCGGAAGCATTCCCTGGATCGCCTCTTCCACCATTCGTTGTGGACGCGCCGCGCGCACCTTCGCGGCGCTGGTCTCCGAAAGTCCGCCCGGGTATCCGGAGTGCCGGCGGTAAATCTTCTGCTCTTCCTTGCGGCCCGTGAGCCGGACTTTCTCGGCGTTCACCACGATAACGTGATCACCGGTGTCCAGAAACGGCGTATAGATGGGCTTGTGTTTTCCCATGAGCAGCATGGCGGCTTTGCTCGCCACGCGTCCCAATACCTCGTTTTCGGCATCGATCACGTGCCATTGGCGCTCGATACCGGCAACAGAGGGAACCGCGGTTTTCATTTAGACAGACCTTCTCTGTGCGAGTTATTCAACCACTTCAGCTTAACGGATCGGTCGAGAAGGTGTCAAACCGGGCGCGCGAAGCCGGGCAGGCAGGGAAAACCTCCGATAAGCACGCAATCTTCGACTTCTTGACCGCCGTTCCCGATGCTAATGAACGATTCTATCGAGCTGCCAGCTGTTATCCAGCCGGAAGCGAAGAATCGGGTTTGCATCCTGGCTGAACATGCCCTTTTTCAACCCCATAATCGGCAGGGGAGTGGTGAAGCAGGGGTGGTCAATCTTCACACCGACTTTGGTTTCCACCAGCTTGGTGTACTTGTCCCGACCATCGGTCGTGTTCAGGATTTCCAATACTCCGAGCATAAAATCGCCCCGGACCTGGACGAACGGCTGGCGGTAGCCGGGCTCGGCGACGGCGACGTCTTCGTAAAACTTGAGCGCTCTGCCCTTATCGGTCAAACGCGCGACCGAGCGATCGTTCGTTTGGACCGGTGAATCCCATAGGTCGGCTTTCACCCCGCAATCGACTTGCTGCTGCGTTAGCGTCACCTGCTCCGCGTCGAGCCTGACCGGGTTGGACTCGATGATGCTCCTGGTCTTTCCGTCATTAAAGTCATTGCAGCCAAGCAAGACGAGGCCGGCTGCGGCAAGCGACACGCGGGGAATCATCATAGCTAGAAAGCGTTTTTCCTCCTCCGGTTCAAGCTATCGAGCTTACGTGCCGCCGCTCGTTCTGTCAAGCCGGATTCAACGGCTCGACCGCATCCGCGGCGCGGGCTGCCAGGCCGGAGTGGCATCCTCCCATTGATTGTCGGTCAGTTGCCGCACGCGGGTCCCGTCATATCGCATCACGAAAAGCTCGCCGTAGGGTTGCGGGCTGTTCGTGTATGGCGCTTCGTCCTTGAAACCCATTCGGGTGCTGGAGAACACGATCCACTCGCCGTCGGGAGACCAGGCGCAATGGCCTTCGTTGCCGGGAGAATACGTCAGGCGGCGGAGATCCTTGCCATCCGGACGGATCGAAAAAATCTCGAAATCGCCCTCGAATTTGCGCGTGAAAATGATCAGATCCCCACGTGGCGACCAGAGCGGGAAATTGTCGTACTCGGTGGTGAGCGTGGCGACGGAGTTGTCTTCCAGGTTCATGATCCGGAGGCCGCCGCCTTCCGGCCCGGTGGTCCGGTACACGAATCGCTTACCATCCGGAGACATGGACGGGAACGCGTTGTTGTTTGCTCCGGAAGTGACCTGGCGGAAGCCGGAGCCGTCGGGTTTGATCATGGCCACTTGGGCGCCGCGGTCCCGATCCGTGAAGAAAGCCCCGAGGCCGAAAAGAATGGCATCGCCCTTAGGAGCCCACTGCGCGGCCATGACGCTCTTGCCCTCCTGTTCGAAAAGCGGATGTGATGCGTTAGTGCCGGTCTCGACCAACACCAGGCTCCCGTTCCCGGAACCAACGGCCGCTCGCGTGGCGACGAAACGCTCGCCGGTCGGATTAAATGCGGGAAGCCAGCGTGTGAAGATGAGATCGTATTCGGGATCGCGGCTCCAGGTCTTCTGCCAATCGCGAGCCTCCTCGGAGATGATCTTGTGATAGACAATACGAGTTCCGTCGGGCGACCAGGAAGGAGAACGCACGGCTCCAGCCGGTCCCGGCCGGCCGGTGCCATAAAAGATGCCCGGAGCGCCGGTGTCCTTGCGAACGTAGGCGATCTCGCCGGAAGGGAGAATGGCGGGGGACATTTTCACCCCCGGGCCGGCAGAAACCTCGGCGATCCTGGCGGTGGCAATGTCAATTGACACCAGCCTGGTTTCGCCTGACGCCACCCTGGAGAGACGGTACGTCCACGTCTCTTGGGCTGACATGCAATAGGCGACTACGCGAGTGCTGTCGGTCGACCACTTCGGGCTACCGCAGAAGTTTCCGTGTTCGGTGAGGCGGTGGAGCCCCGAGCCATCCGGGTGAATCAGGTAGATGTCAACCAGTTGCAGATGTTCCCAGCGGCCCTTGGCCATCGGCAGCGTACTTTCACGATCGGACGAGAAAGCAATCCATTTCCCGTCGGGCGACCAGGCTGGACGGAAGTCGCCACCCGGGCCGGAAGTGAGCGGTTTGGCCTTGCGGGTGCGAATATCGAGTATCCAAAGGTCCGCGTTACCGGCGGCGCGAGTAGTGACAAAGACGATTTGATTTCCGTCCGGCGAGAACGCGGCTTGATCGTCGTAGGCAGGACTATCGGTAAGCAGTGTCAGGTCCGTTCCGTCCGGCCTGACCCGGTATAGGTCGGCTGAGCCGCCTCGTTCCGACGTGAAGACGATCCATTGACCATCAGGCGACCAGGCAGGATTGTAATCGAGTCCGGCGGATTTGTGCAGCGGGCGCTCCTGGCTGCCGTCCGCATTGGAAATGAACAGGCCGGCCTCATAGGGTCCGATCCGGTTGAAAAGGATCCTGTGCGGCTCGGCGCATACGAGAGAGCCTATCGCCAACAAATACAGACAGCAACGCATTTCTTGACCTCCCTGCGGCTTCGAATCAGTATAGTTTAGAATTGGTCCCGGCGTGCGCCCGGGTGCCGCAAACTGAACCATTCCGGTTCCCGGCTTCCGGGTCCCGGCTTCGTCGTACCATCCGTTTCCTGTTGCAACGGAAAGAATTACGTGAGACAATAGCGAAAGTTTTGGCGCGTACAGGATGGGACGGCGCACGAATGTGATGCAGACGCTGCGTTCTCAATCCGATAGGCGTGCGAAGTAAAGATGCACGTCCCGGCTAGCCGGGAATGGAACAGGAGATATCAAGTAGTGAGAGAAAAGGGTGTTGTGAAATGGTTTAACGCCGCCAAGGGCTACGGGTTCATCCAGCGGGCCAGCGGCGAGGACGTGTTTGTACACTTCTCCGCAATCCAGATGTCCGGCTACCGGACGCTTGAGGAAGGCACGGAAGTGGAATTCGAGGTCAAGCGAGGTCCGAAGGGTCTCCAGGCCGAGAACGTCAACCGGCCATAGATCTTCAGGCCAGTTGAAAAGGCAGCAGGGCCGCCCCACGTGGGCGGCCCTTTTTATTGAATCCGTTTCATCGAACTGCGCTTGGCGACTGCGGCGCGGGAACCCGTAAAGACCCGATCATCCCTGTGGCGCGGTCGAGTACCGCTACGCGGACCTGGCTCAGTTCCTTCTCGGGAACGATGCCCTTTACCAGTACCAAGCCGTCCCGCACAGCCGCGCGGTAGGTTTCGTCCTTCATGTCGAGATTCAACGTCTCGATAGACGAGTTCAGGCTCTTACCCTCCGCTGACTGCTGCACGAATACGACCTCCGCTGCGCCCATCCAGCGGTCGTCATTTTGCTGCACGGTCAGGTTTCGCATGTCCACGGCCAGCATCATCTGGTAAGAACCGGGCTTGGGCTTGTCCGACGGATCGAGGCGCGCGGTAAGCCCGACGCCGGTCGCCTCGAGCGGGCTGCTCACCGTATTGTCGATGGTCGCACGCATCTGCCGGTCGGTCGGCAGGCGCTGCCCGGCGGCTAAATATCCCTTCCGGTGGCGAACTTCGACACCCTTGCGGTCCACCTTCACCTTCAGTTCGTGGAACTTGCCATCCAGAGTCTGCGATGCAGGATAGAATGCCAGCGTATAGGTCACTTCCGAGTCTTCGAGCGCCTTCCGGATGGCACCTCGCAGGTCGTTGGTATTGTAAAAAGCGCGCCCTCCGGTGCGCTCCGCCAGCGCCTGCATGGCGTCATGGCCCGCGGGAATGTCGGTAATCGCTCTGGGAGCGCCTCGCGGATTGGAAGCGGCCCGCGGCTTGGCCACGGGTTTGTTCCCGGCGCTCAAACGCGGCATGCCGACGAGTCCGCGTGCGTCCACCGGGTAGATCGCGATATTGGCGTTGTTCATCGCCCGCGTGGCCCGCTCGATCTCATCGTTAAACGTTCGGTGCTCCCGCGCCGGGCTGCCCAATGGGTCGTTCAGTCCGAGGGAAAACGGAAAACTCCCGGAGACCCAGATCAGGTTTTTGCGCCCCGGCAGCCTCGCCAGATGATTGGCGATCGCCTCCATGGCTGTAAGCGTCGTGCGGACGCGGTCGATGATGTAGAAATCGCTCATTCCGCCGTTCATTTCATCCAGCCACTTGTCAATATCCGCATCCCCGGTGTGGCTTGAGTCCGGCTCCGATGCAGCCAACTCATGAGCTGTTTCGCCACGATAGTTCGCGATCGAGCGGATGAGCCGCTGCTGATCGTCCGTGAAATCGTGCAGTATCCGCACGCCCCGTCCAAGCGAATATAATGCGATGCGATCCTCTAGCTCGAGCGATCGCAGAAACTTCAGAATCTGATGCCTGGCGTAAGCCTGGTCTTCAAACTTCGTGTTCAGATTGTCGATCAGGACTACGGTGGCGCTGGCCGGCGCATGGGCCTGCCGCTCAAAACGATTCGAGTAGACATCGGGAGGCAGCGGCGGCGCATTCGGCATCGCGCGCCTGGCGCTCGAGACGTTGAACACGGCGATGCGCTGCTCCTTGCCCTTATCCAGCAGCACGAAATCGTCCTTGGTGAGGCCGGCTACCGGACCGTTCTTGTCCCGAACGATCACGTTCACCTCGACCAAATGTGTGGTGACGCGGATTGCGGGCTGCTGCGCCCAAGCGAGCGCCATAAACGCCCCGATTATGCAGACCCCCCGCATCGCCCTGTGCATCATCATACCAACGGCTACTATCCTCTGACCCCTGAACTATCCTCTGATCCCTGACCCCGGGCTCCTGCCCAGCCCCAACGCGCGAATCCGCTTATGAAGATTCGTTCGCTCCATTCCCAGCACCCGCGCCGCGCTCGACACGTTCCACTTCGCCTCTTCGAGCGCCTTAAGGATGTGCTCTCGCTCGGCTGATTCCTTGGCCTCGCGCAGATTCGTCCTGGGGCCCGCGCCCCGCGCGATCCGGATCTCAACAGGCACTGAACCCGCTTCCAGGAGGTCCCCGTTCGTCAGGATCGCCATGCGTTCCACTGTGTTGCGAAGCTCCCGGATATTGCCCGGCCAGGAATAATCCTCCAACGTTTCGAAAACCGCCGGATCGAACATTTTCGGCTTGAAGTTGTTGCGCGCGCAGAACTCCGCCAAAAAATATTCGGCCAGCGGCCGGATGTCCTCGCGGCGCTCGCGTAACGCCGGCACGCGCACCGGAACCACGCACAGGCGGTAGTACAGGTCTTCGCGAAACTTTTGTTGCGCCACCAGCTCGCCCAACTCCCGATTAGTGGCTGCGATTACGCGCACAGACACCCGGATCGCCTGCTCGCCGCCCACACGATGAAACTCGCCCTCCTGCAACACGCGCAGGAGCTTCGCCTGAGAAGACGCGTGCAAGTCTCCGACCTCGTCCAGAAACAGCGTTCCGCCATCGGCCAATTCGAATTTTCCGCGGCGCGCCGCCGTCGCGCCGGTAAACGCACCCTTTTCGTGGCCGAACAGCTCGCTTTCAATCAGTTCAGTGGGAATCGCAGCGCAGTTGACCTTGACGAACGGGCCGCCCGCAAACGGGCTCTCGGCGTGAATGTGCGCGGCCAGAAGCTCCTTGCCGGTGCCCGATTCTCCGGTCAGGAGCACGCGCGCGTCGCTCCTGGCCGACATCGTCGCCTGCTCCAGCACCCTCTGGAACGCAGCGCTTCCTCCGATCATCCGAGCCCCGCCCACCATCTCGCGTAACCGCCGGTTTTCTTCCCTGAGTTTCGATTCTTCCAGCGCGTGCCGCAGCGCTAACAACACTTTCTCGCGTCCCAGCGGCTTTTCCAGGAAATCGAATGCACCCGCGCGTGTCGCTTCCACCGCGTCGGCGATGGTGCCGTGCCCCGAAATCATCAGAATCGGCGAGTCCACATCGTTCAGCTTGAGCCATTTGACCAGGTCGATCCCGCTCCCATCCGGCAGCCGCACGTCGATGAGATATGCGTCGGCCCTCTGCGCGTGCGCCTTCGCCTCGGCCAGGCTCAAGCATGCGCAGACGGAAAAGCCCTCGCGTTCGAGGATCAGCCGCAGCGAGCGCCCGATGTTCTCTTCATCGTCGACGATCAGTACTCGCTTCTGTGCCATTCCGACTCCTGGTCCTTTTCTCCGGATTTCTTACGCTCAGCACCAGCCGAAATGCCGCGCCCCCCAGTTCGCCGTCCAGCGCCTGAATGTCGCCGCCGCAGAGCAGCGCGCTTCGGCGGGCGATCGAAAGTCCCAACCCCATGCCGCCTTTCT
>QHXU01000074.1:3836-6448 GCA_003223065.1 Acidobacteriota bacterium | reverse complement strand
ATCGTGCACCTCGATGTTAAGCTTCGAACCGTCAACCGACGTCGATACCAATACCACCCCGCCCGCGAGCGCCGCCTGTGCCGCGTTTTCGAGCAGGTTCGTCAGCACGCCCTTGATCAGGTCCGGGTCGGCAACCGCCTTTGGATGCCCGGCTGCGAGCCGCAGGTTGTAAATCACTTCCGGATGGGCCGCTTTCAGGAAGGAGATTCGCTCCTCGACCAGCGCGTTGATGTCAATCTCAGCGGGCATTACGGGGGGCTCCGCGGCAAACTCCGAGAAGGCCCGCACGCGCCGCTCGAGCGTGTGGACTTCGTCGGCCACAATCTGCGCAGCTTGCTCCAGGAAAGCGCCGTCCGGTTCGCCCCTGCGGCTGATGATCTCCTCCATCGTCAGCCGGATCGGGGTGAGCGAATTCTTGACTTCATGCGCCATTTTGCGCGCCAGGGCCTGCCAGCTCGCCAGGCGCGTCACGTGGATCAGGCGCTCGCGCGCATGTTGGAGCTGGCCGGCCATGTGGTTGAAGGCCTGGACCGCCGCGCCGATCTCGTCCGATCCGCCCGGCGGCACGCGGGCCGCCAGATCCCCCGCCGCCACGCGGCCCAGGCCCTGCGTCAATTGTTGAACCGGCCGGCTGATGCGGTGCGCAAGGTAGATCAGCGCTCCGAGCGCCGCCAGCCACAGCGCCGCCGCCACCAGCAAGAGTGTGCGGCTGAAACCGCGGCGGAAATCTCGGCCTTCGGAGGTTTGGAGCGCTTGCCGGGCACTGGCGTATTCATTCGTCAGGGTTCCCAGCGCGACGCCGATCGGACGGGAGTAAACCCACACCTCGCCTCGATGACGGACGTAATAATCCAGCCGATCCCCGTTGTCGCCTGCCAGTTCGAACTGCTCCGGCTCGCCGCTCTCCCAAAACGCTTGCGCCTCGGCAGGCTTCAGGCGGCGAGGCTTTATTCTGCCCTCGGCCGCGTCCTTATGCAACGATTCCCGAGTCTCGCGATAAAGCTCGCGGCCGGTTTTTTCAAGCGATTTCGAGACCGCGTCGAGGTCCGCGAGCGGTGCAAGATCCAAGCTGCGCTCGAGCAGACTGAGCGTGGTCCATAGGGTGAGGCAAAGAGGCAGGAGTGTGGCGGCGACAAAAACGAAGATCAGGCGGTTGCGCAGCCGGTTCACGATCCGCGTCCATGTCCACGCTTCAATTCGTCCAGGGTCAGCGGCCCGGCCTCGATGCTCCAGTGCGACTGCTGGGCCTGGGGCGGCCTGCTGAAAATCTCGATCAAGCTGGCCAGACTGATCCCCGAATCGCTGATGCTCCCCCGGGGGAACAGCGGCGCGCCGTCTTTTTCATCGCGCGCCCGAATTTCCAGCCGCGCCCAGAAAGTCTCCGAGCCGGCCAGCCCGTTCAGGTCCATCGGCATCTGTTCCAGGCACCATGCCTCGGCGGCGGGTGCGGCGAGGTGCGAGGCGGTTTTTCTAGGCGTCTGCAGCTTCGTCACCGAAAACTTCTCCTCCCACAGATCGTAGCTCACCACGAACTCCTGGGCGATTCTCTGGAAGATGTGGCTGCGATTGCCTGACCAGAGGGTGATCTGAAGATCGAAGGGCACCGGCTCGGCGTTGCGCAGCCGGTCGAGCGGCTTTCCGGTCAGAAAATGCACGCGCGGCGCGGAGAACTCCAGGTGGTTGTCGCGCCAGTTGAGGATCAACTCCTCGGCCCACATCGCCGCGGCGAAGCCCGAGAGGAACGCCAGGACCAACCACCAAACCTTGATTGAACGCGGCGGGATGGCTCGCACAGGTATTAACCCTTTTAGAAGTTCAGTCCTGCATAGAACACCGGATCGGCGTGCCCTGCCCGAATCGGGAACGCAACCGCGAGCTGAAATCCTTCCTTTTTGAATCCGACGCCCAACGACTGTTTCTGCTCGCGGTCCTGCGGGCGATCCCAGACCGCGCCCGTATCGTAGAACACGTCGAAGCATCGGTAGCGGTATTCGAGCGAGCCGTGGACGACCCGCGATCCTCCCAGCGGATCCAGATCGAACTTGTTCCAGCCTCGCAGCGTGGTCGCGTTGCCCAACACGAACCGGTCGAAAAGCGGGGCGCGGCCGCTTAGGCGTCCCGCCAGGAACCCAAGCTCTACGGTGCTGTGATTGCGGCGGAAGCGGTAGTGCGCGTGGGCGGAGTGCCGCGTGTAAACCGGATCGGTCTCGAGCACGTGCGTGGCCGCGCTCAGCGCGTAGGCGCCCGTTAGCTCTTGCTCCTGCACGTCGTGTCCCGAACCCCAACGCTGGTGGTAGCGCAGAGTACTTACCACCGCGTTGGAGGATTCGGTTTTCGCGCCCGCCGCTGACGGCCGGAACCGCGCGAAGCTGACCCCGAAGCTCAACTCGAGAGGACGTGCGATTACGAGTGTCGCTTCCGGCTTGAAAACCTGCCGCGTACGGTAGATATCGAGCGGATCGGCCGAAAGCAGCGTGGCTCCGTTCCACTGCTGGTGATAGCTGTCGAACTCGAACCGGAGCTGCAGGCGATCCGTGCCCACCTCTTTGCGCTCGAACTTCGCGCGAATGCCGGCAAACCGCTCCACCAGTTCGTCGCCGTCGCTCACCAGG
>QHXU01000074.1:0-3779 GCA_003223065.1 Acidobacteriota bacterium | reverse complement strand
GTTCAGATCGAAACCCTGTTCATGCGACTTGGTGATTTCAAAGTTCACCACCACGTGATCCGGCACCGTGCCCTTGCTAACTTTCACCGCGACATCCGAGACGTGAAGCTCTTTCTTGATGCGCTCGGCGAGCTTCTCGAGCATCGAGTGATCCAGCTTCTCCCCGACGACCCTGTCCAGCTCGCTGCGCAGCGGATCGCTGATCTTTGCCGCGCGCCCCCCCAGGATGTGGACGCTTTCAATCGTGTAGCGGGAGTTGACGTTGAGGTCCTGGACGCTCTTCTCATCGTCATCCGACGTGCTGCATCCGGCGAGCGGCGCCCCGAGAACCAGTGCCAAGAGCAACAACTTATTCATACGTGAAATGCTTAGACGCACGGCGCATACCAATCCGTTGCACGTTTTATTGCAATCAGTTACGGCTGCGCAAGGTGTGCTGCCATTTCACAGGTGGGCGGGGCGAAGGAGTGCCACAGGGTTCACGCCCTCGCAATTTTCACCATTGCCTCCAAGCTCCGGTCCACATCCTCCGCTGTGGTCGACCAACAGGAAACACTGATCCGCATGGCCGTGTTGCCGTGCCACTCCGTGGCGCCGCACCAGCACGTCCCATCGGCTTCGATCTCTCGAATCACGCGGCGGGTCTTCTCGGCGTCGCCAAACGACACCATCACCTGGTTCAGCACCACATCATTTAATACGGCGAACCCCGAACGCCGCAGCCCTTCGGCGAAGCGCGCGGCCGACTGACAATTTCGTTCAATCATTTCCGCCAGCCCGCGCCGGCCCAAGGAACGCAGCGCCGCCCATACTTCGATGCCGCGCGCTCGCCGCGATGCTTCCGGCGTGTACTGCGATGGCTCGCGGGCATCGCCCATGTGCAGGTAGGCAGCGCGCAGCATCATCGCCACGCGCAGATGCGACGGATCGCGCACAAACGCAAGGCCGGAATCATACGGAACATTCAGCCACTTGTGGCAGTCCGTGGCCCAGGAATCGGCGTCAGCCACTCCGGCCATGAGGTATTTTCGCGCCGGCGCGGCGGCGGCCCACAGACCGAACGCGCCGTCCACATGCACCCAAGCGCCGGCCTCGCGCGCCCGCGCGCAAATCCCGGCCGCGGGATCGAACCCGCCGGTATTGACATTGCCCGCCTGGATGCACACGATGGTCCGCTCGTCGATTGCCGGCAGGGCGTCCGCTTTCATCCGGCCCTGGTCGTCGGCCGGGACCGTTTTTACACGCGCTCGTCCCAGGCCCAGCATCGCCAGCGCCTTCAGCACTGAAACGTGCACCTCCGCCCCGACCACAACGGTAACAGGAGGGGCGCCGAATAACCCGTCCTCCTCCACGTTCCAACCCGCCCGCTCGAGCACCGCATGCCGGGCCGCGGCCAGCGCAGTGAAGTTCGCCATAGTTGCGCCGGTCACGAATCCGACGCCGCACCCGGCCGGCAAGCCGAAAATATCGAGGAGCCAGCCCGACGCGATCTCCTCGATCCTGGCGGCAACAGGCGATTCCACGACCAGGGCGCCATTCTGGTCCCAGGCTCCCGCCAGCCAGTTCGCCGCGAGCGCCGCCGGCAAGATGCCTCCGGTCACGAATCCGAAATAGCGCGGACCCGTGGTCGCGACCGTGGCACCGGAACCGGCGTCGTCCAGCAGCGCCACCACGGCCGCGGGATCGCACGGCTCACCGGGCAGCGGCCCGACGAGCGCATCCAGCCGCGCGATGTCTTCCGCCAGCGGGAACACCCGCCTGTTCCCAATGCTCGAGACATACCGCGCCCCGCGCCTGGCCACCTCCGCCAGCAGTTCTTTCACAAGGCCTCGCTCTCTTTCCTTAAAAGCTTTGCCGCTTCAGCGGCGCGATCGAATTCTCCCTCGATCTCCGGGCGCCGCAGCATGGTGCGGAGTTCCTCCAGCTTGCCGATGAACACGCCCAGGACCGCATCGATCGGCGCCGAGTTGGTGGCGAAAATGTCGCGCCAGATTTGGTAGGGGCTGAGCGCCAGCCGCGTGAGATCGAGAGCCGCGGGACCCGCGACCTCGACCGCTCTTGGCACATCCGCAATCGACGCCGCCAGCGCCGTCGAGATTAACTGCGGCAAATGCGAGGTCAGCGCTACCAGCCGGTCGTGCTCTTCGGCGCTCAGGATCACGACGCGCGCGCCAATCCTGAAGCTCGGTATCGGGAGACGTCAAAACGTAAGGACGACCGCAAAACAGTTCGCCGTCGGCCGCGGCTACGCCTCTCGCCTCCTTGCCCGCCATCGGATGCCCGCCGATGAAGCGCCCACGCCGGATCTTTTCGGCGGCCCGGCGCATGATGGCGACCTTGGTGCTCCCGGCATCGGTGATGAGAGTGCCCGCCCGCACGTGCGAGTCCACGACCCCGAGCGTCTTTAGAATACGTTCAATCGGCTGCGCCAGATAAATCACGTCGGATTGGGCCGCAGCCTCCTCGAGCGTCAGCGCTTCGTCGATCGCTCCCAGTTCGAGTGCGGAGAGCACCGTCTCAGAAGAGCTGACTCCTATGATCTTTCCGGCGAACCCAGCCTTACGCAAAGCCAGCGCAAACGAACCGCCAATCAGCCCAACTCCCACGACGCTGACGACTGACCACTGCATTACGCCGACCTGCCCACTGCAGCCGCAACCGCGCGCACCTGCTGCATCATGTCGGAGAACTGCTGCGGCGTCAGAGTCTGGGCGCCGTCGCTGACCGCGTGGTCGGGATCGGGATGGACTTCCACCAGCAGCCCGTCGGCCCCGGCGGCCACCGCCGCGCGAGCCATCGGCAACACCTGGTCGCGCCGTCCCGTGCCGTGCGAAGGATCGCCGACCATCGGCAGATGCGACAGCCTCTTCACCACCGGGATCGCCGAAATATCCATGGTGTTGCGCGTGTACGTCTCAAACGTCCGTATGCCGCGCTCGCACAGGATGATTTCGTAATTCCCGCCGCTCATGATGTATTCAGCCGCGAGCAGCAGTTCCTCGATCGTCGCCGAGATGCCGCGCTTCAGCAACACCGGCTTGCGCAGTTTGCCCAGCTCGCGAAGCAAATTGAAATTCTGCATATTGCGCGCGCCCACTTGCAGGATGTCGGCGTAAGCGTCGAGCAGCGGGATCTGCGTGTGGTCCATCACCTCGCTCACCACCAGCAGGCCCCGCCGGTCCGCGGCCGCCCGCATGAGCTTCAGCCCGGCTTCGCCCATGCCTTGAAAACTGTACGGCGACGAGCGCGGCTTGAAAGCTCCGCCGCGCATGATTTGCGCGCCTCCCGCGGCGACGATATCCGCGACGGCCTCGATCTGATCCCGGCCCTCCACGCTGCACGGGCCCGCCATCGTGATCACCTTCGGGCCGCCGATCTCAACGCCCTGGACCTTAACCACCGTTCCCTGCGGCTTGAAATACCGGCTAGCAAGCTTGTAGGGGGAAACAATCCGGTGGCACTCCTTCACGCCGTCCATGACCTCGAAGTCCGCGGGATCGAAATCGTCGACCGGTCCCACTCCGCCGAGCACCGTGTGCAGCACGCCTGTCGAACGGTGCACGGTGAATCCCATGCCCACCAGGCGGTCGATCACGGCTTGAATCTGCTCTTCGGTCGCCCCCTGCTGCATTACCACTAACATTCTGGATCTCCCTGTTTCCGTCCCTGCCGCCGCATGCGCTGCAGGCTGCGCATTTCGTCGATGATGCGCTCGAAAATCCGCTTCGCAGCCTCAGGCGCGAGCGGCCCGGAATTGTGCGAGGTTACGTTCCGGTATA
>QHXU01000073.1:8461-9366 GCA_003223065.1 Acidobacteriota bacterium | reverse complement strand
CAAAAATCCGGGAGGCACGTTCATGAAATTTCGGCTCCTCCTCTTGCTGTTCGCCTCGGCTGTTTCTCTTCTAAAAGCGCAGTTCGACTCCGGTCAGATTGCGGGCTATGTCCGTGACGCATCGCAAGCCGTTGTCACAGGCGCGGCTGTGACGGTCACTAACCAGGGCAATGGCGAACAACGCCAGACCACGACGAATGCCAACGGATATTACGTGTTTCCTAACCTAGCCGTTGGGACGTACACTGTATCCGCGGAACTTGCCGGATTCAAGAAGACGCTCCAGTCGGGCATCGTCCTGGATTCAGCGGCCAAGCTGAACGTCGATCTGGCGCTGACCATCGGGGCGGTAACGGAAACTGTAGAAGTCCAGGCGTCGGCGGCGCAGATTCAGACCGAGAGCGCGCAGGTCGGCCGAGTCGTTTACGCCAAACAGATCCAGGACATGACGCTGAACGGCCGCAACCCCATTTATCTCGCGCTGCTAAAACCGGGCGTAACGGGCGGTGCGGTCGGCACGTTTGACCCCGACAGCGTTTCGAATGGCGGTTTCAGTATTAATGGCGGCCGTGCCGACGAATATGTGGTCATGGTGGACGGCGCCGTCGCCACTCGAACGCGCTCTTCCGGCTCGATGCTTGGTGCGCAGGACGTGGATTCGGTTCAAGAGGTCCAGATCCTCACCGCGAACTACGCCGCGGAGTACGGACGATCCTCGGCAGGCCAGATCCGGTTCGTCACCAAGAGCGGCACCAAGGATTTCCACGGCGACCTGGTGGAGAACTTTCGCAACTCAGCGCTCGATGCGAATGACTGGACGCGAAACCATAGTCCCAACCCCGCGCAAAACCTCGGGCCCGCACCGTTCCGCTTCAATCAGTATGGCTTTGACATCGGTGGGCCGA
>QHXU01000073.1:0-8426 GCA_003223065.1 Acidobacteriota bacterium | reverse complement strand
CGCCGCGAAAACACAAAGCTATTCTTCTTCTGGGCGGAGGAGTGGATTAAGCGGCGGGAAGATCAAACCACGACGGGAACGGTCCCAACGCTGGCCATGCGTGACGGTGATTTCAGTGAACTCCTCAACCCCGCCAATGCGTTCTTCAAGAAAAGCGTGGTCATCAACGATCCGTCCACGGGTAAGCCGTTTTCCGGCAATATGATTTCCCCCAGCCTCATCAGCCACAACGGCCAGGCCTTGCTCAATTCATATCCGGCCCCCACGCCCGGGTTTCTGCAAGGTACCTCGAATTACATCGTGACCTATCCGCACTTCTCCGATACGCGGAAGGACACGGTGAAGATCGACTATGCCATTACCGATAATCACCGCGTGGCATTCCGCGGCACTCACATCCCGTGGACGTTCGACGGTCCGTTTGAAGGCACGCTCGGAACATTTCAATCGCTGTGGTCACGGCCCAACCGCACGGCGGCCCTGAGTTTGACGAGCACCCTTTCGCCGACGCTGGTTAACGAGTTCACGATGTCCGCCAGCTCTGACGGCCTCGGCTCCATCTATGCAAATCCGGCATGCGGACCGCGCTGCAACCGCAGCACCTACGGGATAAATTACCCGTTCATTTACCCGGGCACCAAGTGGTTCGGCGAGAAAATCCCGTCGATCACGGTCAACGGATTGACTACGATCGATAACGGCCCCTATCCCGGCACCTGGTCCGGGTTCGTTTACGCATGGGCGAACAATACGACTAAGATCATCGGAAATCACACCATCAAATTCGGAGTGTTCCTCGAGCATTCCGGTCAGAACGATCACATCCAGTTCACCACCGCTTCGGCGCCCGCGACCATCAACGAAAACGGATCGTTCCGCTTCCTCGACGGCAGCTTTACCGGGTACGGCATCGGCAACGCCGTGCTCGGCCTGTTCAGCGATTATTCCGAACTCGGAGGCAAGCCGATCACGCCCTGGGTCGGAACCTCATTCGATTGGTTCGTGCAGGACAGTTGGAAGGCCGGCAAGAAGCTGACCATCGAGTTCGGAGTGCGGCACTCGATCTGGCCGCCCTGGCACAGCCGCTGGGGAAGTCTTGCAGAGTTTCTACCGGCATTCTACGACCCGTCCAAAGCGGCTGTCGTGGATCCGAAACAAGGCTTCATCGCCAGCGGCGACCCATACAACGGGATCGTACTGCCCGGCTGCAAGGTTCCAAGCGAGGAAGGAAACCGGTTCCCGGTGTTGCACACAGGTCAATTCGATCGCCTATACCATTGCCTTCCCGACGGCCTGGCAGAGACGCATTACGGAGTGTTCCAGCCGCGCCTGGGCATCGCTTACGCGATCACGCCCAAAACCGCGCTGCGTGCCGGCCTGGGCATGTTTGCGAATCGGACCGCGATCAATCGTGACACTGCGCTCGGCGGCAACGCACCCTTCCAGCCCCAAACGACGGTGATCAATGGAAGCGCCGATGCTCCCGCCGGCGCGACCCCGCGCTTGTTCCCATTTACTCTGACCAGCCAGGATCCGGTCTTCGAAGTTCCGGTCGCGTGGAACTGGAACGCCACATTCCAGCGCGACATCGGCTGGGGTACGACGATCGAGGCCGGATACGTCGGCCGGCGCGGCATCCACAACCAGCGAAAGCGCAATGTCAACCAGCTTCTGCCGGGCACCGTTCAAGCGAATCCGGGCGTCAATGCCAACGCGCTGCGGCCGTACCTGGGGCTAGGCATTCTCGGTCTGGCGGAGAACTCCGGGCTTTCGATGTACCACGGCCTCCAGGTCAGTCTCGAACGCCGGTTCCCGAGCGGCCTGCAATTCGGTGCGGCGTACACGTTCTCCAAGTCTGAAGACAATACGTCCTCGCTCACAGACGTGCTCCCGAACGCGTACGATGACCGTAACTATTGGGGCCGCTCGGACTTCGACCGCACCCACGTGCTGATCGCAAACACGATCTATGAGCTTCCGCTCCTCAAAGGCAGCTCAACATGGACGCGCCGCGTCTTTGGGAATTGGGAAGTGTCGGGTGTGTTCCAGGCGCAGTCCGGATCACCGTTCTCGGTTCGCAAGAACGTCGACTACGCCGGAGTCGGACCGGGCAGCGGAAATCAGTTCTGGAACCTCACGGGTGACCCCAGCATGGAGCCGAGCAGTTTCACAGACTCCGCCGTGTGGTTCAATAAGGCCGCGTTCACGCAACCCTCTGCCGGCACGTTCGGAGTGCAACCGCGTAATCTGCTCCGCAATCCTGGTTTTTGGAACCTGGATACGGCGCTGCGAAAGAACTTCCCCACTTTCGAGCAACAGCGGCTGCAGATGCGATTCGAGGTGTTTAACATCTTTAACCATCCGAACTGGGGTGGCGCGAACGCCGACCCGACCAGCGGCTCATTCGGCCTCGTTACGAGCAAGAGCGGTAATCGCGTCTTGCAGCTGGCGTTGAAATATATCTTCTAGGCACCTTAGGATGAACCGGCGCGATTTTATCATCTGCTCCGGCGCGCTCCTGCAGTCGAATCTGTTCGGGGCCGCGACCGAGGACCAGGTCCCGTGGTATCGGACCATGCGGCGGTGCGGGCAAACAAATTTCAATGAGCGCGACCCGGAAGTGCTCGATATCGAGGACTGGATCAACTATTGGTCAAGCCTGAAGCTGGATGCCGTCCTGCTAAACGCCGGGGGCATCATGGCTTTTTATCCAACCAAGATTGCATATCACCACAAAAGCCAATATCTGGGCTCTCGCGATCTTTTCGGCGATTTCACCAAAGCCGCCAAAAAACGCGGCATTCGTGTGGTTGCTCGGCTCGATTGCAACTACGCATACGGCGAAGCATTCCAGGCGCATCCGGAATGGTTCGAGCGCCGTGCCGACGGTCAGCCGGTGCGGCACAATGAATCGCCCTGGCTCTATAAGACGTGCATGTTTTCGACGTATTTTACGGAGCAGATGCCGGCCATCATCCGCGAGGTCAACTCGCTTTACGATGTCGACGGGTTCTTCACGAATGGGTGGCCGAGTACCGGGCGCCCGCCGGTCTGCTACTGCGAGAACTGCAAGGGGATGGGGGATCCGAAAAGCCCCGAATATCGCGACCGCCATCTGGAACGTGTGCTCCAGGTCTGGAAGCTGTGGGACGATACCGCAAAGCAAAAGAAATGGGACAGCGTGTACGTAGGAAACCTGGGCGGCGGCATCCGCGCGGTAACCGATCTCAAGAGAATTGCGGCGGTGGCCGGCTGGTTCAACGCCGATCATCAAGGCCGGAGCGGAAACACGCCCATATGGGACTGCGCTCAGCAGGGCAGAGTGGCGCAAGCCGTGATGAAGGGCAAGACCATCACGAACGTAACCGGCTCCTATGCCAATGCCCGCCCGCTTTGGCGGCATACGTCGAAATCGCCCGAAGAGGCGACGATGTGGCTGGCGCAAACCACGGCCAGCGGCATGGTGCCGTGGTATCACTGGCTGGGCGGAGCGCCGGAGGACTTGCGATGGCGGCCCACCGGGGCAAAATTCTTCCAGTGGATCGCGGCCAACGAGAAGCACTTCGTCAATAAAGCCTCGATTGCAAACCTTGGGGTCGTGTTTTCCCAGCGAACGAATGCGTACTACAATCCACCCGGTGGCGGCGACCCAACCGAATTTCTTCAGGGACTCTACTATGCATTGCTCGAAGGGCGATTCTTGTTCGACTTTGTACATGAGGACGATCTCGAACCGGCCACTTTGAGGAAGTACTCCGCGCTCCTGCTTCCGAACGTAGCGGTTCTAAGCGACCAGCAGTGCTCGCTGCTACGCGATTATGCAGCGGGCGGAGGATCGCTCCTGGCCACGTTCGAAACCAGCCGCTACGATGAGCGTGGCCGCAAACGCGACCGCCTTGGCCTCGGCGAATTGTTCGGCATCCAGCCGTTCGAAGACATTCAGGGCCCCAACGGTAATTCTTATTACGCGCGAATCGAAGGGGAGCACGCCATTCTGAAGGGCTTCAAGGACACGAAGGTGTTGCCGGGAGCCGAGTATCGTTTGCCGGTCAAGACCGGTTCAAAGCAGGTGCTCACCGTGGTGCCGCCATACCCCGCGTTCCCGCCCGAAATGGTGTACACGAAAACGCCCCGGACGGATGAGCCGGCGGTGGTGGTGTCACAGCCAGGCGCGGGTCGCCTGGTGTGGTTCCCGGGAGATGTGGATCGCAGCTTCTGGCGCTCGGGAAACGGCGACCTCAGCCGGTTGATCCGGAACAGCGTCGAGTGGCTCTTGGACGGCAGGCAACCGGTCACGGTCTCGGGGGGCGGAATAGCAGAGCTGTTCGGCTGGCGGACGGAAGCAGGCTTCGCGCTGCACATGTTGAATTACACCAATCCGAACATGCTGCGCGGGTGGTTCCGGGAGACGTTTCCAATTGGAGAGCAGCATGTCCGCATGGAATTACGGGATGGAACACGTGTGGCGAAAGTACAGACCTTGAGAGCAGGAGCCACGTTGCGACACACGGAAACGCGGGGCTCGATCGAATTCGTGGTGCCTCGGGTCGAGGATTATGAAATCGCTGCCGTAATTGTTTAGCCGCTGGCCGAGCCAGGCTGTTATCCGGCGAGAAGCCATCGCGTCAGATGAAAGAAGAGCGGCGCAGAAAAGCAGAGCGAATCCAGGCGATCCAGCATACCGCCGTGTCCTGAGATGAACTGACTCCAGTCCTTAATGCCTCGATCCCGCTTAATGGCCGACATCACTAGTCCACCAAGGAACCCCGCCAGTAGGATCACGAAGGCCATTCCGGCTGTCTGGAGAATGCTGAAAGGTGTCATCCACCACAGACCGGTCCCCAGCGCCGTCGCGCTGGCCACACCGCCAAGCAGTCCTTCGACTGTCTTCGACGGAGAAAGTTCGGGGGCGACCTTACGCCGTCCGAGCAGTTTTCCCCACACGTACTGCAGGACGTCGCCGGCTTGGACGACGAGAATGAGGAACATGATCAGAAGGACCTCACGCCCTTCGTAGCCCGGAATACGAAGCGTCAGCACCGCTGGAACATAGGAGATGAAATAGACACATACCGAGAGGCCCCATAGCAGTTCCGCGGTGCGTGGAAGGAAATCCTTCGTTTCGCCCGAGAGAGCGATCAAAATCGGCAATGCCAGAAAACAGAATAAGGGAACGGTTATCACGAACAAATCGTCGCGCCCGAGACCCACAAGAATGTATTGGGCGGGCAAGAAGATAAGGAAACTGGCCAACAACGCGGGATGATCTGCGGATCGAACCGCGGTTTGCGTGAGAAACTCGCGCAGTGCAACGAAGGAAATTACGGCAAAGAGAACGACCACAGCGGCACGCCCGGCGAGAAGCGCGCCTCCCAGTATCGCCGTGATCCACCACCACCCCCTGATGCGCGCGTTTAGATTCTCGACGGTCACGACACCGGCAGCTTGCCGGACACGCATCTTGAGAATGTATCCGGCCAGGCTTGCCAGCACGAGCACACTACCGATGCCCGAAAAGATCAAGAATGCGTCGTTCCCGGTTCGCATGATTTTCGCAAGTCACTGACGTTCTGGCGCAGACGGGCAAGAAAAGCCATTTTGTCCTCGTGCGGAGCCAAACGCGCCGCCTCGCCAAAGATCACTGAACACAACAGCGGGACGGGGAGGGTGGTTCCTCGCGGGAGAACACGATGCGCGTTTTCGATCCAGACGGGAACCAGCTCGATGCCGGGCCGTTGGCGCGCAAGGTGATAGATACCACACTTGAACGGCAAGAGCTCGCTCCCGTTGCCGCGCGTCCCCTCTGGGAATACGATGAGCGACTTACCGCGGTCGAGCGCCTGAAGCATGGGCGCGAGCGGGTTGTGGGCGCGATCCACTCTGTTCCGCTCGATCAGAACGGCCTGAAACACGTGTTTCATGAGGTAGCCTCTAAAGGCGCCACGATTCCAATATTCGGCGGCTGCGACCGGACACGTCCGCGACCGTAGGAGCGGGGGCAGCGAAGCCCATAAAAGAACAAAGTCGGCATGGCTTGTATGATTGGCGACGTACACGCACTGCATCCCGGCACGTGCACCCCCAATCCAGCGAGACTCGAGCCCGGTGACAAGACGCGCCGCCGAGGCGAGCACCGTGGCGGTCAACCGTCCAAACGTCCAAGCCTGGACGGATTCGCGGTAAGGGCTCGCGTTAGCAGGATGCGGCTCTCGTGGGGGGATCATGCGTCTGTCCTTTCCGAGGCCCACTTATAGAGACCAGCACGATGCGCCTGGGTCAGCACGACGCCCGGGCGCTGACGCTCGACCAGGGCAATTGCGGAGTCGATTGTGGAGGTGTGGCGTGTTGCAAAGAGCCAAGCGGCCACTGCCGCGGCACTCCGCGAACGGCCCAAGGCGCAGCAGACAAGCGTCGGACGGTGCGGCTGCAAGCTCTCAATGGCAGCGACGGCGCGGTTTAGCTGAGCGGGCGAGGGCACGGTCAGGTCGAGCACCGGCACGCTTCGGTAGTTGGCGCCGTGGATGGCGGCCGGCAACTCGGCTGTCATATCCACAATGGATCCGATATGCAAAGCACGGAGTTCAGCCTTGCCTGGGAAGCGGCCGATCCACACCTGACTGGCAATTTCGAATGCCAAAACCTCTCGGCGCGTCCACAAGCGCGCGTTCAATCGCGCGGCGGCAAGATATGGCGCCAGAAGCCATCGCATCGGTGTTTGTAGGTGGCCATTGTGCTTTCGAAAGCCCTCCGGCTGACCGGTCCAATAGATGCACGCTACGATCAGGCACGAACTCGCGGGCCACAGCAGCCACCACGCCCAGCCACCCGCCCAACTCGCCAAGATGCCGAGGAACGCCGAACCCGCGAGGTACAGCCCACCCAGTTTCCAGTGGCAATTCTCGATGAACCCCACCTCGAAACTAGTCACCGGTGATTCAGGAACGAGCGCTATACAAAGCAATCCAACCCAGATGCCAGTTGGTACATCGACGAAGTGATGCTGATACGTAGTTAGGGCCGAAGCGCCGATCAATACGAACCATCCTTGGAGCAGCCCGCGCGCCATCCCATCGACATGATCCGAATATTTTGCGGCAAGGATCACCGCGAGACTCAGATGGAGCGACGGAGCCTGGTTGAAGGGCCTGTCGAAGCTCGCTAGCGCAGCGAACATTCCGCCGAATACCCCCAGGATCTCTGGACGGTCGAAACTGAAGCGAAGCGGAATCAGGAGAAAGGAGCTCACGGAAAGAATCTGCGCCACCAGCAGCCGTTTCGCGTGCCGGTCCAACTCGGCACAATTCCGGCATATGAAGAACGACAGACAGTAAAGCAGATCGATGGACCAGTAGGGGACGATGGTCCAGGCGACGAAGGGGATGTAGTGTTCCCAGCCGAACACCAGCGAGGGCACATGGCTACGGCGGCTGGCTGCCCAGTTGGCCAAACTGTAGCTGGCATAAAAAAACGTACCGAGGGCAGCGAGGTAAGGAGCCGCGACGCTCCAAGGGCGCCGCTCGGCAGCGACAATTGCGACCGCAGCCATCAAGCCGCCCGCTGCGCGAGGGAGACGGTGAAGATACCCCAGTCGTCCGTCAGTTGATCGACCTTCCTGAATCCCGCCGCTTCCACCAATTGGTCCAATTCGGCCTGAGTACGCCGGCGCATAATCCACGGCTTGTGGCCGCGATGGCTGGGGAGCGTGCGTGCTATAAACTCTAGCTGCGGGTGCCACGGCTGACCCGTATAGATGATGTAGCCGACAGGCTCGATCGCGTCGGCGAGCCCGCCGAGTGACTGACGCAAAAGATCATTGCCCGGGAACAGCTCATAAAGGCCCGAGACCACCGCGATGGTGGGCCGCGGCTGAAGGGTTGCGAGCGACTTCCGATCGAAAGCATCGCCTTTCTCGAAGTGCGCTAAGCCTTGCATGCCCCTTTCTCCGATCAACGCAGTGCCTTGCTGCACATTAATGTCGCTGTAGTCGCGCAGCAAGATTCGATCGACGCTTGAGGCGTGTTCCCGAACCGAATCCAGCACATACCGCCCGTAGCCTGCGGCGACGTCAACAATGCGGACGGGAACCCCGCTTTTCCTCAACTCTATGACGGTCCGGGAGAGAAACCGCTCGAGGTGTTGCTTGCGAATACGAATGCAACGCCAGCCAATCGAGTTGAGGTAAAACCAGTCGATGAGCTTACCGAGCGGCGTGATACCGGAGATCTGATTGCGATAGACGTAATCGAGCGTGCTGCCTGAATCGAATCCGGTTTCCAGTCCCAGCCGGATGCCGTCCGACAATCGGCCTCCCGTATGCAGACCTGCCCTGATCACGCCGAAGGCAATAGCGCGGGGAGACACTCGCCGGAGCGAGCGGTTTAACCGGTCGAATTCCTCCCGTGTAGGGCTTCCTCTGTCCGCGTCCA
>QHXU01000072.1:8108-12846 GCA_003223065.1 Acidobacteriota bacterium | reverse complement strand
GGTTCCGATGACTGCGTATGATGGAAGTCGGTCCGGTTCCAGGCGCAGTCATCGGAACCTTGCGCGACGGAAAGCCGGGGTGGATTCATCCGCTCGGCGTCCGTAACATCGAAACCAAGGATCCGGTCTTGCCGGACACAATCTTCCAGGCCGCGAGTCTCAGCAAACAAGCCGCCGCGTACGCGGCATTCGCGCTCCGCGACAAGGGCAAGCTCGATTTTGACAAGCCGCTCGTCTCCTATGTCGATGATCTGGAGGATGAGCGCGCGCGCACAGTCACCGCCCGCAACGTCTTGAGCCACAGTTCGGGATTTCCGAATTGGCGCTTCGAAGCCGGAAAGCAGCTGGTTCCGGATTTCGCGCCCGGCTCGAAATTCCAGTACTCCGGTGAAGGGTTCTTCTATCTCCAGCGCGTCATGGAACAGGTCACCGGCCAGGGCTTCGGCGAACTGATGAACGCTCTCGTATTCCAGCCGCTGAATATGACATCGACCAGCATGGTGTGGAGGCCCGAATGGTCTGAACGCTACGCGCTACCCCACGATCGCCGCGGAGCGCTCCGCAAGGACTGGGATAAAAACGCGAAGCGCCTCCACGCTCTCGCGGCGCAAAAAGGCCAAACCGTGACCGCCTGGAAATATGCTGATTACGAAGCGGCGGCACGCGATTCGGACCATCCCTCCCTGCCCAACTGGTTGTTGCCCAACGCCGCGGCCAGTATGATCACCAACGCGCCGGATTACGCCCGCTTCATAGCGGCCGCGATTTCCAATTCCGCCATCCACAAAGAGCAGATCAACATTCGTCCCTCATTGGGCTGGGGACTGGGATGGGGTATCGAACGTGTCGAAGGCCGTGAGTATCTATGGCAGTGGGGCGACAACGGCGGCTTTAAAAACTTCGTTGCCGCCGAGCCCGCGACAGGCAACGCAATCTTCGTTTTTACGAACGGCGATTCGGGTGCTCGCGTCTATGACCGCATCGTGACCCACGCCACCGGACACGACCATCCCGCGCTCTTCTGGATATAAGCGTTCCGTTCACCCAAGGGAACATTCTGTCCGTTGCCGGCGTATTTCGGAGTATGTCCCGATTTCGAAATATCCTGCAGCTCTTACCTCTGCTCGCCGTGCTAGTCTTCCGGCTGGAAGCCCAGTCGCCGCCAGGCACGACATCCCCTGATGAACTTTTTCGTACTATCGCTTCGCTGGATACCGCACTTTTCGATTCCTATAACCAGTGCGATCTGGAGAAGTTCGGCACGTTTTTCATAGACGATGTGGAGTTCTATCACGATCAGGGAGGAGTGACGCTCGGCAGGCAGAACCTAACCGAAAGCGTCAAGAAGAACATCTGTGGCAAGGTGCGCCGGGAGCTTGTTCCAGGGACGCTTCAGGTGTATCCCATGCATGGCTATGGAGCCCTTGAGATGGGTGTGCATCGTTTCCACCACCCCGGGGCGGAAGAGCGTGAGCCGGTCGGCGAGGGGAAGTTCATCCACCTGTGGCAAAAGAAAGGCGGCGCATGGAAGATCACGCGCGTCATCAGTTACGACCACGTTGCGTTGGCCAAGTGACGCGATCGTTTGCCAGCCTGGAGGCCCGCCCACACCGCTGATCAATAATTTACGGCCAGATAATTGCCGGCTAACCGCTGTCGAATTGCTTCGTATTTAGTAAGAAGGGTCAAACATGCTCGAATCGGTCATGCAGGACTTGCGGTACGGGCTCCGGCAGCTTAGACAGAGTCCCGGGTTTACGCTGGCGGCGATGTTGTCGCTGGCGCTGGGCATCGGCGCGAACACGGCGATCTTCCAGCTTATCGACGCGATCCGTCTCAAGATGCTGCCGGTGCACAACCCACAGGAACTAGTGTCGATCGACTTTCCGAAAGGCTCGTCGCGGTCCGGCTGGTTCTCCACGCGCAGCGCGCGGCTGACCTATGCGCAATGGGAGCAGATTCGGGAGCAGCAGCAAGCGTTCACGGGCGTGCTGGCATGGAGCGCCGCGCGGTTCAATCTCTCGAGCGGAGGCGAAGCACGGTACGCCGAGGGACTCTACGTCAGCGGCGAATTCTTTAGCCAGCTCGGAGTGGAGGCAGTGCTGGGCCGTACATTTACGGCACAGGATGACAGCCAGACATGCGCCGGCGCCGGAGCGGTGCTGAGCTATGCGTTCTGGCAGCGGGAGTTTGGAGGCGATCCCGGGATCCTGGGCCACTCACTCCGGCTCGACGGATATCCCATGCCCGTCATCGGCGTCACGCCTCCATCGTTTTTCGGCGTTGAAGTCGGGAACCGGTACGACGTGGCAATCCCGCTTTGCGCCGACCGGTTGCTGGCCGAAGACAAGAAGGGTGGTGGCTGTCGATGATGGGACGTCTGAAACCGGGATGGACCGTGGAGCGAGCCAACACGCATCTCAACGCGCTTTCGCCGGGTATCATGCAGGCGACATTGCCACCGACGTACAAGCCCGAGACCGCGAAACACTACTTGGCCAACAAGCTTGCCGCCACGGATGGAGGGACCGGTGTTTCCGGCCTGCGCCGGGAGTACGAACGTCCGCTCTGGCTGCTGATGGCCACCACGGGCCTGGTGCTTCTGATCGCCTGCGCGAATCTGGCCAATCTGCTGCTGGCGCGCGCGAGCGTGCGCGAGCGCGAGATCGCCGTCAGACTCGCCATTGGCGCATCCCGATGGAGACTGCTGCGCCAGCTTCTCGCGGAAAGCCTGTTGCTCGCCGTCGCCGGGACCTCCCTGGGCGCCGTCCTGGCAGGCACTTTGAGCCGGGGGCTGGTTGCGTTGATGAGCACGGCGAACAGTCCGCTTTTCGTCGGTCTCTCCCTGGATTGGCGCGTGCTGGAGTTCGCGGCGGGACTGGCGATGCTGACGTGCCTGCTGTTCGGCCTGGCGCCGGCCCTGCGAGCCACCCAACTGTCGCCTGTTTCCGCGATGCGCGCGGGAGGCCGAAGCATGTCAGCGGGGCGGGAACGGTTCAGCCTGCGAAGGATCCTGGTGGCCACGCAAGTGGCGCTCTCCCTGGTGTTGCTGGTCGGCGCGCTGCTATTCGTTCGGAGCCTTCGTAATCTGCTGACCACGGAAGCCGGGTTCAAGGCCGAGGGCGTCCTAACAGTCAGTCTCGACTTCGGCAGGGCGCAATATCCGAAGGAGCGGAGGCCTGCGGTATATCGCGAGTTGCACGACCTGTTGGCGGCGCTGCCGGGCGTCGTCTCCGCAGCGCAGGTTCTCTTTACGCCCGTGAGCGGCAGCGGTTGGAATAATGACATCGGCCCGGACGGCACGACCGCGGCGGCGAGCGGGAAGATGGCATTCTTCAATCGTGCCGGCCCTGGCTACTTCCGGACATTGAGCACAAATTTGCTCGCGGGTCGCGAGTTCGATGAACACGATACGCTTTCGTCACCGAAAGTCGCGATCGTAAACGAGACGTTCGCGAAAAAGTTTTTCGGCGGTGCCAATCCGGTCGGCCGTACATTCCACCTGGAAGCCGAGGCAGGCAAGCCTGAGCCACTAATCCAAATCGTGGGCCTGGTGAAGAACACCAAGTATTACGAGCTGCGCGAAGACTTCCTGCCGATAGGATTCTTCCCGATTGCGCAAGATGAGGACCCTGGACCAGGCGCCACATTCGTGCTGCGGGTGGTTGGATCGCCCGGCAGATTGATGAGCGCCGTGAAGCCGGCAGTGGCGGCGGTCAGTCCGGCGATCGGAATCGAGTTCCGGTCGCTTTCGGCGCAGTTGCAGGAATCGCTGCTGCGCGAGAAGCTGATGGCGGCGCTTTCGGGAGGATTCGGGCTGTTGGCCGGGCTGCTGGCCACCCTCGGCCTCTACGGCGTGATTTCGTACATGGTGGCGCGGCGGCGAAATGAGATCGGCGTGCGGATCGCTCTCGGCGCGGACCGCACCCGTGTGATCCTGCTGGTGCTGCGCGAAGCCGTGCTCTTGCTGGGAGTGGGGCTGACGGCGGGGGTCGTGATCGCCATGTGGGCGGGACGCGCGGCGTCGACCCTTTTGTTTGGACTGCAGCCGTACGATCCGGTTTCGATGGTGGCAGCGGTCGCGCTACTGACGGGTATCGCCTTGGCCGCCAGTTACGGACCCGCGCGCCGCGCCGCGGGCCTGGAGCCGATGGTCGCGCTCAGGGATGAGTAAAGCTTACCCCACGCCTACCACATCACTTTCATGCGTATCTGGATCTGTCGCGGCAGAATGTTCTGCGTCGACACCAGGGAAGGGAAGATGGTGCCGAAATTGGGGTTACTGGGGTCGGTGTTAACCTGGTCCCGGCCGAAGTAGTTGTGGTTCAGCAGATTGAACGCCTCCACGCCGAACTGCAAGCCCAGACGCTCAGTAATCTGGGTCCTCTTGTTGATGGAGGCGTCCATCTGAAACGCGTGGTGCCTGCGGATCTGGCCGGAGCGGCGCGTCGTGTAGCGCGGCGTGTATCCAGGACCGGGTCCACCCACACTTCCTCCCGGGCTATAGAGCCACAGCCATGCGTAGTTGGCGGGGTCTGTTCCGCAGCCTTTCGCAAGGCTGGTGGAGGTCGGCGCGGCGGTGCCGTCAGCCCTCTGCTGGAGCACGCAGGGATTCCATAGGCGGACCTGGTTCGCCTTCCAGTCGACGTTGCCATCCCATCCGCCGCCCGGACTGCTGGGATCCTTCAGTTGCACTACGTTGCCGGGGAGGTCGCTCGGGAAGCCCTTGAACGGGTTT
>QHXU01000072.1:349-8087 GCA_003223065.1 Acidobacteriota bacterium | reverse complement strand
CTCCCAACCCGAGATCAGCTTCTTCACCAGACCGCTAGTCCCTGCGCCCCAGTGTTTGCCTTGTCCGAAAGGCAGCTCATAAACGACGGTAGTTTTGAGGACCTGCGGGCGGTCCAGCAAATAGAGGCCTCGCTGATAGACGTTGTTGTACGGATCGTTGAAGCCCCATTGCTCGATCTGCTTCGAAAGCGTGTAGTTTCCGAGAAGGTTGACGCCGCCGCGGAAACGCATGTTGTAGTTGATCTGCAGAGAGTCGTAATAAATCTCAGAGTCGTTCCGGCCCCGTTGAAGGAGCGTGCCGTTGAACTGCGGGAAGAGCCTGTCCATCTGCCAACGGGAAATGGTGTTGGAGCTGAAGAACGAGGTGCCAGTGAATGCTGCAATGCCCTTGAATGGATTGGGTACCTGAGCATCGCAGAAGTCCCCTCGACCGCCTTGGAGACCGTTACAGGCCTGGCGAAGGTCCAGCGGCGGAAGGTTGTAATCCTTTTCCATGTTCAGGTCAGTGCTGCGCGTGCCGACATACGAAAAATCGAGAGTCGAGGTGCGGGTGACCAGATATTGGAAGCCGAGCTGCATCGACCAGACCTTCGGGGTGTGGAAGTTGGAATCAAACCAGGAATTATCCTTCCCCACAAAGGTCGCTGAGCCGGCCGAGGATCCGGTCGGGCGCAATATGCCATCCGGGTACGGGTTCGACAAAATATTCGGAACGAACGTACGGCCGCCGTCGAGCGAGTTCACGAGATCCGTGCTGGTGGCGAAGCCTGCGCTCTGCAGGTAGCCATTGTCGGGGTTCGAATAATAGAGACCGACGCCCCCGCGCATCACGAGCTTCTCCCGGACCTGATAGGCGAAACCGATGCGGGGCTGAATGTTGTTCAGGTCTTTGTTCGCTGGAGTGCTCGGGATCCCTCCAACGCCGGCAAAGGTCAGGCTTCCTTTCAAGCTTGTCAATGAAGCATACTTCGCGGCAAGGTCCGGCGGAATCTGCGACTGGATCGAAGCCAGATTGGCGCTGATCTGTGAGGCGATGACACTGGGCGCGTTCGGATCGAAGGGACCGTTCATCCGGTTCCACTTCTCATAAACCGGAAGATTGAAATCCCAGCGGATCCCCAGGTTAAGCGTCAGTCGTCGCGACACTTTCCAGTCATCCATGAAATATGGCGCGGCGTACCACTGCTTCCACCAGGGGAACAGGGGGAAGTTGGAGTTGCCCTGAGGTATCCCGAGCAGGAAAGTAGCATAGGGATCGCCGCTGGTCGCATCGGGCGTACTCCAAACCTTTGAGGTCGGCGCCGCGAAAGAATCGAACCGGAGGACGTCCCCTGTGTTTTGGATGAGATAGTTGATTTGACGGATGTCGACACCGGCCTTCATCGTGTGGCCTCTCCAGATTTTCGTCGCGCTGGCCGCCAATTCGTACGTGTTGGAGAAATTGTTGCTTTGGCCACGGCCCAGCGGGTTGTAGACGGCAGTGGTTCCGCTATTTCCGCTGTAAAAGTTCCATCGGCCGAAGTACGCGCCGCCAGGGATTTGCTTCAGAAGAGACTGCGGGAGACCAAAGCTGGAGAGGTCAAATCCCGCGTTGGCTGCGCCATAACCTTTCTCGATGAAACGGTTATAAGACGCGCGCCCATTCAGGATGAAGCTGGGAGAAACCGTGCTGACCCAGTCGAACACATACGTATCATTGATTCGCTGGAACGGCTGCTGGCCATCGGTGCCCGGCTTGTTGTCGATGCCATTCACGGAGCGATCCTCCGTGCGGTCGTTGGATCCATGCCGGACAAACGCGCGGTGCTTGTCGCCAAAGTTCCAATCGAATTTCAAGATCAGGTTATAGAACTTGTCCGCATCAAAATATCCAGGCCGGACGAGATTGTTAGTGGAATAGCGATTCCCTCCGGGAGTGGGTTGGTTTGGCGACGGCATAAACTTCGTGACCGCGGCCGCGATGGGGTTGATCATGGTCGCCGGGATTTTGTTGCCCGAGAATGGAACTCGAACCGGATCTCCGTTCCCATCCCGGGTGAAATCGAAAGGATTGTAGATCGTAACGGCTTGTCCCTGCGCGTTCACCAGCTTCGAAAAGTCGCCCGTGCGCATCTCCGGCTCTGGCCAGGAAACAGTGAGCGGATTGGGCGTGCCTTCCCGGTAATTCTCGAAACTGCCGAGGTAGAAGAGTTTCACACTGCCATCGGGCTTCAGGAGTTTCGGGATGCGAACCGGTCCTTCGAGTTGGAAGCCGTACTGATCCAGATAGTGCTCCGGTCTCGGTTTGCCGATGGCGTTGTTCTGGAATGTGTTGGCGTCGAGCGGCGTGCGGCGCAAGTACTCCCAACCGGTGGCGTGGAACGTGTTCGTGCCGCTTTTGAGCACGACGTTCATGATCCCGCCACCCGAGTGGCCGTACTCGGCGCTGAAGGAGTTCGCCATCACGCTGAATTCCTGCACGGCATCGACGATGGGCACGTACGCGACGTTATTGAGGCCCATCTGCCCGTTATTCGAAGCGCCGTCCAGCATGAACTCGGAAGAGGAATCGCGGCCGCCGTTGACGGACCACTGTGCGATCGCGCCGTTGTCGAACGGACGCTGCCAGATGGCCGCGCCGTTGAAGGTGACGCCGGACATCATCGCGCCGAGCATGAACGGGTTGCGGGCATTCAAGGGAAGCTCTGAAACTTGTTGGGTGTTCACGACGCCGCCCCGATTTGCGGTCTGCGTTTCGAGCAGCGCGGCTTCAGCCGTAACTTCAACACTCTCTGAGAGATTGCCTACTTCCAGGTGTATGTCGATGCCGGCGACCTTACCGACCTCGAGCGTGATGTTCTCGCGAAGGAACTGTTTGAAACCCGCCGCCGCCGCCGTCAGCTTGTAATCGCCCGGACGGAGGAACGGGATCGAGTAGGCTCCGGAAGTGTCCGTGGTGGCAGTCGTCGTTTCGTTCGTATCCACGTTCACAGCCTGGATCTTGACGTTGGGTACGGCCGCGCCCGACGCGTCAAAAACGTGACCGGAGATCGTGGCGCGAAATTCCTGTGCTGCGAGCACGGAACACAGGACAACAACGGGAAGCAGAATCCGCTGGATTCGTTTCACTGGAAATCCCCTTTCCCCAAATGCAGCTAAACGCGCTACTGTAGCGCTAAACGCCGACAGTATATCGCCGTTTGCGGATTTACGCAATCGTCATCTGAAGAACATCGATTATGATCGAAGTAGCGCGCCGGCCTTGCGAGTTGTCGGGCCGAGGATACACGCAATGAAGACGATTCCATTGTCAACGCCCGGTCCCCGGCCACGTCCATGATAGGTGGAGGTGGGAGGAGAATGAGGGTTGTCCGTCTGGCGTTTTTTTTGTGGCTGGGATTCATTTGGCAAGCGGCCGCTCAGAGTTGGGATACCAGCGGCAATGGATTACTGCAAGGAACCTACTACTTCCGCGAGGTGATTTACGTCATAGCCGACAACTCCGGAAATCTGGGCCGGGCCCTGTCGGTGTATGGAAACATAGCCTTCGACGGAACCGGCGGCTACAGTATCACCGGCACGGTGATGGACAGCGATTCCGGGTCCCCGCAATCCTTTAACACATCGGGCGCGTACTCAATCTCGGCAAGCGGCTACGGATTTCTCAGCAGCCCCGTTTCGACCGGGGACTCGATCTACGGATTGGTTTCCCAGGGCATTTTCATCGGCAGCAGCACGGACAGCGGATTCAACGATCTGTTTATCGCCGCGCCGGTTGGCTCATCCGCCGCTACGAACGCGTCGTTCAAGGGCCCCTACTGGATTGCGGAACTGGATTACCCGAGCGGCAGCCCGCTCGACGTCCGCGCCTCCCTATTTCAGTTGAATCCGGACGGATCGGGCAATCTCGGGACCGTGAGCGTCAGCGGATACATCGGCGGAGCCGGGACTACGGTGGTCCGGCAGACCATCCAGGGAGTTCGCTACGCATTCAGCAACGGCGCAGCGAACGTCGCCTTCGGCGGTTCGCTTACAACTCAAAACCTGATCGCCGGCAACCGGTATCTTTATATCTCGCCGGACGGCAATTTCGTCTTTGGCGGCTCACCGACGGGTTGGGACATGTTCGTCGGAGTCCGGGCGGCGTCCAGCGCGACATTCGGGGGGATTTACTATCAGGCCGGCGTTGAAGAGGATGAGTCGCAGTTGGTGAATGGATTTGCGACGCTCCAAACATTCTATGGATCGCTGAAGGCAAATTCCGGCCTGATCCTGAACCACCGGCGGATCCAATCGGTATTCAACAATAGCGCCTACGACTTCACCTATCAGGATTCATTTTCGCTCAATCCCGACGGTACGTACGACGATCCCAGCGGATTTCAGCACTACATATTCGGCGCGGGAGGAGCGATCCGAATCGGCTTCGGCAAAAATCCGTACCTGGGTATCAACGTTGCTTTCCAGAGCCCGAGTTTCAGCGGTTCCGGAGTATTCATTTACCCGAACGGGATCGTTAACGCCGCGAGTTCCGCTCTTTTTACAGTGGGGATTGCGCCCGGCGAGCTCATTTCGATATACGGAACGAACCTCGCGAGCGGTTCGGCGGTGGACGCGACTTTTCCCACAACGCTGGCCGGCGTTCAGGTGACCGTTAACGGTATTGCGGCCCACATCTATGTCGTGAGCCCCACCCAGATATCGGCGATTGTCCCCTATGCCGCCACGGGACCGATTCTGCAATTCCAGGTGATCAATCAGGACGTGTCATCGAATGCAGTGACGATGTTTTCGAGCCTGACGTCACCTGGCGTGTTTACGCTGCCGCCGGGGGGCATCGGGTACGCAGCCGCACTGCATCCGGATTTCAGCATTGTGACGCCGTCGAGTCCAGCGCAAATCGGTGAGACGGTGGCCGTATTTGTGACGGGACTTGGGCTGGTGAATCCGGCAATCGCCGACGGGGCACCCGGGCCCACGGATCAGCTGAGTTCGGCGACCTCTACCATCTCGGCATTCGTCCATGGGCAGGCCGCGACGGTCCACTACGCCGGGCTGGCTCCGCAACTGATCGGGCTGTATCAGATAAACGTGGAAGTGCCGAGCGGAGTAAGTGCGGGCGACGTTTATGTGGATATCTCCGGCCCGGACTCCTACACTTCACAAGCTTTGCTGACGGTGGCCGGAGGCGCGACAGCCGCTGGTCCGGAAGCTTCGACTTCGGTAAAGCTGGACCGGCCGCGCAGCGCTCTTACGAGACCAGTCCGCAGCAGGCTCCCGGTGGCGAGGCAACGGAGCTCTCGCGAAGTACGTAGCCGGTAGGTGATCGAGCGGGACTGCTGCTACTGCACAACGATATTGGAGGCCTTCGACGTTTGCCCCCCGATTGCCACCGTGACCGCATACGTGCCGGGATTCAGGCCGGACGGCACCGTGACGTTGATCTGGTAGAGCCCCGCAAACCCCGGCGCCAATCCGCTGAAAGAGACATCCGCGGATTGGCCGCCGATCATCACGACGGGTTTTGTCCTGGTCTCGGCGAAAGGAGGAGAGGAGGGAGCCGGGTCGCCGCTTGGCGGCTGGTTCGTCACGGGTCCCAGGCCGTTGGCGAAGAGCGAGATGGCCTGTCCTCGGCGCGCCGGATTGTTCGAGCCGATCACCTTAAAGCTCGTATCCAGGGCGGCGGCGATTCCAGAAATTTCGAAGAAGGCCGGAGAATAGGCGGCGAGCGGCACAGTGACGATGTTTCCGTTCGAAAAGTCGATCGTCACCTTGACCTGCGCGGAACCCTGTCCAGACAACTCCCAGGGAACGTGGACGTTCACCTGGCCCGGACTCACGTAGGTCGGATGGCCAGGCACACTGATGCCCGCCGAAGGTACATCGAAGCTCACGATGACGTTGTCGATCGCCAGCGGCGTCACCGTCGCCGCGGAGTCCGTGAAGTCGCTCAGGCCGGAACCAAAGAGAGTGATGTAGGACCCGGGCGCTACTGGTTTCCCGGCTTCAAAACTTGCCGCGTTCACAGCGGAAGTGATCGAGGGCTGCTGTCTGGCGAAACCCGAGAAGGTCGTCCTCTGTCCGCCCGCCGTGGCGGTGAACGAATAGCTGCCGGGTTGTGAACCGAGCACAGGCTGGGCTGAGGCGATTCCGTAGGCGTCCGTCGTACTGTCGGCATTAAGAAGTGTGCCGCCGCCTCGCGGCGTGAAAGTCACAGGCGCGCCCGAGATCGGCACACCATTAGCGTCGGTCAGCTTGAATGAAATGATTCCCTCAGGAATCCCTTGGCCGGCGGTCCCATCGAAATTCGAGCCGGTGAGCTGTATGATATTGGCGGCCACGCCACTTCCCACCAGGTAGAGGTAGGGAACCCGCAGGGAGACGCCCGAGCCTTGAATGGTGACCGCGCCCGAGTAAGACCCGGCCGCGGGAACCGAACCTGCAAGCGTGACCGTAACGGTTCCGCTTGCGCCGGGAGCAAGAGACAAGCTCTGCGGATTGAGGGTCAGGTTCGCAGCCGGGCTGGAACTTGCCTGCGCGATAGCAAGCGAAAGATTCACCGCGGCGGATCCGCCATTCGTGATCTGAATCTGCTGCGACTGAGGCAAGGATTGCACAACGCCAAACGAGATCGTCGCAGGATTGGATGTCACGGCCGCGCCTACGGCTGCGCCCGCATCGAGTTTGCCTCCGCCCAGTCCCAAAACGCTGACAGGATTACCCGAGTCATCCGTCAGGACATCCTGCGAGGCGGTGTTGACCAGCGCTGACCGCACCTGCGCCGCCGAAAACCCCGGATGGCTCTGCTTCACCAGCGCGGCGGCGCCGGCGACCATCGGTGTCGCGAAACTAGTGCCGCTGGCCACCGCGTACCCATTCGAGCTGTACACTCCGCCAAGCCGATCGTATTGTTGAGCCGCCATATACATCGAAGTTCCGACTGCCACGAGGTCGGGCTTGAGTCCGAACGTGCCGGTAGCGGGGCCGTACGAGGACCAGCCCGCCTTTTGGTTGAAGCCGGAGACGCTCTGCTCGGCCGCGCCGGGGTTGATGGTCACTTGCTGGTAAGGATTCGCCTCGATGAAGGCCTTGAGCGCGACACCGTCGCTGTTCGAGATGACCACAGCCGGGATCAATCCGGAAAGGCCGCCGGGCGAAACTGGAGGAGATGGGTCCGCCATATAAATGATTGCGCCGACCGCGCCTGCATTTTCCGCGTTCGCGACCTTCGTGCTGAAATTGCACGAGCCGCGTTCGACCAGCGCAACGGTCCCTTCCAGTGTGAGGTCCGGCAACGCGGAGCACAGGAGTCCGTTATCGCCCACCATTGTCACATCGACCAGTGGCGCCGTTACGGCGCCGGTGGGCACGGTGGCATCTCCGGACTGAGTAGCGATGTTCTGGAGATTCGGAGGGGCGTTTGCGCCCGGAACGCTCACCGTTTCGAGGAATTGGTGGGAGTTGGTAGACGCGCCGGCGGCCAGCACGGACGGCGCATCGGCGGGCGAACTGATCGAATTGAACGTCGGAAAAGAAGAGCCGTCCTCGCCTTCGTTGCCGGCGGCCGCCACGATGATCTTTCCGGCCTTGGCGGCATTCTCGAAGGCCAGCGCACTTAGGTCGCAGGGCACGCCAGCAGGGTTGCCGCAGGCTGCGCCGGTGTCGAGCGGGCCAGTGAAAGCAGGGCCGCCCGAGGAAAACGAAATGATGTCCATACCGTCACTGACGGCATCCTCCAGCGCGTGGATGATGACATCGT
>QHXU01000072.1:0-320 GCA_003223065.1 Acidobacteriota bacterium | reverse complement strand
CGTTGACTTCAGGCGACCCATAGATCTTGTAATTGCCGAGATACGCTTTCGGCGCGACGCCAGTAATCGTGACGGTGCCGTTATTGGTAACGCCCGCTGCAATCGAGGCGACCGCGGTTCCATGCCCCTCCCGGTCGCGCGCGGAAAAATCGTCAGGGCGCGAGTCCGCGGGAGAACTGCCCGCCGCAAGCTGCCGCACGTAGCTGCGCGCGACGATGACTTTATTGTTGGTGAACGCGCTATCCCCGGTGGTGAAAATCGGAAAGCCCGCAGGCATGGGTAAAGAGCTGTCTTGAAACGCAGGGTGTGCCTGATCGATT
>QHXU01000031.1 GCA_003223065.1 Acidobacteriota bacterium | reverse complement strand
AGCGGTGAAAACCTTTTGGGGCATCGATTCGGCCATGAAGCGAAACCGTTCTCGCTCTTTATCAACCTCTAGAAGAGCCCGTTCCCGATCGAGAAGCGCTTTCTTGAGGTCGTTGTCCCTGGACTGGATGCCCATCAGCATCTCATTGAATCGATCCACGAGGACGCCAAGCTCATCGCGCGAGAGCTTCTGCGCGCGAATGCTGTAATCTCCCGTTTCTGAGACCAACGTCGTGGCGCGCACGAGTTGTGAGATCGGCGTGGCGATGACGGCGCGCAGGCGTGATGAGAGTAAAAAGGCAAGCAGACTGGAAGCCAGCAGAACAACAAGCACGGTGCTGCCATAAAGCGCGACTCGCTGGTAGATTTCACGGAGATCATACACCAACATCAAGGTGCCGATTCGCCGGCCATGCAGAAGAATTGCCTGCGAGACAACCACGTCCTGGCGAGTAAAACGAATGTTATCTTGGCCATCCGCCGGCGGACATCCGAGAGTGCCCTGGCGTGAGTATCCGGCGAGGATTGTGGCGTCCGGCCGATAGATACAAGCATTGACTACGTGCGTCCTTGCGCGCAGCGCCCCCAGCGTCTCAGTGGCTGATTTCGGATCGTTAAAGGCCAATGCGGCCGTGCTGTTATCGGCGATGATGTGGGCCAGCGCGGAAAGGTCCCGCTGAAGACGTCCGCGAAAAAACACGGAATCCGCGATGACAATGCCCAAACCAGCCAGCAACTGGGCCGCTGTGGTGGTCACGATGATGATCGCTATCAGTTTCTGTTTGATCGGCCTGTCACGGAAGATTCGCATAGCGTGTAGCAGGTCTATTTCCCGACGGAGCGGGCCACGTTGAGCAGCTTAGAGCTGATGATCACCGAAGCCTTGGCCGCCGCGCTTTGATTGATATCGAAGCGGACCCGTCGATTGTCAATAACGAAAGCGATGATGCCTCCGTCGCTTAGAAAACCATCTCCTTCCCCGACGGTCAGGACACCCGGACCTAAGCCCGTAAGCAACTTGCGAGTGTCTCTTTCCGACTTGCTCACAAACAGGACTCGGCAGGATCCCGGCGGCGGCAGACGTCGGATCGTCTGTACGACAATTTTCCGGCCGTTCACGGCCTCGCCTTCCACAATTTGGTTGAGTGCTCCGCCAAAAGGGTCATCGCCCAGAACACAGATGGCAATTGGCGAGTGTTCGTCGTCGAAGGCCGCTGTTGGCCATTCAATGAACTTCGTAAAATTCAGCAGAAATGCTGCTTTAACCTGGTATTCGAGCGATTGCTGCGCCATGGCGGAACAACACAAGACACCCATCGCCAAGGCAGACCACAAAGTGCCGCAGAGGCGGCCCAGCCCTCGCACGTGGTTCGAGGGTGTATCTAGAGCCGCCATGTTGTGATCAAGTAGAGTCCCCGCCGTACAAGCTCGCCCGTCGGCCCGAACTCCTGATGACGTCGCCCCGGCAGATTGCGGGCGACTATCGAAATGTCCACGTGGTCTGTCGGACGCCAGCCCACACGGACATCAAACACGGTGTACGCGGGAACCGGTGGCGGAGGCGATACTGGAATCGCACTGACGTGACGAACCCAGAAATCGAGTTCCGTCTTGTGGGGCAGGTCCATGCCGGACCGCAGGGAGAACTGGTTTCGAGGATCGAATCCCTCCTGCATCCCTCCTGTACGATCGGTGCTTCCCGGTTCCAAGTCGAGGCGCTTCTGAAGGTTCGAATACGCAGCGGTTAATCGCCACCAGGATTGCGCCTGATATCTCGCAGTGAACTCCGCTCCGTAGGTGTGGCCTCGCAGGTTGTTTGCGAGCACGACGGGAATACCCGCGGGCGGCGTTTCCTGGCTTCGCAGGTGATCGTACTTGTTGTAATACGTCGAAATGTCGATCGAGAGCCGCGGGTCGGGAAGAATGCGGTAACCGATTTCGTACGCCAACAGTTCCTCCGACACGAACCTGCTGCTGCCCTGCAGGAGCACGAACGGAGTGCCCGCGGTAATCCGCAGATCCCGGTCGAACTGCGTCGGTATTCTGATGGCGCGCGATATGCTGCCCCAAAGGGTCTGCCGGGTCGTGGGTGTCCAGGCCAGCCGGGCGGTGGGCTGAACTTCCCAACCGGTGTACGTGTTGTTCTCGAACTTCGATCCGAGAATCAGATAAAGCGTTTGCGGATTTAGCGCAATTTCGTCCTGGGCGAAAACATTAAACAATGCTAGGTGCCTGCCCGAAGGGTCGAAGAAAAGCAGCGGCAACTGCTTGGTCCCATCGTTGCTCGCTCGGTACCCCGCTCCCCAGACAACGTCGTGGCGTTCTCCCGCACGAAAGTGATGTTGGATATCTACATCGTACGTGTTCCGCACTTCAGCGATTTGTTGGGGGACGAGGCGGGAGGTACGGTCGTAGTACATCTGCCCTTGCAGGTCTGAACCATTCTCAAATCGATGTGTCCAGCGGGCGAGTAAATTCCCTCCGTGTACAGAAATATCGGGCCGGTTCAGGATGCCATTGTCGCCCGAATAGAGGTCCCCCTGCACCGTCAACTGATCCCGCGTGGTGATGTCGCTGTCGACCCGGAATCCGCCTTGCTCCATCTGGTAAGGATCTTTGGCGTCCGACCCAGTTTGCAGCGCGAGAGAATCGCGGTTGAAATAGTTGCCGTAAATACGGTACGCGGTGCGCATTCCGACACTTCCTCCGTACTGAAGAGTAGCGAACCCCCGCTCCTGGGCTCCGCCGCCGGCGACGACCATCACACCACGCGTATCTCGAGCGCTCCGCGTGATAATGTTAATCACGCAGTTGACGGCATTGCCGCCCCACAAGGTTGCCCCGGGGCCCCGGATCACCTCGATTCGGTCGACGTTTTCGATGACGGTGTTCTGCATGTCCCAGAACACGCCCCCAAACAGCGGACTATAGAGGCTGCGGCCGTCCAGGAAGACCTGGATTTTGTTCGCGCTCGTGATATCGAACCCGCGAGCGCTAACCGGCCAGCTCCCATTGTTGAACATAGCCACCTCGAGGCCAGTGGCTAGCCGTAACGCTTCCGGTATGCTCCTGACGCCGGCTCTACGTATTTCGTCCTGCGTGATGACGTAGAGAGCGGCGGCCACGTTGGAGAGCTTCTCTTCCTTCTTGCCGGCCGACGTGACATCAATTTCCGACAGCTCTTCGAGGCTAAGGGCTTTTAGCGCAGCCGTTCCCGTCTGGCTGGTGCCGCCCTGCTGGGGATGATCATCGCCCCTCGCCATGGGCATAAACATGACGAGCAGTCCTAGCAGCCGCGGGCACTTCACCAGGAGAAATCTAACCGCGCCATGTGACGATGTCATAAACGTCGCGGACAGTAATGTCTGGAAGAACCTGCGCGCTGGTGGCGAGCCAGCGCTTTAACCCTCGCAATTCCAGGTCGAGCCAAGACCAAGCCACCCCATCACCACTCCCGCGTGCTGCTCAACGACATCGACAGCCGGAGGCCGCACCTGCGGCGCACATCTGTGGACCGGCGGGGCACGGAAAACGGTGAGCCTTACGCCCCCGTCTGAATGGCCTCTTCCAGGCGCTTTCGATGCGTTATGTCCAACATGACATCCACACCGCCCGTCACGTCCCCCTGGCTGCCCCTGATGGGTGCGGCCGAGTCCAGAATGGTCCTGGCCGTGCCATCCAGAGAGCGGATGTTGACAAGTTCGTAGAGGCACGTTTCACCTTTGTGAACGGCGCGAGCCAGGGGCCATTGGTGCGCCTTCACCGGTTCGCCGCTATCCGCCCACCAGCCCCCAAGCCTCGCATAATCGCCGAGAGCAACCATGGGCGCGCCGCCCCAGATCCGCTTAGCTTCCCGGTTGATCTGAGAAATTGTCCCCCCTAGATCAGCGACAACGAGTCCAACTGGCATCGTTTCAAGAACGATGGTTGCCCGGTTCTCATGGTGCAACGCTCGGTACGCCTCAAGCAAGTATTTGGTGATTGGCATGGACTCGCACCTTGGCTTTGAAGATGTCCGGGTGGAACGGTTTGGCGATATAGTCGATGGCCCCGGCGGAGTAACCCTTCAGAAAGTAGGGAGCTTCACTGTAGATGGCCGTGACCATCATGATCGGCACATCCTTACCGCGGCGCAGCCGTTTGATGGATGCCGCTGTTTCAAAGCGGTCCATGTCGGGCATTTGCACGTCCAGGACGATCAAGGCAAAGTCGATCTTTTTGACAAGCTCGATGGCCTCTGCGCCGGAGGAGGCGGTGACGATGTTGTATTCCGGGTCGTCTTCCAGCAGGGATTGCATAACGAGAAGATTGTCCGGGCGATCGTCCACAAGGAGAATGTGGGCTGGGCCGGTGTCCGGGGTAGGCGACATATCGCTCCCTCCCTTTTGTACGTTTAGCAAGCATAACACCTCTACAGGTCCATTACGGTTTTTACCACCGTCAAGCCCGGCGAATCGCTTTCGGACGACTTTTTCAAATTCGGACCCCTGGTGCCCGAAAGCTAGAGAATCAAGCGTGAAGCAGTAAAGGCCGGACGGTCCGCCTGTTGCGTGGTGTTATCGGCAGCCAAAGCGTTCTAAGATTACTCCCGGAAGGTCGGGATCGACATAGGGCACGGCTACCGAAGTCCTAATGGGCTATTTCAACGTACCAGGGGCTGGTCCAACCCACTTGCGGATCCCCGGATGGATTCTCGGTGTCCCGCTGAAACACGCGCAAGTAATAATACGTTCGCCCTGCCTTGGCGTCACTATCGCGGAAACTGAAGGAAGCAGTTTTCCGGTCAGGCCTGATGCTGTAAATGTACCTTCCATCGCGTACAACGTCCACGCGCAGAATGGTATCCGGCGCCGCGATATCGGCTCGAATCACCGGCGCTCTAGAGGATGAGAATTCCTCGCCTGGGAAATGGCCGTCGGCGGTAGTTTTAATGACGATCTCGTCGCTTGCGGCATAGGTGCGGCGCTGATACAGTCCGTCGAAAAGCGCGTCGCGGTCCTCGCCGGGCGCCCATACAGCGGCCCAGCTATTGTGCGTCGATCCGTGATCGCTGAATGAAACAAAGCCGTACGTGCTCCCTTTATTGATGGCGTCCACGGCGTAGTGGCCATCCTCGCCCAACTGGGAAGAGCCGCGTTTCTCAGCCGCCGGCAGCCCAAACTTTTCGTAGCTGGAGCGCGCGCCCTGATAAATCTCGAGCAGACACTCGAAGCGCGCGTTCCGCCAGTTCCAGTCGGCGATTGGCTGAGTGGTTTCGGCAAAGGTATGCGGGACCACCACCACCTTCTGCCCGGGCTGGGTGAGCGCATGCTGTTCCATCCATTTCCACATCTCCGGGGGCAGGTTGTCCTCGGGCTTTCTACGGTCCACGGGCCGCAGCGGTCCTCCCCGTTTGAGGAACAGCACATTGCGATGGCCAGCCGGCCGCGCCAAGCTATGCTCGTAACTGTACACGGGAATGAATGCCGGAGGATGCGAGAAGAGGTCCACGGCTTTCTGGGTGAACCACCACTGGTAATCACGCAAGCCGTCCGGCCAGGTTCCGCCGACCACTTCGTTATGATCTGAGACGCCCAGCCAGTCGAGCTGCGCCGCGTCGATGGCATACCGATATGTGTCCAGAAGGGAAGCATCGACGCCGCTATGGCCGCGGATATCGGTGTGACGATGCGCGTCGCCGAGGAGCAGAACGTAGCGCGTTCCATTGGAAACCATCGTGGCGCGCGGCCGCGGATGAGCGGCCACACCCGCCGCCGGAAGCTTCGCGTCCGCAAAAGACACCCGCGGAGGCCCATCGCCCGCGGGCAATTGCGAGACGTACACGTTGTAGTGAAGGGCGTGCATTTGAGTTTGGGGGTTCACACCCGGGGCGCGGCCGTCGCTAGAATACGCGACCGCAAGGCGCCCATCCGGTGCGAGCGAGACCGAGGAGAATTGCGTATTCTGGCCTGAGCTGGCGCCCAGAAGCAACGGCACGGACCACCGGTCGCCATCCAGCCTTGTGGCATAGAAATGATATATTTCGGTTGGCTGCGCGAGGGTCCAGTGCCGGAAGATCATCCACAGCGTGCCGTGGCCGTCCAGAGCCAGATGTGGCAACTCGGCGTATCGCTCCATGCGTCCGGTCAGCGCTTCTTTGAAATCGGCGGAGACCTCCTGCAGCCGTTCGTTGTTGTAAACGCGCACGCCTAACCGGCGGGAATAGTGCAAGCCTCGGTTGCCGGGTGAGGCGCTGACGCGCGAGAAATCCTTGCCCCAGTTTTCGCCGCCTTCGTCCCAGGCGACCCACACCCGATCCTGCCCATCCACCGCCACGGTCGAATGAAACTGCGCCGCAGATTCGGTGGTGACGGGGACGACGGCTCCCAGCTTCGATCCGTCGAACCAGCGGAGGTACACGTCGTAATTGCCGGTCGAGTAACTGTCCCAGGATATCCACGCCCGTCCGCCGCGGTCCAAAGCTAGCGCCGGTTCCCAATGGTTGCCTGCACCGTCTGAGACGCGCACTTCCAGCCCCCAGCCCGTGCGACTGAAACGGCGCGCGTAGATTTCGCTCTTGCCGTTTCGAAAACTCTGCCACGCGACCGTAACGTTCCCCGCGGAATCGGCCACTGCCCGCGCATTGAAATCGCTGAAGGGCGCGGTCGTCAGGCGCTGCACCTTGGACACCCGGCCGGCGGAGGAGATCTCGGCTGTGAAGAGATCGTAGTTGCCCGCCGACTGGCCGGACCAGATGGCCATCGCTCCTTCGCCGCGAGCGACAATGGCCGGCGAGTAATGATCCCAGTTGCCGTCGTCAATGGCGATCTCCTTTCCCCAGCGGCCTTGCTCGTCGCGACGGCGCACAAGGACACGATCGGCGTCCTTATCGTTCCATTCAATCCAGAAGGCGTACAGAGCGCCGTCGGCAGCGTAGGCGATCGAAGGCCAATCGCCCTGCTTTTCCGGGTTGCTCACGCGTTCGGCCGGAAGCTCGCCTGCGATTTTCGCGGGCGGGAGGTTCACGCCGCCGCGCTGCGCCGAAACGAATGCGAACGGATACAGGCTAAGAACCGCGAGCTTGGGGAACATGATCCGATTCTATGTAAAGCAGTGGCGAAATACAGGAAAGCTCCATACGGTTGTGGATGCGCATTGAGTTGGCGACAATCGCCAAGGCATACTCCGAATGCACAGCCTGGCTGGCGACGACCAAGCTGAACGGATGAGCACGCCCTTCAGCCTATACCGGTGAAGCCCGAAACGCTCGCTGCGCCCTGGGTTAAAAGCTGATCCGCAGATCGAACTGGATTCGCCGCTCGTCGAAGTCGCGTCCCAAGTTTTGCGTGGAAGTGATCTGAGTGAAACCGGCGAGGTTTTTCACAGTGCCGTCCCCGCTCAGAACCAGGTTCGACACGTTCGTGCCCGGAAGCGCAAAATGCGGCGTATTGGCGAAGTTGAAGGATTCGCAGCGGAACTGGGCCTTGAACCGCTCCGTGATCGGGAACTCGCGCGCGATGGCAAGATCGACGTTGACGACGCCTGGCCCGCGCAGCGAGTTGAAGCCGAGATTCCCGAACCGCGCATCGGTTACCGGCTTGAATGCCAGAGGATCAAAATAATCCCCGACCTTCCCGAAGATCTGCACGTTGGGCTTTACCAGGTCGGCCCTCTGCGTGGCCCCCGGCATATTCAGCGAAGAGCCCGAAGCATTCACATAAAAAGGCAGTCCCGTCATGAAGGAAGCCAGGGAATCGATCCGCCACCCGCTCAGGATGGCCGAAGCCACACCTTTATTCGACGCCCAGGGCTTGCCCTTGCCGAAGGGCAACTCCCACATGCCCCGGACCTGGAAGTTCTGCGTGCGGTCGTAGTCTTGCACGGCCCGGTTCAAGGACCAGTACGCAAAGGCGGGTTCTCGCAGACCGGTATCATTATTCTTGACGACGCCGACGGCCTTCGACCACGTGTAATTCGCAGAGAACTGGAACCCCCTGACCAAGTGCCGCTCCAATTTTGCCTGGAGCGAGTCGTAGCGGTTGGTGCCTACAGGCATATACACGGTGGTCGTCGCCGTCCGGCCGAATTGGATATTCAGCGGTTCGCTTTTGGTGCCGGCGCCCGGAACTTGACCGGCATTGATGTTCACCGCGGTATCCATGTCTGTGGAACGCGTCGCCACGTAACCGGCCTGCGCCACAAGTCCCCAGCGAAGCTCTTTCTGCAAAGTGAGATTCCACGATTGGATGTAGCCCCGGTTATACGCCGACATGTCGATAGTCGTGGTCGTGTAAGCGGCGGGAAGCGGTATGATTCCGTTGCCAAGGCTCGGAATCTGGACCGCCGGGATTCCTTGCTGAAGCGTGGTAACCCACGAGTACGAGTTCGCAGGATCGTAGGTCTGAACCAACAAGGTCGGATAATTGTACTTGAATGGCCGATCCAGAGAGTAGGGGTCGTTGGTGATGCCATAGCCGGCACGAATTACAAACGTGGGAGACAAGCGGTAGGCCAGACCAATCCGCGGAGCGAACATTTTTGTGCTCATCTTTATGTTGCAGCTGGCGGGGACTAACTGGTAGCCACATATCTCTACATTATTCGTGGCGGGATTATATAGCCCGATGCCTTGATCCTTCCGCGTCGGCATGGGGAAATATTCCCAGCGCAGTCCGTACGACAGCGTGAGGGAGCGCGTAATATTCCAGCGGTCGCGGACATATAAACCGTAGCGCCACGCGCGCGTGGTCTCGTAGCCGCCGGCGCCGGGCGCAAAAATGGTGTTTTTGCCGGCCTGGTTGGCGAACCCCAGGAGAAACGCGGCGTAGCTGTTGAACTGGTTTGGTGAAGGTCCGCCCAAAATCGAAGTCGGGCCGCCGCTGAAGATAAAACCGCCCATCCCTGCGCCGTAGCCGCCCTCGGCCTGGATTTGGTTCATGGCCAGTTGGGAAAAATCAAGACCCCAGCGAATGTCATGCGTACCTTTCGACGCATTGAAGTTGGCCACGTAGTTAGTCGCGGGATCGCTCCGGTAGTAGGGGAGATAGGAACCGGGAGTGCCGATATCGTCGTAACCCGACACGGCGAATCTCGGCAAACCGCCTTGATAATGCGCCGGGCCGTTGGTGCCGGGGATGCCTAAAGCCAAGCCGGCTTGCCGATCCAGGCCCGGCGTTTCGACATTAGTGCCGAGGCGTGCCCAACCCACATAGGCGTCAAAGATGAGTGTCGGGGTAATCAGGTACGTGCCCGCGACCGTGACGCTGAACGTGTTGCCCCAACCATGTCCCGGGTTACCGCCCGAACTGGAGACTTGTTGTCCCACCAGGTCGCCAAAAATCGGCGGGTTGAGCATGTTATAGTTCAGAAACCCAAAACGGACGAAGCTCGTGAACTTCGAGCCGGGATTCCAGTTCACTTTGGCGTCGGCGCGCCTGCGGTCAAAGATATAACTGCCTGTGGCGTAATAATTGTTAGCCAATAAGTTACCTGGGAGGTTGGGCAGCGGCGTCATGCCTGCCAGCTTGACGGCAATCGGATCCATTCGCGAGTCCGGAACAATCTGGTTGGGGAGAGGGTTTCGGTTCGCGCCGGTCGCATCTCCGGAGACGGGATCGTAAATCGGATTGTTCTGGCCCTGCATGTTGCCATTCTTGATCGCGGCGGTGGGCACTGTGGCAAAGTAATAAGCGCTTTCGCGGTTGTTAGTGCCCTCGTAGCTCCCAAAGAAGAAGAGCTTTTCCTTAATGATCGGCCCGCCGATGGCGCCGCCGAAATCGTTATAGACAAACTTGGGCTTCGACTGCCCCACTGGCAGGAAAAACGGCTGGGCGTTCAGATGCTGGTTATTGTGGTCTTCAAATACCGCTCCGTGCAGCTCGTTGGTGCCGCTCTTGCTCTGCACGTAGATCGCGGCGCCGCCGGCCAGGCCCGTCTCCGCGTCGAAACTGCCGGTCACCACGTTCACCGTTTCAATGGCCTCCAGAGTGGGCACATATGCCGACTCGTGCGGCAGCCACACGTTAATCGATTGGGCGCCGTCGATTTTCGTGTTGTTGATATTGAAACTGGCGCCGTTGACGTTGAATACCAGCGCCTTCGACGGGTTGGAGGGAGTCGAGTTATAGCTGGACTGGACACCGCCGAAACCGGGCAGCGTCACGAAGAGAGTCTGATAGTTCCGTCCCATCGACATGGGCAGATTGCTTAGTTCGGCGCGTCCTAAATCGCTACGGACCTCCGCGCGGTCGGTCTGAAGTACGGCGGCGGCGCCGCTCACGGTCACGGATTCGGAGACTGTGCCGACGTGTAACGTGATGTCGACACGAATCGTGTTATTGGCCGTCACCTCGATGCTGGTCCGCGTCGATGTTGTGAATCCTTGCCTGCTGACCGTCATCTCGTAAGGGCCGGGTAGCAGCGTCGCAAAATCGTAGCCTCCGGTATCGCTTGTGGTGGTCTCGCGGGACTGCTTCGTATCCACATTGATCAGCGTGACGGTGGCGCCCGCGACCACAGCTTCGCTGGAGTCTTTCACGTTGCCCACGATGGAACCATAGAGCGCCTGGGCCCGGACCGCACACGGCGTCAGCAGCGCGCATACAAAAGCACACGACAAGACAAGCTTCGTCACGAAGGCCTCCTCTGTACTGAAGAAATACTACTTTGATCGGGCGGGGGCGTCAAGCAGAACCGGACAGAGCAAAATGGACAGGCCTATGCCGAACTGTTCGCATGGGCGCATGAAATTGCTGGCGCTTTGGGGAGCTGCCTGCTTCATCGCGCAAGCGGCAGATAACGCTCTCACTCCGGCCGAGCACCAGGCCGGCTTTCGCTTGTCATTCGACGGCCACACGATGCGTAACTGGCGCGACCCAGCCGCCGAGACGCCTCCGGGCGATTCGTGGACCATCGAAGACGGCTGCCTCCGAACAACTGCCAAACCGCGCATCGAGGAGGATCTGATCACGCAGGAATCCTTCGGCAATTTCGAGCTGAAATTCGACTGGCGCATTTCCTCGCGCGGCAACACTGGCGTGAAGTACCGAATCCAGCGTACGATCTTCATCGACAACACGAAGGTGGACCGGAAGTCGGGTTTTGAATCCATGCTCGGGCGCGAGTTGGCCGAACCTCGCTCCGATCGCGCTCACATGGCGCCCGGCGCGACCGGACAGGAATATACCGTGTCCTATGAGTTCCAATTGATCGATGATGCGGCGTATCCGGACATGAACAAGCGCGACCTCCTGCATGCCACCGGCGCGCTTTACTCCATGATCGCGCCAACTACAATCACGGCAGCGCGGCCCGCGGGTGAGTGGAACCAATCGCAGTTGACGGTGAAAGGCAGTCATTTCGAGCACTGGATCAACGGCATCCGAGTATGCGAAGGTTCACTGACCTCCGAGCAGGCTCTCGCGAACGCTTCCAAACGGTGGGCGGCGGCGCCCGCGATCCGGGATATGTTCCTGCACCCCAAGCCATCCGGGCCGATTTCGCTGCAGCACCATGGCGCGGCAGTCTGATTCAAGAATCTTAAAATCCGGCCACTCTGATGCAGTGGCCATCTTCGTGCAATCGTGCTTTACGTGGATGGGTGGTCGTCGTGTGTGCTGCCCTATTCCCGGTACAGGGCTGGAGGGCGTGACGACGGCGATTGAGATTACGCCCTGGCGCTTTGTCCGCCAGACACAGCTGTGAGCCGATGGTCATTCAACTTCCCCCAAGGCGACTTGAACGAAGCCGCTGCCGCTGCGGACGCTACGCGTGAGCGTCTGCGGCCACTTTTTCCGAGACAGCTGGTCTGGCAAACCTGGTTGACAATGCCGCGGTAAGTTGCGGATACTAGCCACAGCGTGCGTCAGGGCGCCACCGGCCCGCGGCAAGGGAACAATCCCACCTGCTTCGATTGAGACAGCGTGCTTTGCATCTTCTTTCAGCCTGTATCAGCGGGTCACAGGCGCTCATGAAAGGAGATCGCAATGACCACATCGACGCTTCCTGCT
>QHXU01000509.1:4026-8521 GCA_003223065.1 Acidobacteriota bacterium | reverse complement strand
TCGACGAGCAGAACGGTGCTGTGGGGAGGGCAATAACTCACGTGACAACCCGGCCATCCGTCCGACCATTTGGGCACACCGTTGCCGTCCTAAGCCGAGATCCCCATTTTCTCGTGGTCCACGAGTTCGCCGTGTTCCTTTAGATCCGCCGTGGACATCATGAGCGCTTTCCCTTCCCAAGAGATGTCAACAAGACGTGCGCCATTAAATGGACCGTCCACGACTGTGATGGTGCTCTTGGCGTGAATCGTCACCTTGCGAAGCTTGCCATTAAGGGTTGCAATGGCTGCGGTGTCAGCCGTGAGCCGGTAACGGAAATCGCGGAGGTGATGAAAATCACCCATTGAAATCCTCCATCCCTCCGATTGAAACTACATTCGATTGGAAGAGGACTCCTAGTGGAGGCTCTTGGGAACGAATCTATTCTCAGAGTAGTTCCACTTCCCCTTTGCGGCAAGGGAGCAAATGTCCGACAGCTTAGACCGAAATTGAGCCTACAGATAACTCTGGGGCCGATGGCCGGCTGGTGCGCCTTGAGAGCTGCCTTTCGGCTGCCTCCGTCTTTTTTCTACGCGCGGCAGTGTGGGGAAGCCTGGCCACGTGCAACAAGAACTCCTCCATGGCCTTCACGATGAAGGCCCACCGGTCCATGCGGTTTGGTTTAGTTATGTAGGCATTCGCATGCAGTTTATAGCTGCGCACAATGTCCTCTTGCGCTCCTGAAGTTGTAAGGATCACTACCGGAATGCAGTCCAACTCCGGGTCCTTTTTCGTTTCAAGCAACACCTCCCACCCATTCTTCTTAGGCATGTTCAGATCCAGCAGAACCATTGATGGACGGGTTGCCCCGGTGTAATTCCCCTGCCGGCGTAGAAAGGCAAGAGTCTCTTCGCCGTTTGCCGCTACGCTGAGATTGATGCGGACCGCGCTTCCTTTCAGAGCCTCGCGGGTCAGCCGCACGTCGCCGGGGTGATCTTCCGCTAGCAATACCTCAAACGGTTGTTCGGCAACGGGGGTATTCATGTGCTTCCTTTCGCTCGGGCTTTTGCTCGGACAGGAACTGTGAGAAGAATGTTGAACCTTCTCCGGGCTGCGACTCCACCCAGATCCGGCCGCCAAGGCGCTCGACAATTCTCTTACAGATGGCGAGTCGGAAGCGTTGAGGCTAGGTGCCGGCCGCCAGACAGTTGTAGGACAGCAACGGTGCGAGTCTGGACACGGTACTCCACAGTTGCCTGTTGGACTGTCTTATGCAGCCCCGTGTTTCGGTGGTTCCGCGCCGCTGAGCAAGTCCAGGTAGTGCATAGCGGCCCGGTCGTAGCGGTCACGGGCCGCCTCGATTATGCCCCACTGTTTTTGCCATTGGGGTGAGTTCGTCCGCAAGCCCTCCAACAAGCCGAGTTGGTGCCGCCAGTCTTCAAGCGCTTCATCGCGCCGGATCTTTGCGTTGTGAATGGACGGCATTCCCCATCGGCTACCAGGAAATTGCCAGTATGAGTCCCACAAGGGCAAATTGTCAAATTATGTTTCGGCCTGCGTGGGACAATCCCCAGGTCGATAACCCGGGCCTGCGGAACCAGACGCCCAACGATCAAAAAGTGGAGCCAGGAAACTCTCTGACCGGCCTTGGGCAGCGGACATGACCAGAAAGCGCCTCGGCAAGCAGCCAAAAGATAACTTGGCCAATGATGATGGGAGCACTACAATCTGGGTTAGAGGGTGGGATCAGCGCAGGGAGGGTGCCTTTTCTCGGAAGGTTCGGGGACGCCCGCGCGCCGGGCTTTTTGCACTCCTCCCTGCGGCCAGAAGGTATGGTTTTTGCAACTCGACTGCCAGCCCCGTTGACGCCGAGTGTTCCGGCCGCCCTTGGCCTGTGAGGAGATTTTCCAGAGGGACACCAGTACCACAGGGCAAAGGTACTATTACCCGCACGCTGCGTACCCCAACGTCCAGGCTATTGGCCGGACTTTGCGACGCCGGTAAGGTGGAAGATCAACATTCAACCCCGGCACCACAGGAAGATGCCCTATCCCCGGTAACAGCAGCGTATGATCTGGAACGACGCGGAGTCGAAGCCGAACAAGGCGACGGTGCGGATTGTCATTGCGGACGACCATCCGGTGGTTCGTGATGCCTTGAAGACGCTACTGCAGCTTGAAGATGATTTTGAAGTCGTCGGTGAGGCTGGCGACGGGCGCGAGGTGTTGTATAAAGTCCGCGAACTCGAACCCGACGTGTTGCTGTTGGACCTGCGCATGCCGAACCTGGACGGCCAGAGTACGCTGCAGGCGCTCCGGCTAAGCAACCGGAAGATCCGCGTGGTCGTACTGACGGCTTCCGAAGACCAGAGCGAGCTGGTGCAGGCGATGAAGCTCGGCTGCAGCGGCATCGTGCTGAAAGGGACCGCGCCGGACCTCATCGTCAAGAGCATTCGGAAAGTTCACGCCGGCGAGATGTGGCTGGATGCACGCGCCGCAGCTGCGCTGGTGCGACAGTTTGAATCAGGCGGTGACATGAGCAAACCCGAGCAGGCGCGCTGGGGCAGTGAAGGCAAAGCCTTGACTTCGCGGGAGCGGGAGATTGTGGCGTTGGTGGCGCAGGGTTACAAGAACAAGGAGATCGCTTGGAAGCTGTCTATCAGCGAGCAGACGGTGAAGAACCATCTGCATGACATCTTCCACAAGCTGGCCGTCTCCGACCGCTTGGAGCTGGCACTCTACTCCATGCACCAGGGGTTAGCATCGGAGCCGTGATGCTGCTAAACCGGTGAGTGGCCAGACCACTTGCAGTCGTCGTCTTCCCTCTGTAGTAGTGGCCTTTGGTTTGGATTCCGTTCAGATTCAGCGGTCGAGGTGGGTTTTCGTTCGAGCGTTGTGGTGCACGGTCGAAAATCCGCCTTGATATAGGGTCAGGGTGTAAGCATTGGAGAACGTTGCACTCTCAGCCGGATGAGCGCCACTTCATAGGATGCCGCTGGGGCCCGCACCGATTTTCATAACGATTTGTGGGCCTTGGGCCCATTGCGACGTTACGATGCAGTTTGCCACCGCCCAATGAACGTGCCGGTTTCGTGATCGAAATTGGCATGCCAGAAGTCCAAGGCTGCTTGCTCCGTGGAAAATCCGTGCGCGCCGTAGATATTGATTCGCCATTCTCCTCGGTCCCCATCCCAGCCTATCGCCGCAATCACGCTACCTTTGGAGTTGGTCATTACTGTCACGACACGCAACGACATCCGCCTGCCGAAGGCAAAGCAACGCCGCGGGGCGATCTGTTCCAACAGCAATGTTGTTCAATACCAACACCCCGGCCGTTGGGTCTTATTTCCGCGTAGGATATTTTCGGTCGTCCATTGAATTTTGGTTTGTAGTTTCATCCTCTTTTTGTAAGAAATTCTCTACCCACGTGCTCCCACGGCATCAATGATTTCTGCGGAGCCTCGCGGAACGGGTGACCGGGCGCATGACGAAGGGAAACCGGCGGCCCGGCGAAGGGCGTCCACCCCGAGCAGTGTGAGGAGGCTGGCAGTTCCGACTTAGTGAACGACGTGCTCACAGTCTCCCGCGGATGCAGCGGCTAGATGTCCCGGAAACTCCGCAGCGGAACCAACGACACCCTGGCTGATCTGAAGGCAGCGCTCGACCGGCTCCTGGCAGCACGCAACGATCTGCGCTTGGCCGGAGCTAACTACACCCTGGCGCGGTTGGCGCGCACGATTAACAATCTCGAAGAGGAAATCGGCCAGGCTGAGCGGCGCTATGCCACAGAACTCCGGCCGTTCCGGCCAGTGAACAGGCGCGGCGCTCTGCTAAAGCGGCCAAAGCGCAACGGAAAAAACCATACGAATAAGCGATGACTCTGAAAGAAGCCAGGAACTGCTCTTCCAACCGAAAGCAGAGGAGATTTCGATGGCTGAGATTATGCGTGCGCAGCATTACCGACTGATCTCTGAGATCTCGGCAATTTCCACCACCACGGGCCGGGGCCCGAGATGGTGACTATTCCCGCCAATGCTACCGTGACCGTGGTTTACGGTCCCTTCCGCGGTACGCGGTTCGTGGACGTGATCTGGGACAAGGAAACCTGCATGGTGTTCAAATCGGACCTTGAAGCCCACGCCAAGCGCGTCGAGCCATAAGAGACCGCACACACTGCCAGCTCCTCCTCATTGCACTCGGCCTGCCCTAATATTCACTCACGCTATTCAGCGGTTGCGAATGAAGGCCTCTCCCACACACCATACAGCGACGGTCTTGGAAAACGCGGATGTGCTGGCGAAGTTACTTGTGATCCCGAATTCCCACCGCCGTATTGGCCGGCGAACTTTCTTGCGGCAGGCGGTTGTTTCACTGCAACCCAAAGATCGCGCGGCCGACGACTACGGGACCAATTTGGATTTGCGCCGCATAGCGCCCTTCACTGGGCATGAGAGTTCGACCCTCTCCCCAGCACTCAAACAAGACACACGGTCTAAACGTCAATGAGGCGTGCCCTG
>QHXU01000509.1:2616-4005 GCA_003223065.1 Acidobacteriota bacterium | reverse complement strand
CATGGCGCAGGGGTCACTCGCAATCCAAAGCGAAAAACGTAATCGTGGTATTATGTTCTGATATTGTGGGCGACTGCCGAGACGCATCCTATATTCTCTGGAGGACGCCTTGCGAAGACACACCGGCTGCATAGCTTTTTTGCGGCCCTCGCGGTATTTGCGGGACTTCTTCCAGAAGGTTCGCGCTGGCAAGCGGTTACCGCGAGGTGGGCGGATCAGGCGCTGATGAAAAGAGCACACACCGGCGCCTGGTCCGTCCTGCTTTCAGATGGCGTCGTCCCAAGAATCGGCAATTTTGTTTGGAATTGTGAAAATGCCCCTCGGACCGCGCGAGGAATAACCAACGATAGTAGAATCCTGCTGCTTATTTCCAGCAGTCAGGTTAAGGCCCGCGAGAGAACGGAGGAAGCTTGTGGGACACATTGTAGATTTACTTGAAGAAGAGCCGCATCAAAGTTGGCCCACTCGACTCGGAGAGTCGATCTGGCACCTGGGGCGATCTACCGCGCTGATGAGTGTGATCGCAGTGGCCGTGGTAGTGGTTCCGTGTATGCTCGATGAAACCTGGAGGAACCAGTTAATTTCGATGCTGCCGCCGCAAGTGCGGGCCTACCTGGAGCAGCATGCCGGGAAGCCGCACGTGGGCGATGTCCGCCCGGCCGATGCATTGAGAGACTTAGGGCCGGGGTTCGTGAGAGCTGAGGTCGTACTACTTGCGATGGGGCTATTTGCATCCATCGTCGTGTGGAAATTCACTCAACTGTTCTATAGGAAGCGCGTTGAAGCCCTGAGCCGACAAGTCGCGGCGCTTAAGGATCAACTCCCGCCCGAACCAGTAGAAAAATCGCGACCAGCGCAACGTGCCGATCTGCGCCCAGAGGAGATTGTCAAGGAGATCCTTGATTCTTGTTCTGGCGATATACGGAAATTCTTGGAGTGGATGCTAGAAAACCGCCGCGAGGTGTCGCAAATCGCCATCGACGGCATGCGCAATCAGTGTGGACTGTCAGAAGATGCCTTCGCAAGGGCGTGCAGCCTGGGCATGATTTCTAAACGTACGGAGAAAAATCCCTATGGATGGGGCGCCAAGACGGGCACCGTGCACTTCTACTCAGTGGATCCGCAATTTCAAGCGGCCATCGTGTGCGTTCTCAGCGCTACGTCTGTGGCGGGTGGCGATTTCAACGGTGATAGCGTCCCACATTCTAATGGAGTGCACCATCCAGTTTCTACTGAACAATCGAGCCACAAAGCGGCCGGTGCGTGACCAGGGCAGAGCCCCAGCCGGAAATTGACCCAGTTGATTTACGATCCGTTTGTGGCCCAGGAGCGGGCCGAGAATTTCGGAGCATCGATCGCTAGCATTCTGTTCCAGCATTGCGCTCGGCT
>QHXU01000509.1:0-2587 GCA_003223065.1 Acidobacteriota bacterium | reverse complement strand
GTGAAACCGCATCCCAACAAAAGTCCCCACACTTCCAGTCAAGCGTGGTGAGTAGCGGTAGGGCGGGTGTCCCGTCCGTCCAGAGTGCGAGGCCACCGAAAAAGTGAATGCAGGCATCCCGGACGGTTTCGTGTCGGGTCCCTCAGGTGTTCGCATCGTAGATGCTTACGACGAGCGGCACCGTCTGGTTGGAGAACTTGGCTGGGAGTCGTGAAAGCGCCTGGATCGCGTCAGCGAGCACGGTGGGGTTTTGTTCGTGCGCCGCCCACTCCTGGAGGAGCTCCCACATCAGCTCTGGCGCGGTCTAGTTAAGGCACAGGACTCGTGTCGCGATTTGGACTCTGACGGCGGGCGCTGGGTCTTCACTGAGTTGCCGAATCGTTTCGCACGTCTCCATGGTACAACAGGATGCATGTCGCGCGAGGACCGCGAGAGCATCGGCTGCTGAAATCCGTGGAGCGCTGCCCCATCCTGTTACTGGCCGTGCTTGGTCCTCGTCCGGTGCCTGTGCTGGTGCCGCGTGTTTCGCTATGAGCAGGATGATCGGCAGGAGGAGCGTCGCTTGCGCGCTTGTAATTTCGTTGGCGCGACCGATCGCGAAGATCGCCCGAACGAGTTCAGTCGATGCTTCCTCGGAGAATGCGGGCGGGAGCGGATCTGCGGGGTTGGTGATGGAGTCAGCGAGTTCCTTGACGATTGGCAGGATGCTCGAAGTGGCCTCAGGACCCCTTACCGCTCAGCGTAGCCACCAGCGTCACGTTACCGGACAAGTCGATCTTGCTCACAAAAACGTCCGTCAGTGAGCTGGTGACCGCCCGGCTGGACAGATCATGTACTAATTCCAGCGGACAGATCGTGTGTTACCGACACCGCTCCAGAGATGCCGCTTGACACGAAGGTGTAACCGAGCTATGGTTTAGGCAGATTCCTTTCCCAGAGCCGTCCGCACGGAACACCGGGAACCCTCTCCCAATCGAATCCATCCGATACGCGAAAGACAGGTTCGATACGAACACACCCAAGACTCTAACCATGGCGGGGTTCCGCTTCCGCCTGACATCCGACGGTTTCGCCGTTTCAACCAACGGCAAGATACATTCTGTGACGATTCCGGCTGGCAGCACCGTCACCGTCACGAGCGGCCCCTTCGATGGCATACGGCTCGTTGATGTCGAATGGGAAGGCCAAAGCCTCATGATGTTCACTGCTGAATTGCGGGAACAAGGCTATAAACTGGCTTGCGAAGGGGTTCCCTCGCCTAAGTGAGTTTTTGGGCCTAGCCAGGGCGCCGCCGGAGCCTGGTGCCCACGGTATCGACAATCAGGATTCCGCGCCGATGATGATTGTCGCGATCATTGCTCGGGCCGTCGGCGGCAAGCCAATCCGGCCCTTCCAGTGGTGGCCCCAGCACATGCAAAGAGGTGTGACGCGTTGCGATCACCGCGCCTCTGGCGGAGGCTTCGGTCGTAATCAGGCGATGAACTAGTTTGTCCGGAACAGGGGAGCCGTGGTCGAAAACAATGGACATAAAAAGGACCACCGTTCGGCCATTGGGAATTGCGAGACTTCCATTCTGACCGGTAGTTGTCTTGCCGCCCACAGTTTTTACGGTATACGCGGCGACCGATCGTTTCAGCGTCTGATCTAAGGACGGCGCTGGACAGAGATCGCGAGCAGGGCTTTGCCATTGATGATCAGACTCAACCTCTCACGAAATCGACGATAGCCCGACCGGAGCACTAGGTCTGACTGGCTATTTGTACCTGAGAGGCGGTACGCGCATCTTCACCAGAAAGCCGGTTGTAACGAAGCCGGGCTTGGAAGATGGAGCGCTTTGCAGAGGATGAAGCAGCGGAAAAATCCGGCGAAGTGGTGCTGCCCGCGACGTAGATGTTGCCGCTCGGGTCGAGCGCGATAGCATGTGCCTCGTCCGACCCCTTACCGCTCAGCGTAGCCACCAGCGTCACGTTACCGGACAAGTCGATCTTGCTCACAAAAACGTCCGTCAGTGAGCTGGTGACCGCCCGGCTGCCGGTCACGTAGGTATTTCCGTTACCATCGGTCGTGATAGCGGCCACGTGGTGCGAGAAAGAGTCGCCGATATAGGTTGTATAATCCGCGCCAGCCAAGGAAAAGGTGCACGCAAACATCGCAAGACGCCGCGAGATATGTAAGCGAGATTTCCCTAAATGCGGCGATTGTACTTCAGTCATCGGTATTCCTTATAAGCGCCAATATGCCGCTCGCACCATCCTGTTCCGGAGGAAGAGGTAAAGAAGATGGGGCATGCACACACTTGAGTGGCACGCCTTGATAGACAGTAACAACGACGAGTGGCGAAACCTGGAAGAGCTCGGCCGCCTGCTGGTACATCTGGGCCGGCGCGACCATGCGGGGCTTAATCTCGGCCGGACTGGACGAGAAGGCGTATTATCGGCATTTGCCGTGATTGCGTGGCGACCATCCCGCAATGTCTCGCAGGAGAATGGACTGAGGATGCTGGCGAGGTTTTGGCGGATCGAGATCGTCTCGTTGTGCGCCTCCAGCTTCCCAGAAGCGTCGAGCACAGCAATGGCCTGCTGGAGGG
>QHXU01000030.1:20815-23745 GCA_003223065.1 Acidobacteriota bacterium | reverse complement strand
GTGCACATCACGATCGCGCAGGCGCGCGCATATGCGAAATGGAAAGGGAAACGCCTGCCGACCGCGCTTGAATGGGAACGCGCGTCACGCGGCACAAAGGGTTATCGCTACCCCTGGGGCGATGCCGAGGACGCCGCGCTCGCGAACACCGGCGGAAATCCGCCGGTTTCGACACGCGCGCTGATGCCGGTGCGGTCGTTCGCGCCGTACCCCGCGTATCAAATGGCGGGCAACGCATGGGAGATGATCGAGGGCAGGATTACGCCCAGCCCGGCCGCGGTGGCGATGTTCTCCACGTTGCTTTCGCCGCCGCCCACGGCGGATGAGCAGTGGATCGCAATTCGGGGAGGATCGTTCAACACACCCCTCGCCGCCGCAGCGGCGTACGAATGGAGCCCGATTCCGGAGCGCTACTCGTCGGGCGACATCGGTTTCCGCTGCGCGAAAGATCCGTAGCCCTCGAGCCAACAAGGCTTGAGACAATAGTGCCCGGATGCCACCACTCTCCGACTGGGACGCCGAGCGCTACCAGTCACGCCACTCTTATGTGTGGCGGCACGGCGAATCTCTGATCGATCTGCTGGAGTCCCGGCCGGGCGAGCGTATCATCGATCTGGGCTGCGGTTCCGGACAATTGACAGCGCGTATCGCGGAGAGCGGAGCCGAGGTGACCGGCATCGATCGCTCGCCTGAGATGATCGCGCAGGCGCGCGAGAATTTTCCTCAGATCGAGTTCCGTGTGGCGGATGCGGGGGCCTTCCGTGCCGATGAGCCCGTGGACGCCGTTTTTTCGAATGCCGCTCTGCACTGGGTCAAGAATGCGGCGGATGCGGCGGCGTGTGTGTGGCGCGCATTGAAGCCGGGCGGCCGGTTCGTGGCCGAGTTTGGCGGCAAAGGAAACACGCGCAAGCTGCTGGAAGCGGTTTTCGCGGAGACGGGACCGGTCGAAATCCCTTGGTACTATCCGAGCGTCGGCGAGTACGCGAGCCTGCTCGAGGAGCAGGGCTTCGAAGTCCGGAACGTGATGTTTTTCGACCGGCCGACGCGCGTCGAAGGCGAGGACGGGCTTGAGGACTGGCTGGTTATGTTCGGCGACGCCCTGTTCTCAGGAATGAACGAGGCTCGCCGGGGTGAAGCGCGGCGCGCAGTGGCCAGGCGGCTGCGGCCGTCGATGTACCGCGATGGCGGCTGGATCATCGACTACCGCCGCTTGCGCCTCGTCGCGGTGAAGCCCGCATGATACGCTCGAAGTATGAGTTTTTCGCAGTCCTTTTTCGCCCAGCGTTTCGGCATTACCGAGCACGATCTTGAATCGTACTTGAGCGAAGCGCTTTCGGCGGGCGGCGAGTACGCCGACCTCTATTTCGAGTATCTTGCGACCAGCTCCATAGCGATCGACGAGGAGATCGTCAAGAGCGCGACGGAAGGCGTTTCGCTTGGTGTGGGAGTGCGGGTGATTGCGGGCGAGCGCACCGGCTACGGTTACAGCGATGATCTGAGCCCTGAAAAAATTCGCAAAGCCGCGCATGTGGCCGCGCTCATCGCGCGGGGACCGGCCGGCGTGGCGAAACACGGTTTCGAAGAAGCGCGCCGGCACAATCTGTACCCCATGGTTACCGTGCCGCACGATACGAGCCTGGAGGAGCGCGTCGCGCTGGTGAAGCGCGCCGACCGCGCCGCGCGAGCCTACGACCCCCGCGTGTTTCAGGTCCAGGCAGCTTACGGCGACAGCGTGCGCCATGTGCTGGTGGCGACCAGTGAAGGCCGGCTGAGCTTCGACCGCCAGCCGATGGCGCGACTGAGCGTGACGGCGCTCGCGCGCGAAAACGGCGGTCCTCCTCAACACGGCCACTCGGGCGGAGGGGGGCGAGTGACGCTGGATTTTTTCCTGAACGAGAAAACGCCGGAGCACTTCGCGCGCGAAGCGGCCCGGCAAGCAATCGTGCAGCTCGATGCGTCGGAAGCCCCGGCGGGCGAGATGACCGTGGTTCTGGGCCCGGGCTGGCCAGGCATTCTGTTGCACGAAGCCGTCGGCCACGGACTGGAGGCCGACTTCAATCGCAAGGGCGTGTCCGCGTTCAGCGGCCGCATCGGCCAGATGGTGGCCAGCCCGTTGTGCACGGTGATTGACGACGGGGCCATCGGCAGCCGGCGCGGTTCGCTCAATGTGGACGATGAAGGCGTTCCCACGCAGAAGAACGTACTGATCGAGAACGGCGTGCTCCGGGGTTACCTGCAAGACAAACTGTCGAGCCGGCTCACCCACGCCGCGGCCACGGGGAACGGGCGCCGCGAAAGTTATCAGCACATGCCCATGCCGCGCATGACCAATACATACATGCTCGCCGGTACGAGCGATCCGGAAGAGATCATCCGCTCCGTGCCCAAGGGCCTATACTGCACTACGTTCGGCGGCGGCCAGGTGGACATCACCAGCGGCAACTTCGTTTTCTCGGCGACGGAGAGCTATCTGATCGAGAATGGCCGGCTCACGCGCCCAGTGCGCGGAGCGTCGCTGATCGGCAACGGGCCGGAGGCGCTGAAGTACGTGAGCATGGTGGGAAACGACCTTCAACTTGACGAAGGCATCGGGGTCTGCGGAAAGGAAGGGCAAAGCGTGCCGGTGGGCGTCGGCATTCCGACGCTGAAGATCGAACGCATGACGGTGGGCGGGACGGCCGCATGAGCGATCTCGAGCAAGTGGCCGCGGAAGCCGTGCGGCGCGCGCTGGCCGGTGGCGCGACGGATGCCGAGTGCACCATCGTCGAGGGCGACGAGTTCTCCACGAACGTCCGGATGCGGCAAACCGAGCGCATGAAGGAAGCCGGATCACGAGGCATGGGAATTCGTGTGCTGGTGGGCCGCCGCAGCGGGTCATCCTACACGTCGGATCTCTCGAGCGAAGGGATCGACACGATGGCGCGGGCCGC
>QHXU01000030.1:14399-20672 GCA_003223065.1 Acidobacteriota bacterium | reverse complement strand
GCGTATCCAGAACTCCGAGGGCGCGTCGTTCGAGTCCAATCTTGGCCGGTACGTTTTCGCCAATTCGCGTGGATTCACAAGCAGCTATCGCACGTCGAGCTGCGGGCTGGGCGTGATGCCGATCGCGAAGGACAACGGATCGATGGAACGAGACTATTGGCACTCGGCCGCGCGGTCAGCCTCGCGCATCGAGAGCGCCGAACAGGTGGGCCGGATCGCGGCAGAACGGGCGCTGCGGCGCCTGAATCCGCGGAGGATCCCGACGCAGAAAGCGCCGGTGGTGTTCGAGCCGCGCACGGCGCGGTCGTTTCTCGGCGACCTGTTTGATGCGGTGAGCGGATCGGCAATCTATCGCCACGCTTCGTTTCTTGCGGGCATGCTGGGGGAGAGAATCGCATCGGAGGCGCTGACGGTGATCGACGATGCGACCATCCCGGGGCTCTTCGGCAGCACGCCTTTCGACGACGAGGGTGTCGCGGCGCGCCGCACGATCGTCATCGAGCGCGGCCTCCTCAAGAGCTACCTGTTAAATACCTACTCGGCTCGCAAACTGGGTTTAAAGACCACCGGCAACGCCTCGCGAGGGATCACGGGCAATGCCGGCGTCGGCCCCGGAAACTTCTTCATCGAAGCGGGCGAGATGGCGGCGGACAAAATCATCAGCGGCGTCCGCCAGGGGTTGTACGTCACCGAACTGATCGGCGCGAGCGCCAACACCGTGACCGGTGATTATTCGGCCGGAGCCGCCGGCCTGTGGATCGAGAACGGCGAACTGGCGTACCCTGTGTCGGAGATTACGATCGCGGGCAATCTTAAACAGATGCTGATGAACGTGGAGCAAGTGGGCGCCGATCTCGAGTTCCGCGCCTCCATCGCCGCTCCGACGCTTCTGATCCGAGAGATGACCATCAGTGGCCAATGACGTTTCCTCCACCGGACGGCCGGTAAGGCGGCCGGTTTTCGGATTGCCGATATACATCCTGGCCGGCATCGTTCTGCTCGGCTCGGCGCTGTTTTATTACATGCAGTACATCTCGAAGCGCCCGGTTGCCGAAACCGCGCTCACGACGGAGGGCAGGGCGTACGTAGGAAATCTCAAGCTCAGCGACGTCAAGCTGAAGGCCACCGAAAGTTATCTGAAGCAGACGGTGGTGGAGGTTGAAGGCAAGATCGGCAACGCCGGCGAGAGGACTCTTGAAATCGTCGAAATCTACTGCATCTTCTATGACACGTATGGCCAGGTGGTGTTTCGCAAGCGCATTCCAATCGTCAGCGCTCGCATGGGCGGGTTGAAGCCCGGCGAAACGAGGTCTTTCCGGCTACCGTTCGATGAGATCCCGCAAAGCTGGAACCAGAGCATGCCGCAACTGGTGATCGCGGGTCTGAAATTCTCTTGATGGCGCGCGTGCTTGCAGTGGACGATGATGCGCCCGCGCTCGAAATCCGCAAGCTGCTGCTCGAGCGGAGCGGCCATGAGGTGATCACCGCCGGCGACGCAACGTCCGCGCGCGCCCGATTTCAGGAAACGTCTCCCGACACCGTGCTCCTCGACCTGCGCATGCCCGAGGCCGAAGACGGCCTCTCCCTGATCCGCGAGTTCCGTGCCGCGGCGCCGCAGGTCCGGATCGTAGTGCTCGCCGGATGGAGCGCCGATCTGGATGGCCGGAGCGAGGCTGGAATGGTGGATGAGGTCCTGCCGAAGCCCGTGCGCTCGGAGCGGTTGCTCAGCGCCATCACGAAAGTCCTCGCCCTGGTGATCTTGTGCCTGCAGCCGATGCGGGCACAGCAGAGTGTTTCGTTCCGCATCGATACGCCATCGGAAGTGGTCGCCGATCTGGACCTCAGTTCGCCCGGCGCCGACTGGAGCGCCGGGGGCAGGGAAGCGGCGCTGGCTGAAATCACAGTCGACGGCGGAGCGTCGCGCCGGATCCAGCACGTGATGCTTTATGCCGGCGCCGCGCGGCACACATACTCGATCTTTCTGGGCATGCTCACAGCGGGGCAGCACAAGCTTGGGATTGCACGGCAGGCGGATTATTCGGCCGCCGGCGCGGGCCTCGAAAGCCACGGCGCCAGGTTTCGAAACGTGGCCAGGGCCTCGGGCGAATACGCCGTCCTGGCGCACGCGCCGGTGCTCTACGCGCGCGAGAACACGGTCGGGAAATTCACCGATGTCCCGATGATCGTGTACGCCGAGCGCAGCAACGAAAACGGCGCAGCGGTCCTGATGTACACGGTCATCTTTTCAAACGAAGACGGCGGCACTTCGACCCGTGCGCTGATGGCGCGATGGGGCCGCACGACCGACGTCGAATACGTCTACAAGGCGTACCTGAATCAGGATGGATCGCTGCGGCGCGCAACCATCCAGGGGCGCGGGCACCAGGAGATCGAATTCGACGGGCGCCGCGACGGCACACATCCGCTGCTGATCCCCGTAACGGACAACAACATGGTCTCCGGCGAAGCAACCTCCGCTATTCGTTACCAGATCGCGCCGGTCATGGTGGATTTGGCCGGTCATTCCCGCGAGCGCGTTATGGACGATTATCCGTTCAGTTACCGGGTGATGGCGCAGGAATTGGCGCGCGAGGCGAAGCTCCGCCCGTTCGGTACGGTGGATGGCAACAAGATCAGCGATCCTCGCAACTATCTTTACATCGAAGCACGGGTGAAGAACGAAGATTCAGGCGTAGCCGCGGTAGTCCACCTTAAACGGGAAGACCGCTGGCGCAGTTCGTATCTCGGCCGCGAGGATTATGCGATCGAGCGCAGCGGATGGGTGCGGACGGCCGTGGAGCTGCCTCCGGGCACGCACGCCGACGAGATCGCCGAGATCGGATTCACGTGTATTGTGGTGCGGCAGAAGGAACACGTGCCCACCTCCGGCACGTGCCGCGTCGAAGAAGTGAGCAAGGCTTTTCTGCTCGATACGGAATATCGCGCGCGCCCGCCGCTGTGGAGCGCAACGCGCGCGGTCGAAATACCCACTGGCGAGACGGTTGTTGCGCAGCCTTAGCGCCCGACCACCACAATCGCAAAGCTGTCCGGTATGATCTGCGGCCTCCCTTTCTTGCCGTCCTTCATTTCCGTCGCAGCGCCAAGTTCGGCGGCCGGCAAGTACAACTTGTGCGTTTTCGGATCGGCGGCGATGGTGCGCGCGCTAACTTGGGTCGGCACTGTCTCGACCACGTCGTACTTGCCGGGCGACACTTCGCCGACCACGGTAATCGTGCCGTCGCGGCCGTTGGAGCTGAACGCGAACCCGCTGTCGAACGCCGCGCCATCGGTTCCCTGACCGATTGGAGGCGTCGCGAGCACCTTGCCCGCGTCGGGATCCACTACCGCCATGGTTTTGCTTCCGCCGCAAGCCGCGAACAGCCGCCGCTTCTTCGCGTCAATCGCCAGACCGCTTGGGGATTCGCAACCATCCATTTTGACGCGCTTGATAACCGCGTCCTTTTTGGCATCGATCTCGATGAGCTCGCCGCTGTCCTCATTATTCACGTAGATGTGACCCTTGCCGTCCACCTGCGCGAACTCGGGCTTGCCGCCTAGCGGAATGGTGGCCACGACCTCGCCGCTCTTTGGGTCGATGACGCTCGAGTCCTTGCTCCTGCCGTTGAACGTGAACACTTTTTTCGAGACGGGATCGTAGATAATCGAATCGGGGTTCTCACCCGTCTTCACCCGGCTGATGACCTTTAGCGTCTTCAAGTCGAAGATGGTGACATCGTTGGCGCGGCCATTGCTTGTGAAGCCGCGTCCGAGATCGTCCGCGACGGCGATGCCGTGAACGCCGGTCGTGTCCGGAATCGTGCCTACGACTTTTTCCGAGTCCAGGTCGACGACCTCGACCTGGTTGGTATGCGAAACGTACAGGCGCCGGCCGGCGCTGTCGACGTAAACATAGTCCCAACCGCCCTGGCCGCCGATCTTGATCTTGCCGAGCACCTTGTATCCCGGCGCTGACGCGGCCAGCGCCGCCACACTGAAAAGCAACCACGCTAAGGTCTTCATCTGGTCACTCCTGTGACTGGTATACCACGGCGCAGCGCCTGGACCGTCAAGCCGGTGAGCCCTGGCGCATCTTCTTCGGGAATCGCTCCGCAATTGATCGCTCGCAGGAAGTAATTGAGGAGGCCCAAGCCCGTCGCGGCGTCGTCGAAAACGCCGCTCACAAGCGTCGCCTGGGCTGCCTGGGCGATGAAGTTGCGCAGCCGTTCGGAGGCCGAATCGAGCCCCTCCAGAAAAAACGTGTAGACCGCGGCGAAGCGAGACGGAAGCTGCGCCGGATGCAAATCCCAGCCTTGATAAAACGCATTATCGAGCGAGTGGCGGATGTGATCGTAATGGAGCTTCCAGGCCTGATGTATCGCCGCGCGATTCTCGGCCGCCTGCCCGCGGGTCAGCGCCTGGCCGCGATGCACGGGCGCCGGCAGAATGTTGGTCGCGCCGTCGGAAAGCCAGAGGCCGGTACCCGCGAGGGACACCTGCATCATGGATCGCGCGAAATCGCAGGCCGGGTGCAGCATGTGCTGATTCGACGCGGTGATCCCCAGGCTGGCGGTGTAATCATAAGTTCCGAAGTGCGCGGCCACCAGGCGCCCGCGGGCCGCGGCGACCAGCTCCGGCAGCATCAAGACCGATTGGGGGGTCTCCACCATGATCTCCATGCGAATCTCGCCGAAGCGCTCCAGCTCGTCCGCTAACACGGCCACCTGTTCGGGAACCGTGATTTTCGGCAGCGTGACGACGAAATTTTCGGGCAATCGCCCGGCGGTCTTGTTCAGAAGCGCGGATAAAAACCGATGGAGCGTGCGCAGGCTCCGCGCCTTGAGTTCCTCATTGAGCGGCTTGACGCGAATGCCTGAAAATGGCGGCAGTGTTCCCTCTGCGAGCGCCCTGGCAACCTCCTGCGCCGCGGAGTCCGCTGTCGCGTCCTCTTCCTCGTCGGCGCGAATTCCGTAGCCGTCTTCGAAATCCAGCCGAAAATCTTCCACGGGCTCGCGCCGCAGCTTTTCAACGATGCGGGTATACACGGTCCCGGCCAGCGTTCCCGGAATCCCGACGGCGAGCGCCAAGGAGGCCGCGTCCGGCGCGTACTCTTCGAGCGCGCGTTCCGCCAACGCGCCCATTTTCCGGCAGAGGCCGGCCGTGAACAGATGGGCGCCGCCGTAGACGGTGTGAACCGGTTGGCGGCGGCCGGATTCTCCGGGATGGGTGCGCAGAAACTCCTGGTTGGCGGCGGCGAGCCGCGCGGCAGGGGTCGTGTCCATCGCTAGTAGTTTATGCGATTGGGGCTGGCCGCCCAGGCGCGAAAGCAAGCCAGCGCCTCCTCGCGCATAAGGGGGACGAACAAGATTTTGCGATCAGCCAGGGGGACGCCGAGCTGCTGGCAGATGAACGCGTCGTCGAATCCCGCTTCGGCCGCATCGCCGGCCGTGCCCCCGAAAAACACGCGATGCGGCCGGGCCCAGTAAATCGCGCCAAGGCACATCGGACAGGGTTCGCAGGTAGTGTAAATGTCGCAGCGGTCGAGCTGGAAGGTGCCCAAGGCCGCGCATGCCGCGCGAATCGCAACGACTTCCGCATGCGCCGTCGGATCGTTGGTTGACGTCACCTGGTTGGTTCCGGTGGCGATAATGCGGCCGTCTTTGACAATCACCGCGCCAAACGGGCCGCCGCGCCCGGACCGCACATTCTCGATCGCCAGCTCGATTGCCCGCGCCATGTAGGGGTTTTCCGCCACAATCAGAACAGGAATTTCAGCGCGAACTGAATCCGCCGTGGACTCCCCGCCGACACAACCTGCCCGAAGGACGGCGACCCGAAATAATTGTCCGGCTGATTGAAATTATTGTGGTCGAGCAGATTGAAGAATTCGGCCCGCAACTGCGCGTGGAGCCGCTCGGTAACGGCCGTGTTCTTGACGATCGAGAAGTTGACCGTCTGTAAGCCGGGCCCGTCGAGAATGTTCCGTCCGGCGTTGCCGAAGTGCCCGCGCGGCGGAACGGCGAACGCGGTGACGTCGAACCAGCGTTGGGGCATAGGATCGGCGAGTTTGGGATCGCGCACGGCGTCCGGCCGGTCGTTCGCGCCAAAGCCCAAATTCGAGCGGCCGGTATTCGAGTTGTCGAAATCGGGCAGCAGCGCCACTGTGAACGGCCGCCCGGTCTGGAAGGTGAGCACCCCGAAGCTCTGCCATCCACCCAGCCACCGTCCTTTGCCGAGCGGCAAATCGTAGCCGTAGCTCAAGGTGAAGCGCTGGCG
>QHXU01000030.1:13855-14367 GCA_003223065.1 Acidobacteriota bacterium | reverse complement strand
CGCAGGTTATAGCTGTTCTGCGGGAAATTGGGATCGCCGGTCGAGGAGAAGAAGCTCGAAGCGTCATCAATCGACTTCGCGTAGGTGTAAGACCCGAGCAGCGACAAGCCTTTCCACAGCCTCTGTTCGAGGCGCGCTTGCAGGCTGTGATAAATCGAGTCGCCCTCCGATTCGATAATGTTGACGTCCTCGAATTGCCGATTCGGACGCACGTACGCCGGTGCGTTCGAGGGCTGCGGTTGATTTATGTCGCGCGAATCGATCAGGTGGGTTCCCTTTGACCCGACGTACGCCACCTCGGCCACTCTCGATTTCCCGATCTCGCGCTGGATGCCGAAGTTCCATTGCTGAAGGTAGGGAGTCCGAAGATTGCGCTGGAACGCCGTCGCCGAGGCCGGGATCGGAATCGGAAAGAAGCTCGGAAAAGGATTTTCGAGCGTCAGCGGCGGCAAACCCGGATACGGAAAATAGAGGTTCAGATTGTAGTACGGCGCACTGAAGTACAGGCCCTC
>QHXU01000030.1:0-13818 GCA_003223065.1 Acidobacteriota bacterium | reverse complement strand
CGACGACTGATCGTAATGCACGCCATACGCCGCGCGGAAAACCGTCGTGCCGCGCGCCCCGGGCGACCATGCGACGCCGATCTGCGGAGCGAAGTTGTTCCGGTCCGGATCATACGCGGAGCGCGGAAATCCATTCCTGCCCACCGCCACCAGCTTTCCCTGCGCGGGGTCGTAGACGGTGGCATGATCCGAGGCATCGACTCCGGGACTGTTGTACTCGTAGCGCGATCCGAGCATCACGGCGAGCGACGGACGAACGCGCCATGTGTCGTGCACAAAGAAATCGTAGCTGTGAGTGCGCAGATGCTGGGGATTGTCCATGCGGGCGCCGCCTGTCAGCGTGGGCGCGCCGAGCAGCAGTTCCTCCAGCGGATTGCCGATCAACTGCCCGGTGAAATCGAGGAATCCGCGCGCCTGCACATCGCGATATGCATTCTGCTGCAGCACGCGGGCATCGAATCCGAACTTCACCAGGTGCCGGCCGCGGCTCCAGGTCGCGGTGTCGCCAGCCTGGTACGTGTTGGTGGTGCCATGTTGCGGGCTGGTGTACTCCTGGCCGAGCGGCGAAAACCCGTTCACCGAGATCAGGCTCAGCCCCCAGTCGCGCGGATTGGATGAAAGCTCCGGGAGGCCCACCGCGTGATTGATGCTGGTTCCCTGGCCCTGCTGGAACGTGCCGTTCGAGACGCGATTGAACGCGACCCGCGCCTCGTTGAGCAAAGCGGGAGTGAAGACATGCGTCTCGCCCAGCATCACGTTCTGCGCGCGGCGCGGTATGGCCAACCCGTAACCGGGCACGGCGGAGAATCCCGCGCCGCCGAAGGGATCGAAGAAGTCGCGATCGGCGAAGCTGTAGCGCGCGGCAAGCTCGTCGGAACGGGCGAGAGAATGGTCCAGGCGGACATCAAAATGATCGTCGCGGTCGCGCGCGGCGGGCGACGAAACGAAATTCGCTCCCGGTGCGTTGCGGTTGGGAAACGGATACAGCGCGGCGATCTTCGATCCGATAGGGTCCTGGAAAAAGCCCGGAATCTTGAGATCCGCGAATGGCCGTCCGGTGGTGGGATCGATGGGCACCAGTTTACTGTTCGAAAAATCACCCACCCGCTCCTGGGCGGTCGGAACGTTGGTCACCAGCGTTTCCCCCTCCCGCAGGCGAAGGCCCTCGTAGTCGGCGAAAAAGAAGGTGCGGTTCTTTGCGACCGGCCCGCCGAGCACCGCGCCGAACTGGTTACGCTGATACTTGGGCGCTGCTTCATTTCCGGGCGCAAAGTAATTCCGGGAATCGAGCGCGCCGTTGCGGAAGAATTCGTACGCCGTGCCGTGGAATTGGTTTCCACCGGAGCGCGTGACAACGCTGATCTGCCCGCCGGCGTTGCGGCCGAAGCTGGTGTCGTAGGTGGATGCCGCGACTTCGAATTCGCGGATCGCATCCACGGGCGGCGTCACGGCGACGCCGTTCAGCTTCGGATCGCCGTTGTAAGCTCCGTCCAGGAGGAAATTGTTGGCGTCTTCGCGCGCGCCGTTCACATTGATGGCGAAATCGCCGCGCACCGAGCCGGCCGATCCCTGCGCCGGCGGAACCACACCGGGCAGCAGCAGGCTGAGCTCGTAAAAGTTGCGCCCGTCGAGCGGCAGGCCGAGCACCTGCCGGCTGTCGATGACGCCGCCCAGAGCCGAGGACTCCGCCCGCACGATGGGCGGCGCCGCGGTCACCGTGACTTCATCGGACATTCGCCCGGGGAGAAGGGGAATCTCGAGGCGGATTTCCTGGTCGACCTGAAGCGTGACTCTCCGGACGTTTTTCCGGTAACCTTCGTGCTCCACTTCCAGGCGATAGGCGCCCGGCGCGAGCATCGTGACGGTAAAGCTCCCTTGGGCGCTGGTGATCACACTGCGCTTCGTATTGGTCTCTTCGCGGATCAAGGTCACCGACGCGGAAGCCACCGGCTTCCCCGCCGTATCCGTCACTTCGCCTCCGATGATGCTGCGCACCGTCTGCGCTTGCGCCGCGGTGACGAATATAGTGATGGCAGATGCAAGCTTGAGATTCACAGGAAGATTCCTCTACTATAGCCCGACGGGTCTTGTGCTTGGACGAATGTGCCAGCGGAAACGTTTGATGTTCAGCGCGGTACAATGGCAACGGGAAGCGATTCGCCCCCGCAAAATCCTTATGGAAGTTTCCGGGCTGCGTACCCAGTTTGGCTCATGAGAGCGCTCATCAGCGGTTATCTCGAGCTGACGAAACCGCGCATCACTGGCTTCATCCTGATGAGCACCGCGATCGGGTTCCTGTTGGGAGCGCAGCTTGCGAACGGCTGGACCTGGCTGGCGCTTTTTCATACGCTCCTCGGCACGGCGCTGATGGCCAGCGGCACAGCCGCTCTCAATCAGTGCTATGAGCGCGAGGCCGACGCCAAGATGGCGCGCACGATGGCGCGCCCGATCCCTTCGGGGCGCATCGCGGCGTCGCGAGCGGCCTGGTTCGGCGTATTCCTCTCGGCCGTCGGATTCACCGAGTTGTGGATCTGGGCCAACCCGCTCACCGGGATGCTCGGCCTGTTCACTCTGCTCAGTTACCTGTTTCTCTATACGCCGCTAAAACAGCGATCGGCGCATTCGACCACGATAGGAGCGATCCCCGGGGCGATGCCGCCGCTCATCGGTTTCGCTGCCGCCAGCGGCACGCTGACCTGGGAGGCATGGATCCTCTACGCGATCCTGTTCCTGTGGCAATTCCCGCACTTCTACGCGATCGCCTGGATCTACCGTGAAGATTATGCGCGCGCCGGCATCCGCATGCTTTCCGTGGTGGAGCCGGATGGCGTGTCCACCGCGCGACGCATCGTGTGGTTCTCGCTGGCGCTGCTGCCCATCAGCCTGCTGCCCAAGTTTACCGCCATGGCGGGGAACGTCTACCTGGCGGGCGCGCTCGCGCTGGGCATCATGTTTCTGTGGGCGGGAATCCGTGTCGCGTTCGATCACTCTCGTTCCCGCGCGCGGCAAGTGCTGCTGGCGAGCATCATTTATCTGCCGCTTCTCTATGGTCTCCTGGCGCTGGATTCCGCCGGTTCTTAGCGCGACGCTGCTCGCCGGCTGCTCGGCGCACGCAAGTCTTCCGTCCTACGCGGTGGTGCCGGATTTCACGCTTACCGATCAGACGGGAGCGGCATTCGCAAGCGCGCCCACTCTGAAAGGCCGGGTCTGGGTGGCGGATTTTATTTTCACGCACTGCACGGGTCCATGCCCGCGGATGAGTTCCCAGATGCGGCAGGTGCAAACGGCGCTGGCGGGCGAAGGCGTGAAGCTGGTCTCATTTACAGTGGACCCGGCGCGTGATGTGCCGGACGTTCTCGCTGCCTACGGCCGCCGCTTCCAGGCCCAGCCCGGCGTATGGTACTTCCTCACCGGCCCGCAGCAGACGCTTCACCACTTGAGCCGTGACGTTTTCATGTTGGGCGACGTGAGCGGAAACCTCGATCATTCCACGCGCTTCGTGCTGGTCGACCGGGCATCGCGGGTGCGCGGCTATTACTTGAGTTCGGAAGCCGATGCGATCTCCGGGTTGGTGAGCGACGCCAGGCGCCTGCTTAGGGAGCGTACTTGATCGGCGTTCACGATCTGCCCGTGGTGAATGCCACGTTAAACGCCACGGCGGCTGTGCTTCTGGTGTGGGGCCACGCGCTGATCGGGCGCGGCCGCAAGCAGGCGCACCAGCGGTTGATGGTCTCGGCGTTTACGGTTTCGATCTTCTTCCTGATTTCCTATCTGATGTACCACGCGCAGGTGGGCTCGGTTCGATATCGCGGGACCGGAGCCATGCGAACCACCTATCTCACCATCCTGTTCACACATACGGTGCTCGCGGCAATGGTTCCGATACTCGCAATCCTGACGCTGCGGCGCGCTCTAAAGGGCGAGTTCGCGCGCCACCGGCGCCTGGCGAAATGGACGTACCCGATCTGGCTTTATGTCAGCGTCACGGGAGTGGTCGTGTACTTGATGCTGTATCAATTCACGGCTGCTGAGTCCGGCTTTACTCTTCTTCACAAATGAGGCAACCCGTACGGTCTTGAAAACGTCTACAATTACGGCAAGGGAGGCAATGGCCATGAAGCTCGTTGCCCTGACGTTGCTGGTGGCAGGCTCTGCCGCACTCGCTCAACAGCGGCCGAATCCGACAGGTTTCGGAAGCGTACTTTACCCGGGCACTGGCGGACCGCCGCCCGCGCGCGCGCAGCCGCCGAATAACCGGACGGGGTTCGGCAGCGTTCTTTACCCCGGAACTGGCGGGCCTCCTGGATCGCGACCCGCCGGCGGGTTCATTCGAGGCGTGCCCCAGGTTGCGCATCCGCATCACGGTCGCACGGTGGTGATACCTTATCCGGTGTTTTACGGCAACTTCGGCTATGACACGCCGCCGCAAACATACGCTCCTGCTGCTGGCTACGAAAACGACGCGGGCTACGCGCCTGCATCGCAGCCGCCGGTGGTGATCATCAATCAAAACTTCCGGCCGGACACCGTCAACCCGGTGATGCGCGACTACTCGGAGACTCCGCTTCCGGAATCCACGATGAGGCGGTACGATCAGCCGGGGGTGAATGACGATCAACCAACGGTGTTCCTGATCGCCCTGAAAGACCACACCATCTTTCCCGCCGTGGCTTACTGGGTGGATGGCGATACCTTGAACTACATCACGACGCAGGGCAGCCTCAACCGGGCTAGCCTGGAGCTGGTGGACCGCGAGTTCTCGAAGCAATTGAACGACGAGCGTCACATCGAGTTCAGGCTGCCGGCGGCGAAATAACGCGGAACATTGCCGCCGCCCGAAGCGCGCGCGATAATCCTCGCATGACCCACAACATGGTAACCACCGCCTTCACGCTTGACGGCTATCGGATTACGCGCAACCTGGGGCTGGTACGCGGTATCGTGGTGCGCTCGCGGTCGATCTTCGGGACCATCGGGGCCGGATTGCAGACCATCGTCGGCGGAAATATCACGCTGCTCTCCGAGCTATGCGAGAAAACGCGGGAGCAGGCCTTCGAGCTGATGATCCAGCACGCGGCGCAGATGGGCGCCAACGCCATCATCGGCGTGCGGTACGACGCGACGGAAGTGATGCAGAGCGTGACCGAAGTGCTGTGCTATGGCACCGCGGTGGTGGTTGAGCCGTCGGCTTAGCCGCGGGCCGCCTCTTCCTTCTTCAGCTTCTCCCGCTGCTCTTTCAAGATGGCCTTGCGGCTGAGCTTGATCTTGTTGCCTTCGAGCGCCAGCACCTTAACCAGGATCTGATCGCCCTCATTGAGCTCGTCACGCACCTGCTTGATGCGGTTCTCCGAGATCTCGCTGATGTGCAGCAAGCCATCGGTGCCCGGGAAGATTTCGACAAACGCACCGAAATCGACGATGCGGACCACCTTGCCCAGATAGGTCTTGCCGACCTCGGCCACCGCGCAGATGTCGGTGACCATCTGGATGGCGCGGTCGGCGGCCGCGCCGTCGGCCGAGAAAATCTTTACGCTGCCGTCGTCTTCCACGTCGATCTTGCAGCCGGTGGCATCGACGATCCCACGGATCACCTTTCCGCCGGGCCCGATCAGCTCGCGGATCTTCTCGGTGGGAATGGTGAGAGTGAAGATGCGCGGAGCATAGGGCGAAAGCGTGGTTCGCGGCGTGGCGAGCCTGGTATTCATTTTGTCGAGGATGAACAGCCGCGCGCGCCGCGCCTGCTCCAGCGCCTGTTTCAGGACGGCGTGCGTGACGTTCGGTACCTTGATGTCCATCTGCAGCGCCGTAATGCCGTCCTTGGTGCCGGCAACCTTGAAATCCATGTCGCCATAGTGGTCTTCGGCGCCGGCGATGTCGGTTAGAACGGCGTAGTCGTCGCCTTCCTTCACCAGGCCCATGGCGATGCCGGCGACCGGAGCGGCAATCGGCACGCCCGCGTCCATCAACGAGAGAGTCGCGCCGCAGACGGAAGCCATCGAGCTCGAGCCATTCGATTCGAGAATGTCGCTCACGACGCGCATGGTGTAGGGAAAGGTCTTCTCGTCTGGAATGACGGCGGAAAGCGCGCGTTCCGCCAATGCGCCGTGGCCGATTTCACGGCGTCCGGCGCCGCGCATAAACCCAACCTCACCAACGCTGAAGGGCGGGAAGTTATAGTGCAGCATGAACCGCTTGGAGGTCTCGGTCGGATCGAGCAGCTCGATGCGCTGCTCGTCGTCCTTGGTTCCGAGCGTGGCGGTCACGAGCGCCTGTGTCTCGCCCCGCGTGAACAGCGCCGAACCGTGGGTGCGGGGGAGCACGCCGACTTCGATATCGATGTTGCGGATTTCGTCGAACGCGCGGCCATCGGGGCGGCGGCGATCTTTGAGCATCTCGTCGCGGAAGATGCGCTCCTTGAGCATATCGAAGAGCTTGCCCGCTTCGGCTTTCTGTTCCTCGGGGAAGGGCTCGAGCGCCTTAGCCTTGCACTCGTCCACGCGGCGGTAGCTTTCGAGCTTCTCGTATTTCTGAGTGTCGAGAGCGTCCTGCAGCTCGGGACGGATCGACGCCGAGATCTGGTTGTAGAGCGCATGGTTGACTTCGGGCGGGGCGTAGTCGCGTCTCGGCTTACCGCATTTGCGCATGAGTTCGCGGATGCCGGCCGCGAGTTTCTTGCAGCAAGCGTGGCCGAACTCGATGGCGGAGAGCACCTCGTCTTCGGTGGCCTGTTGCGCGCCGGATTCCACCATCACGATACCTTCCTCGGTGCCGGCGACCACGATGTTTACCTTGGACACCTTGGTCTCTTCGTAGGTGGGATTGACGATCAGCTTCCGGTCAACCAGGCCGACGCGAACGCCGCCCAACACGTGTTGGAACGGGATATCGGAGATCGCGAGCGAAGCACCGGCGCCGATGATGGCCAGCGTGCTTGGATCGCGTTGCGGATCGGCGGAGAGAACCATGCCGATCACCTGCGTCTCATGGGCGTAACCTTCAGGGAACAGCGGCCGGATGGGGCGATCGATGAGGCGGCTGGTTAGAATTTCCTTTTCAGTGGGCCGCCCTTCGCGTTTGATAAAACCACCGGGGAAGCGGCCGGCGGAGTACGTGTATTCGCGGTAATCGACAGTGAGGGGAAAAAACCCGGCGCCGGGCTTCGGCTCGGGGTCAGTGCAGGCGGTCACCAGGACCACCGAATCGCCGGAGCGGACGATCACCGATCCGTTGGCCTGCTTGGCCATTTTTCCGGATTCGAGCGTAATGATCTGGCCGCCGCCGAGATCGACTTCAACAGAATGCAACATGTTTGGGATGTCCTTTAATCAAGGTTTCTTCGCAGCCGTTTTCCACGACCGCGATTGACCTGCTTTGACTAAGAGGAGACTGGAGTGGGGTTCTGCGGGGCGACCGGTCACGTAACTAGGGAGCACGGTTTTCGAGAATCGAGTCCCGATACTAGCGGCGGATGCCAAGGCTCTGAATCAGCGCCTTATAGCGCTCTGGTGTGCGGCTTCGCAGGTAGTCGAGCAAGCGGCGACGACGCGCCACCATCTGCAACAGGCCCCTGCGCGAGTGATGGTCTTTCTTGTGCGTTTTGAAATGCTCCGTCAGCTCGGAAATACGCCGGCTCAGGATTGCCACCTGCACCTCTGGCGAGCCGGTGTCCGACTTGTGGACCCGGAACTGCGAAATTACTTTAGCCTTTGCCTCTCCCGCCAGCGCCATTCGGAAATCGATACTCCTCGTCTATCTTAATCGTTTTATTCAGTCTAATCATAACACAGAGCAACGGGACCAATCGCAACCGCTATGGTAGGCTGTAGCTTCCTCTGACCCAGGCGGTCGCTGCCCTGCGAACCACTCCCCTCAACGCCATCCACCGCCGCATGGGCGCCAGGATGGTCGATTTCGGGGGGTGGGACATGCCGGTGCAGTACTCAGGCGTGATGGAGGAGCACCGCGCCGTGCGCGAGAGGGCGGGCGTGTTCGACGTCAGCCACATGGGCGAGATCGAAATTCGCGGGCCGGAGGCGCTGAAGCTGTTGGAGCATGTTACAACCAACGCCGCCTCTAAGCTCAAGACCGGCCAGGCGCAGTACTCAGGACTGCTCTACGAGCACGGCGGTTTCGTGGATGACATCCTGGTGCATAAGGTGGCGGACGATCATTTTTTCTTGTGCGTGAATGCCGCCAATCAAGATAAGGATTATGAGCACATCGCCGGCGATAACAAGTTCGACTGCGAGGTAGAAAACGCCGGTTCGCGCTACGCGCAGATCGCGATTCAGGGACCACGCGCGCTCGAAACGCTGCAAAAGCTGACGCCGGTGGAACTTGCGCCGATACGTTACTATCACTTTGTCGACGGCATGGTCTCCGGCGCTCCCGCTCGAATCGCGCGCACCGGCTACACGGGCGAGGACGGATTCGAGATCTACGTTCCACCCGCGGAAGCGCCGCGTCTATGGACCGAGATTGTTGAGGCGGGAGCAGAGTTCGGGATCAAACCAGCGGGTCTGGGCGCCCGCAATACTCTGCGGCTTGAAGCGAAGATGGCTCTTTATGGCCACGAGATTCACGCGGCCATCACGCCGTGGGAGGCGGATCTTGCCTGGATCGTGAAGCTCGATAAAGGGCAGTTCCTGGGCCGGGAGGCGCTGGTCAAGCAAAAGCAGCGGGGCGTGTCACGCAAGCTCATCGGATTCGAGATGAAGGGCCGCGGCATCGGCCGCGACGGTTACGAAGTGTACGTGGATGGCGCTCCGGCCGGCTGGGTGACCAGCGGCGGCCCGGCGCCAACCCTTAACAAGAACATCGGACTTTGTTACTTGCCCTCCGCGCTGGCGGAGATCGGCCGCACGATTCACGTGATGGTGCGCAATCAGCCAGTGGAAGCGGTGACGGTCCAGACTCCCTTTTACAAACGAGCGAAATAGGACCATGTACCCCGATAACTTCCGCTACACGAAAGAACATGAGTGGGTGCGCGCCGAAGGCGATACCGCCACAATCGGCATCACCGATCACGCGCAAAAGGAACTGGGCGACATCGTTTATGTAGACCTGCCGAAGACAGGGGCGATGGCCGAGCGGGGCAAGCCGATCGGCTCGGTTGAATCGGTGAAGGCGGTAAGCGACGTTTACTCGCCGGTGTCGGGGGAAGTGCTGGAAGTGAACGAGCTGCTCGCCACTTCTCCGGAGAAACTGAACGAAGATCCGCATGGAGCGGCGTGGCTTGTGAAAATCCGGATGTCGAAGCCGGTTGAAATCGAGCAGCTCATGTCCGCGCTCGATTACGAAAACTACATCCGGGCAGAGTAAGCCGCCGGTTCAATTTTTTTTTCGGCGAAGGCCTCCACGGGAGGACAAGAGCACATCAGGTTGCGGTCGCCGTGTGCGTTGTCGATCCGTCCGACAGCCGGCCAGAACTTCCTGGCGCGCACGAAGGGCAACGGGAACGCGGCCTGCTCGCGCGAATAGGGATGCGTCCACTCGTCCACGGCAACCGCTGCCGCCGTATACGGGGCGTTTTTCAACACATTGTCACGCGGATCCGCCTGGCCGTCGATCACAGCCTGCATTTCAGCGCGGATCGCGATCATCGCGTCACAAAACCGATCCAGCTCATCCTGCGACTCGCTTTCGGTCGGCTCGACCATGAGCGTTCCCGCGACGGGGAACGAAACCGTAGGGGCGTGGAAGCCGAAATCCATCAGCCGCTTCGCCACGTCGGTTTCGTCGATCCCGCTGGCCTGCCTAAGCGGGCGGAGATCGAAGATCATTTCGTGGGCCACGCGGCCGTTCTCGCGCGCATAGAGGACCGGATAATGGGGCTCCAGCCGCGACTTGATGTAGTTGGCGTTGAGGATCGCGTGACGCGTGGCCTCGGTCATCCCGTCGCGGCCGAGCATCTTGATATAGGCATATGAGATCAGCAGAATGCTCGCGCTCGACCATGGAGCCGCCGCGACCGCGGGAATCGCCCGCGCACCGCCGGTCTTGATGAGCGGATGCCCCGGCAGAAACGGCGCGAGAAACTCTTTGACTGCGATTGGTCCCATGCCAGGTCCGCCGCCGCCGTGCGGGATGGCAAAAGTCTTGTGCAGATTGAACGTCGGCGCCGATGACCGCAGGCGTGGTGAGCCCGACCTGTGCGTTCATGTTCGCGCCGTCCATATAAACCAACCCGCCATTTTCGTGCACGATCGCGCAAATCTCCTGAATGCGCTCTTCAAAAACGCCGTGCGTCGAAGGATAGGTGACCATCAGCGCGGCCAACCGGCCGCGATGCTCCTCAGCCTTGGTCTTGAGATCGGCGACGTTGATATCGCCCTCGGCCGTACTGGCGACGACGACAACGCGCATGCCGGCCATGACGGCGCTCGCCGGATTCGTTCCGTGCGCCGAGGATGGAATCAGCACCACGTCGCGCTCCGGCTCGCTGCGGGACAGGAAGAACCTGCGAATGACCATCAGCCCTGCAAACTCCGCCTGCGATCCCGCATTGGGTTGCAGGGAGACCGCCGCGAGCCCGGTGATCTTGCACAGTGCGCTTTCGAGCTCGCGGAAGATTTGCTGGTAGCCGGCGGCTTGTTCCACGGGCACGAACGGGTGGAGCTTCGAGAACTCGGGCCAAGTGACCGGAAGCATTTCAGACGCCGCGTTCAGCTTCATCGTGCAGGAGCCGAGCGGGATCATGGATGTATCCAGGCCGACATCCTTCCGTTCCAGGCTCCGGATGTAGCGCATCATCTGCGTCTCCGAATGATGCTGATTAAACACCGGATGCGCGAGGAACGGAGAGGTGCGGGCGAGCCCGCGGGGATAATCGAGAACGAGCCCATTGGCGGAATGATCGATCGGCGCCGGTCCGGCGCCAGTCGCGGCGGCGAACACCTTCACGATGGATTCGACGTCGCCGGCGGTTGTGGTTTCGTCCAGGGCGACGTTGATTGTGCCGCCGGCTCTGTACCGGCAGCGGATGCGAGAGGCGAGGGCCGTCTTGCGCACGCGTTCCGCCGCACCGGCCGGCGGCTCCAGGTGGAGCGTATCGAAGAAGACTTCGTTTCGCTGGGCCACGCCAACCTTGGCGAGCTCGCGCTCAAGAAGCTTGGCATACGCGTGCACGCGGCGCGCGATGGCGGCCAGCCCTTTGGGCCCGTGGTAGACGCCGTAAAAACCCGCGATATTCGCGAGCAGCGCCTGCGCGGTGCAGATGTTCGACGTCGCCTTTTCGCGGCGGATGTGTTGCTCGCGTGTTTGCAGCGCCATCCGGTAAGCGGGATTTCCGTGGGCGTCGACCGAAACGCCGATGATGCGTCCGGGCACCTGGCGCACGTATTTTTCCACGGTGGCGAAGAACGCGGCGTGCGGGCCCCCGTAGCCCAAGGGGACGCCGAAGCGTTGCGAGTTTCCGAAGACGACGTCCGCGCCCATCTCGCCGGGCGGAGTCAAGACCGTGAGAGCGAGCAAGTCGGTGGCGACCGCGACCAGCGCGCCCGCGCCCTTCGCCTCCGTAATAAAATCGCGAAGGTCATGGACCGTGCCTGCTTCGTCGGGTGTCTGCACGAGCGCGCCGAACACACCGTCGCCGAACTTTGCGCTGCGCCAGTCGCCGATGATCAGCTCGATTCCCAACGGTTCGGCGCGCGCGGAAAGAACATCGATGGTTTGCGGAAAACATGAATCGGCGACGAAGAACCGCGCCGAATTGCCGCTCTTGTTTTGAATTCGATGCAGCATGGTCATCGCTTCGGCGGCGGCGGTGGCCTCATCGAGCAGGGAGGCGTTGGCGACCTCCATGCCCGTCAGATCGCGGACCATGGTCTGGAAGTTGAGAAGCGCCTCCAGACGTCCCTGGGCCACTTCGGCCTGGTAAGGAGTGTAGGGAGTGTACCAGCCGGGATTCTCCAAAACGTTCCGCAGGATGACGCTCGGCGTAATGCAATCGTGGTAGCCCAAACCGATATACGATTTGAAAACTTCGTTGCGCGCGGCCAACCGGCGCAGATCGCGCAGGAACTCGTACTCGCTCTGCCCGTTCGGCAGATCGAGCGGCTGGGTCAGGCGAATGCGGGAAGGAATCGCCTCATCGATCAGGGCATCCAACGAGGAAGCGCCGACCACCTTAAGCATCGCATCGCGTTCAGTTTTGCCGGGACCAATGTGGCGGGAGTGAAAGGACTCGAACTCAAATATCATTGCCTATACGCTTAAGTTTAAGCCAACTGACCGGCGTGGCGCATAAGCGAAGGCACGAGAAGGGGAATGAAGTTACCGCCCGCCGGCCTCGCGGTATTTCTTGATCACTTTGTCGACGTAGGCCTGTGTCTCGCGATACGGCGGCAGGCCTTGATAACGGTCGACTGCTCCGGCCCCGGCGTTATAGGCCGCCAGCGCTTTCACCACGTCGCCGTCGTATTTAATCAGCAACTCGCGCAGCAAGCGTGCGCCCGCGTCGATGTTCTGTTCTGGATCGCGAGGATCGGCGGAGAGAGCGCGCGCCGTGGCAGGCATGAGTTGCATCACGCCGATGGCGCCCTTTGGCGAAACCGCATCGGGCCGCAAAGCGGACTCCACCGCGGCTACGCTCTCGACGAACTCCTGCGGCAGGCCGGAGCGGATGGCGGCCTTGCGAACCAGCGTCTTCGGATCAAGCGGCGAAACGGGCGCACCAGCGGCTGGCGCCGGAATTGCAGCCGGGGGTGTCGCGACGTAATCCTCCTGTTCGAACGCCGTGACCACGGCCGTGGGCAACTCCGTCACGCTGTCTTTGGTGTAGAGACGCACGACATCGCCCACGCGCTCATGCCGGTCCGCACGTATGCGGAATCCGCTGGAAAGGACCGCGTATTCACCGGCCCACGCCTGAGCCGCCAAGAGGATCGGCAATAACACTTTTTTGGACACAAAACGCTACTTAGCCTGACGGGGCGAAGCGCCCGAGCGTGCAGTCCTATTTTGACGCATAAAGCGGGGCGATCGAAACCATGGTCAAACCGGCGAGAAACAGAACAATCATGCCAGCCAGCATCATCTTGACGCGGTCATTTGCGCCTTTGAACTCGCGCCAGACCAGCAGACCCCACAGCGCGCTGACCAGCGTCGCCCCCTGTCCGAGCGCATAGCTGATGGCGGGCCCCACCTGGACCGAAGGAGGCGCGCTGGCGGCGACGAAATTGGAAATCGCTCCGGCCGCCCAAATGATTCCGCCGAAAATGCCGAGGAGGTGTTGCTTCTGGGTTCCCTTGAAGTAGTGGCGGAAATGGACCGGCTCGCCGCTCACGGGAAAATTCATGAAAAACGGATTGTAGAAAAACGTGGAGACCAGCACGCCACCGGCGAACAAAAGCGCGATGCCGTATGGGCCCACGCCATTCTCGCCGGATTTTCCCATTTCCACCAGCGGATAAAACATGCCCATCAAAATGCCGCTGATCACGCTGATCACGATGCCGCGTCGGGCGCTGAGGGGCTTCAAGGGCCGCCTGGCGCGCGGGTCGATCTGGGGGGCGCCGCCGGTTGGGGCGACGGTCTGCGCGCCAAGATGCGTGCTGTAGGCGAATGCATCCACGACGATCGCGGCCACCACCAGCAGCAATCCGCCGAACAGCAGCAGCGCATTGCCTTGCGGGTTCAGCGCATAGTTCCAGACAACGCCGATCACCAGGGCCAGCCCGATGGCGATGGGAAACGCGACGGCCATACCCGATACCGCGATGGCAGCCACCAGCAGCATGTTCGCCAGGTTGAACACGGCGCCTCCGGCGGCACCGTACATCATCTTTCGATACCCGGCAATCAGGAGATTATCCT
>QHXU01000029.1:14665-17657 GCA_003223065.1 Acidobacteriota bacterium | reverse complement strand
CATGGAAAAAGACCCCCAGAAGGTCGAGGGCTGGTTTAATGTTCTGGGGGTCTTTTTCCATGAAGCTGACCAGTTCATGGTAACAGGCCGTCCGGAGGCTATCGACCGCGTCGTCGGAAGCGAGCACGCTGCGCGCCAACTCGGCATCGCGTGTCACGAAAGCATCGAGGCTCTTTCGCACCATGGATTGAACCAGCCCGGCGATGTGCGGGATATCGATCATCGGTTTGATGATGGGTTCTTCGATCAGCGACATCGCTCTTTCCGCTATGTTGACAGACAAATCCCCCATGCGCTCCAAATCCGTATTGATTTTGAGCGCCGCGACAATCAGACGCAGATCGGCGGCCATCGGCTGTTGGCGCACAAGCAGACTGATCGCAAACTCATCGATCTCGATCTCGATCTGGTTGATGCGGGCCTCATTTCGAAAAACTTCCTCAGCCGCGCTTCGGTCTTTTTGCACAGCGGCGCTAATACTCCGCTGAATTGCAGCCTCTACGAGAGAACTCATTTGCAGCAGCTTGGCTTTCAGTTGTTCCAGTTCTTCTACGAAATGCCGCATTATGTAAGCCTCAACCAAACCGGCCGGTAACGTAGTCTTCTGTTTCTTTCCTGGCGGGCGCTTTGAATATGCTCGTCGTGCTATCGAACTCTATCAGCCGGCCGAGGAGAAAGAACCCGGTGTAATCGGCGACGCGGGCCGCCTGCTGCATATTGTGAGTGACGATCACGATTGTGCAAGAGTCCTTGAGTCGAAAGATCAGATCTTCGATTTTAGCTGTCGCGATCGGATCGAGCGCGGAGCACGGTTCATCAAGCAACAGGACCTCCGGATCCACCGCCAGCGCCCGCGCGATACACAGCCTCTGCTGCTGCCCGCCGGAGAGGCTATATGCCGAATCATGCAGCTTACCCTTCACTTCCTCCCACAAGGCGGCCCTGCGCAGGCTCTGCTCCACCGTATCCCGGAGCGCGGATTTGCTCCCGTATCCATTCACCCGCGGGCCGTAAGCAACATTCTCGAAAATGGATTTGGGAAAGGGATTGGATTTCTGGAAGACCATCCCGACCCTTCGCCGCACTTCGGACACTTCGAGTTCGTGGATGTCTTCACCATCCAGGCGGACCTTGCCTTCGAGACGGCTGCTCCGGACCGTCTCATTCATCCGGTTCAAGGTCCGAAGGAAGGTCGACTTGCCGCAACCGGACGGTCCAATGAATGCGGTCACTCGATTGGCATACACATCTATGGAGATTCCGTGCAAAGCCTGAAAACTACCGTAATAGAAGTTCAGGTTTGTGGCGCTGATTTTGCAGGCCGCACGACTCTCCGGTTTGTCATAGCCGGCCATCGGCATATCGAGATTTCGAAGCGCCGTGTTAGTGCGCAACGGGCCCTCTTTTCGAAAGGATAAGTCGTGCTGTTATATTTACTGCGAGCACCAGCGCGAGTAAGACGAAACCGGCGGACCACGCCTGCTGGTGCCAGTCATCATATGGGGCAACCGCGTAGGTGAAGATCATTACGGGCAATGCAGCCGTCGGTTGATCCCAACCAGGGCTCCAATAACGATTGCTGAAACTGGTGAACAGCAGCGGCGCAGTCTCACCGGCAACGCGCGCCAGATTTAGCAAGATCCCTGTCATGATCCCGTTTTTGGCGGCAGGTATGACAACCGTCAAGAGGGCCTTCGTCTTTGAAGCTCCGAGCGCCATCGCTCCCTCTCTCAACGAACCTGGAACCGCGCGCAGAAACTCCGCCGAGCTTCGCACCGCGATCGGGATCATCATGATGCCTAAAGCTACGCCGCCGGCGAAGGTGGAAAAGTGATGTTGCGGCAAAACGATCAGGGTATACGCGAAGATCCCGATCACAATCGAAGGTACGCCGTTCAAAAGGTCGGTTGTGTATCTCAGTACGAACGAAGTTGTCGTTCCCGCGAACTCCGCGAGATATACGCCCCCGAGAAACCCGATCGGGATTCCCACAACCATGGCAAGAAAAAGCAGCTTGGCGCTGCCAATGATCGCGTTTGCCATGCCGCCCCCGGTCTCGCCGACCGGTGTTGGCAGCTTCGTAAGGAATTCCCAGTTAAGACTGCGGACGCCATGGATAAACAGATAGCTCAAGATGAAGACCAACGTTCCTGCCGCGATCAGAGTACAGACACCGGTGAGGCTGAGCATCACAACGTTCACAACTTTCCGGCGAGTGTTGTGGAATGACTTCACGCAGATCCTTTACTCATCGTGCTCTCCACGAGCAGACGCGCCATGCCGTTGATGATGATCGTCAAACCAAACAGGACAAGGCCGAGCTCGATCAAGGCGCTCGGGTAGAGATCGCCGGTCGCCTCCGTGAATTCGTTCGCAATCACCGCCGCGATCGAATAACCGGGGGCGAACAAGGAAGCGTTGATCTTCGGGTCATTCCCGATCACCATGGTGACGGCCATTGTCTCTCCCAGGGATCGCGCCAATGCTAAAAAGACGGAACCCGTAATTCCTTTTCGCGCGTTGGGAACGACTACCTTCCAAGTCGTCTCCCAGCGGGTGGCGCCGAGGGCCAACGCGGCCTCGCGTTGATCGCCTGGAACGGTCAGAATCACTTCACGAGAGATCGAGATAATGAACGGCACGATCATGATCGCGAGCACGACCCCTCCGGACAAAAGGCTGACTCCGTAAAACGGTCCCTGGAAGAGGGGTGTCCACCCGAGAACACCACGTAGAATCGGCTCGGCTGCACGCAGAACCGGCACCAGGATGAAGATGCCTAGCAGGCCGAAGATGACGCTGGGGACTGCGGCCAGGAGCTCGATGAGAAAGGTTAACACCGCCGACAGCCGGGCCGGAGCTAGTTCTGCGAGGAAGATCGCCGCTCCGACGCCGAGCGGAATCGCGATCGACAGAGCCACCTCGGAGCTCACGACGGTTCCGTAAATGAACGGAAGGGCGCCAAATTGGCCGGCGACCGGGTCCCACACTT
>QHXU01000029.1:9774-14658 GCA_003223065.1 Acidobacteriota bacterium | reverse complement strand
ACTTTGGTGAACAGAAAGGCCCATCCGAAATTTTCACGAGTCAGAACGGAGTTCCTGTACAACTCGAGCGCCAGAAAGGCAGTAATTAGAATGACGCTGGCGGCTGCGGCAAAACTGAGTCCGTGGGCGACTTCGTCACCGCTTTGGAAACCCTGCAAGAAAGACCACGCCCGCCACGAAGGGCGGGCGCTAGTCGCGGTGCGTGGGAAAGCCGGCATTACTGAATTTTCCCGATTCCTTTCATCTCTTTGGCTACGATCGGTTGGGGTAAGCGACCGTACGACAGAGACTCGACCTGGCTTTGGCCCTCTGCCAGCATCCATCCGAGAAAATCCACAACGGCCTTCTTCTTCGCCGGGTCGGCGATCTTTTCCGGGATCAGCAGCCAGGTGAACGTGCAGATCGGATACGCTGTTTTGCCCAACGGGTTCGTAATGGAAACCCTGAAGTCGTCTGGAATATCTTTCAGTGCGGCAGCTGCGGCCCTCACACTTGCCAGGTCAGCTTGAGTGAACACACCGGCGGCGTTCCTTACCGTTCCGTATGACATCTTGTTTTGAAGCGCGTAGGTTAACTCGATATATCCCAAAGAGTTCGGAGTCTGCTTGATCTGCCCTGCCACCGCTTCATTGCCTTTTCCGCCGAGGCCGACCGGCCAGTTCACCGACTTTCCGCGTCCGACCTTGCTCTCCCACTCTTTGCTGACCTTCGAAAGATAGTCCGTCCACACATAGGTCGTGCCGCTGCCGTCTGATCGGTGTACCACCACGATCGGATTGGCCGGCAGATTCACGCCCGCGTTGGCCTTCACAAGTTCTGGATCATTCCACTTGGTGATCTTGCCGAGAAAAATTCCCGCTAGGGCTTCGGGAGTGAAGTTGAGTTGTTGCGCCACACCGGAGAGATTGTAAGCGGGAACGTTCGCCCCCAGCACGGTTGGGAAATGAAGCACCCCGAAGCCTCGCTTTTGGCGGAACTGGTTCAGTTCTTCGTCGCCCATCGGACTGTCGGAAGCGCCGAAGTCGACAGTACCAGCAGTGATCTGCTGGATGCCGGCGCCGGATCCGATTGACTGATAGTTGATCTGAATGTTGGGGAACTTCTTGTGGTACACATCAAACCATTTCGAATAGATCGGATATGGGAAGGTGGCGCCTGCCGCATTGATCAGAATCTGCTGCGCCGGCGAAATTCTGAGCGACACGACTGTGAGCAGAATCCAGAACGCTGTTCGTGTCATAGCTGCGCCTAGTGCTCTAACCTCGGTGCCGACCCCGGCAGGGTGTAGCGCAGATTGACGAACACCATGTGGAGATGAGCATCGGACGGCTGGTTCGGCGCGACGAACCAGGGGTTACGCTGGAGATACGAATATTGGAGCATCAGGTTTAGCGCTCCGAATTTCGGATCTTTCCAAAACGTCTGGTTCATGCCGAACGTGGCTTCCTGAATTGTGCGGTTCTGGCTGTTTAGAGAGCCGCTGAATCCGTATCCAACTGGCTTGCCGTTCGTGTCTAGCGCCACGTTGCGCTGAATATAGATTCCGCCGTAGTAGCCGTAGAAGAGGGTGCTCTTCGCCTGTGTCTCGAAGCCGGTAACGGTGGAGCCGGAGTGGATGGGCGAGATGCTTCCGTCGGCGCGAAGAATCAGATCCGGGGCTTCGCCGAAGAGATACCGGCCGCCGCCGGCGCCATAGTAGTTATTCGTCAGAATGCGGAAGTTCTTGATCGGCTCAAAACTCAGATTGATGGCCCCGGCGCCGCCTGCGCTGGTGAACTTCTGCTGGGAATTGGGGTTGAAGACTTTGAACGTGCGCTCGACGCCCGCTATCTCAATGTGAAATCTGCGGCTCGGGTCAAAGGCCAGCTTGGCGATAATATCCGGGTGCATGCCGGGCACGCTCAGGGCCGTGTTGGCCCCATTGTTCAACTGCGATCCGGCGAGGACAGAGAGCGCGTTGGCAAGAGTAATTGTGCCCCCACCGCCCGATCCGCCGATGTATTGTTCGGGGTTTTCAAGCGAAACGCCGAACGCGACCTTTTCGGTTGGGTGAAACAGTACTCGAAAACCCGGATCACGACTCCACACGAGGCCGTTCTGGTAGTTCACATCGATGGCCTGGCTGTAGAAAAGATCACCTGGCAGGGCAGAAAGGCCACGCCGATTCGGTGTAAGTAAACTCCACGACTGGCCGCCAAGGAATTCGAACTTGCCCTTCCGCACGTCGACCCAATACAGCCGCAAACGCAGGGGATCGCTGTTGCTGCTGACCGCCACATTGCCCGGTGGGGCGCCAAGGAAATCCGACTCCAGATAGCCAAGCACTTTGGCGCCATGGACCACGGCGTCCACACGCGCGCCGACTCGCGAGTTCTGCGCGCTAAAGCGCGTCTCGGATAGACTTCCTTGCGCGCTGTTCGAAAACGGGATGCTCCCGAAATTCGTTCCGATGCCGGATCCGGGATTCGTGGACCTAGTGATGGTGGTGAAGTCCATGAAGCCAACTGGCGTGATATACGCGTCCCCGATACGGAATTGAAGTGGAGAGGATCCTTCATCGCCGTTCGACTTCTGCGGTGGTAGCGATGCCGGCGCAGCCGCAGCAGGAGGAATCACGGCACTCGTGCTTGCGACTTCGCCAATGCTCGTGTGAGCGATCGCCGGCGCGTTCTTTTGTCCCTCGAGCGCGTGTCGGAGCTCATCGATCTGCCGTTGCTGATCGGCGATCATTCGCTTGAGCTGTTCGATCTCGGACCCGGATGCGGGCTTCTCAGTCTGTCGGGATTCGGCTGGTTCGCTGGAAATCGGCTTTTCAGCGGCCGCAAGCGGCAGCATGAAACTTAGAGCACAGGCGAGAAGGGTTTTCGCGCACGGCCCCGTAGGTGTTGTGTAGCTCATTCAGCCACACTGTAACCGGCAAAGGATGAGCTGATTGTGAACGACTGGTTACAGGTTCGTTACGACGTCAGATTCCCGTCCGGGGCAGGTGCGCCCGGAAGTAGAAGAGCGAAAGTCGATCCCTTCCCGAGTTGGCTTTCAACATTGACTGCGCCATGCATCCGCTCCATTACGTGCTTGACGATAGAGAGTCCCAGGCCAGTTCCGCCAACCTGCCTCGACCGGGCCTTGTCGACGCGGTAGAACCTCTCGAAGATCCTGGCGAGATCCTGTGAAGCGATCCCGACTCCGGTATCCGCGACCGCGATAACAACCTGCTGGTCCTGATTCTGTCCGGCGCTAACCCGCACCTCGCCGCCCGGGCGATTAAACTTGACCGCGTTGGCCACAACATTCAAGAGGGCCTGCTCCAGACGCAGCCGGCTTCCGCGCACGTAAACGCTGTCAATCTCATCGCGAATCAAGCACACCTCGCGCAGACGAGCCTCGGATTCCACAGTCGCGAACACTGCATCAACCACCTCCGGAATCGAGATCAGCTCCTGCTCGCCATCCGCTCCCGACTCGAGCTCAGATAACACCAGGAGGTCCGAGGCAAGGCTGGCGAGCCGCATGGCATTGGTACGAATGACCTCAATGAATTTCAGGTTGTTCTCAGCATCGCCTAGCGCACCATCCAGGAGCGTGTCGGCGTAGCCGATGATTCCAGCAAGCGGTGTCCTGAGCTCGTGCGATACGTTTGCAACGAAGTCCTTACGGATCTGCTCCAGCCGTTCCAAGTCTGTAGTGTCATGAAGAATGGCGATGGCGCCCGGTCCGGAGGCCGTGGCCAACGGAGTGGCATGCACATCAAAGGTGCGTGCGTTCGCAGCCAGGAGTTTGAAATGGAGCTGACGAGGCTCTCCCGCGCTCAGCACCTCGCGGAGGAGATCGAGTAATTCAGGATCACGGGCCAGTTCCAAAAGTGACAGTCCCTCGAACTTCGTTCCACGAAAGCCAATCGCCTTGAGGAACGCAGGATTGCAGAAGGTGACCCGCAACTCGTGGTCCACGGCGAGAACCCCTTCCGTCATTCCCGATAAAATCGCGTCACGGCGGGCGGACTCGAAGTTCATCTGATCAAGAAGCTTATGAACCTCGATCGCAACCCCAGCGAGGGACCGTTCCAACAAGTCGAGCGTCTTTTCGCCGGCGGGGCGGTCACGAAGCGCGCCGCCCGGCAAACTTTCAGCGAGGCGCCTTAATCGAGCGATGCGCATGTTCCAAGAGCGCAAGAGCAGGAACGTAGTTCCTACTGCTGTCACGGCCAAACCAACCGAGACAGGCAGGATGCGCTGGCGCGGTTGGCTATAGTCGATTACAAAGAGAGTTGCGGCCACAAGCGCCAGAGCCGCGAAGAGGAGCGATCGAAGAGAAACGCCAGTCACAAGCCAAACACGAAAACCGCGTGCCCGGCCGCGACGGCCACGTGCTGCTTTCCGCCGATCAGAAACGAAATCGGATTTGAGGCCATGCCGCCGCCGGTCTGGAACTCCCATAGCGCCTTGCCGGACTCAGCGTCGAGCGCGTAGAAGTTACCTTCATTTGAGCCGCCGAACACCAGGCCGCCGGCAGTTCCGAGCACGCCCACCCATGGCGGAGACTGCAGACGGAACTCCCACTTCTTCTTGCCGGTCGAGACATCGAGCGCACGAATGGCGCCGAACGCCTCGTCGCCGCGAAGCGCGCGCTCGCCGCCGCCGGCGAAAAACGTACCTGGTTTGTACTCGGCTTCGCCTTTGTAGTAGTACGCTGCCATTTCGCGGACCGAAACGTAAAATTGCTTGCGTCCCGCATCGTAGGACGGGCTGAACCAGTTGGTCGCGCCTTGCAGGCTTGGCCAGACCATCGTGCCCTCTTCGCTCGGCTCCGTGTTCGGCAGCACCGCGGGCCGGCCCCTGTCGTCAAGCCCTTTGGCCCAGGTCTGCTTCGCATAGGGGGTGCCAA
>QHXU01000029.1:605-9754 GCA_003223065.1 Acidobacteriota bacterium | reverse complement strand
ACCTTGCGCGGCTTTCCGCGGACCACGGTGTCGAGCAGAACCGGAATTTCCGTGGCGTCCCAGTCGTGGACATCATGGGGCGTGAACTGAAAATGCCAGCGCAGCTTTCCGGTCGCCGCGTCGAGCGCAACCAGCGAACACGTGTAGAGGTTGTCGCCGGGCCGCGGATCGCCGTTCCAGTCGGGACCAGGATTCCCGGTGCCCCAGTAAATCAGGTTGAGCTGCGAATCGTAGGAGCCTGTCACCCACGTGGAACCGCCTCCGGTCTTCCACGAATCCGGAGTGTGCCAGGTATCGTTGCCCGGCTCGCCGTAGCCGGGAATCGTCCAGAAACGCCACAAACGTTTTCCGGTTTTCGCGTCGTATGCGTCCAGGAAACCGCGAATACCCGCCTCTCCGCCACTGATGCCGGTAATGATTTTTCCGTCAATCGCGAGAGGCGCGGCCGTGATGCAGTGCCCGGACTTGTAATCGGCGACCTCGGCGTCCCATCGCACCGCGCCGGAGCGCACATCGAGCGCGATGAGATGCGCGTCGAGCGTTCCGACGTAAACCATGTCACCCAGTACTGCCACGCCCCGGTTCACGCGTCCGAACCCGATGGTCTGCAGATCGTTTGGCAGGGTTCGCTCCCAGGTCCACAGGCGCCGGCCGGTTCGCAGGTCGAGCGCGCTGACCACCGTCGGCGGTTCGGTGATGTACATCACGCCATCCACAACCAGCGGCGTGGTCTCCACTCCACCGCGGTTCTGCACCTGGTACACCCAGGCGGGCTTGAGGCGGGCCACGTTTGCAGGGGTCAATTGCGCCAGCGGCGAGAAGCGATGCGCTTCGTAGTTTCCCGAATACGTGAGCCAATGTCCTGGCTCGGCGGCGGCCCGGCGAATCCGGTCGTAGGGCACCTGGGCCGAAGCGGCCATCGTAAGCATGAGAAAAAGGGCGATGCGTTTCATGACTCACCTCGAAGGCTGGCAAGATACGCGACCAAATCATCGAGTTCGGCGGCCGTGAACTTCGATGCGTAGCCCGGCATGAGGCTTTCGCCGAATTCCTTTTTGAGGCTTGACAGCTCGCTCTTCCGAAAGGAGTGAAAGCGATTGCCGGCATCGCGCAACTGAATGGTGAAAGAGTCCTCATTCACCCGAATGCCACGCACCACCTTCCCTTCCCGGGTGGTCGCACGGACGACGAGAAAGCCCTCGGGCACGGCCGCACCGGGCTTGAGCAGCGCTTCGCGCAGGTATTCGGCATTGCGGCGAGCGCCGATCTCGGTCAGTTCCGGACCGAGACCCGAGCCGGCAGCCGGAGCATCCGCCCTTCGATTCGTAAATAGCACGGCCGCGCTCGCGATCTCCGGTGAGGGGGACGACTGTGGTCCGGCCGAGCGAGCGCACGTAACCCGCCGCCTGCCACGCTTCCCGATCCGTAAGCTGCCACGCGGCCGGCATTTCGGAATTGGGGATGCCGCGCTTGATCACCTCGAAAAGACGCTGGCTGTCGGCTGCATGCCGCAGCGTGGGCTGCGCAAGGGGTGGGCCCTTGCCACCGGTCCCAGTCTGGCCGTGGCACAGGGCGCAGTGGCCCTCGTAGATTTTCTTGCCTCGCACGAGATCGCCGGGCGAAAGCTGGTTGATCGGGTCGCTGGCCTGCGCGGCCAGCGCGCGCCAGCCGAATAACATTAACAGCACTATTCTCACAATCCTCTGAGATTATCACGGTGTCTTCCGGACTAAAGAGCAATGCTACAAGTCTTAGTCACAATCTGCGTTGCTGCGGCTGCGTTCGCTGCCGACGCCAAAACGGTGGCCAAAGCAAAGCCGCCCGCGCCGCAGGGCGCCAGTGCTCAGGAAGATAAGGCGGTCGAGGCGGCCATCCGGGCAAAACTTGAAAAGTCGAAAATCGGCAAGGACGGATTCACCGTGCGTGTACAGGGCGGCGTTGCCTTTTGGGAAGGCCAGACGGATGTAGTGCAGCATAAAGGCGCAGCCACCCGCATGGCGAAAGCCGCGGGAGCGCTCCAGGTGGTAAACAATATCAAGATCAGCGACCCGGCCAAAGCAAAAGCTGCGGAAAACCTCGCGCAAGGCCGCCGACGCGCGCAAGTGAAGCGCGGCGATCCACGCACTCAATAAAGCCTGCGGGCGGCGGTCACTCCGAACGAGAAGCGCGGACTCCGCAACCCGGAGGCAGCAGGGCGGGCCGGCCTTCGTGCGCGAGTGTGGTGGATACTTCCAGGAAGTCCCGGGCGTACTGGGCCATCTCGTGCTGTACCGCGTATTTCAGTCGTGCGGCATCCAGGCGAGAAAGATTGGCGGGAGCTTCGGCTGGAATATACTCCAGCACGGCGGGAGCGAGAACGCCGTATTGTCTGACCAGCATGGTTACTTCGGACGTCTCGATCCCATAACTGGCGGCGAGCTGCCCGGCTCCGGCTAGCAGCTCGTCAACAGCTTCGCGCGTGTTTCCATTCAACGCTCGATCGGCACTTACATGGACATCGCGCAGGACAGGCGCAATCTCGGCGGCTATCATGTTCGCCGCCTCTTCGCTCATCAGCCGATACGTGGTGAACTTGCCTCCGGTGATGCGCAGAACGCCGTGTGCATCGAAGAAGATGTGATACTCGCGGCTGGCTCGCGTCGGGGATCCGGTAGAAGCCAGCAGGGGGCGTAGAGAGCTGAACGTGGCCACCGGCTCATATTGGGCGCTTTGCGGAAAAAGCCGTTCTGCAATCGAGCGCAAATAACGGGTCTCTTCTTCAGAGATGTGAACCTCATCCGGGGAACCTGTGTGATCGACGTCCGTGGTGCCGACGAGTGTTCGATCGCGCCGCTCGCCCCATGGAATCAGGAAAATGATGCGCCCGGCATCCTCGAAGTAGGCGATGGCGTGGTCGCTCGCGTTCAGGCGCGGGAGCACGATATGTGAACCGCGCACTAGCCGTGGCGCGGGATCATGCGCCCAGGGACCGGTTGCGTCTATCAACGCCCGCGCTACGGTTTCGAATATCTGGCCGGAGATCGTGTCATGCAGCCGCGTGCGCCACAAGCCGCCGCGATCGCGCTCCCGGGCTTCGGCGCGAACGTAGTTTGCGCAAGCAGCGCCATTGGCGATCGCCTCGAAGACGTTCTCAAGCACCATGCGGCCGGAGCGGACCTGCGCATCGTGGAACTCGGCCGCGCCGGTTAAGCCGGGCGCAGCGAGCGCCGGCTCGAGCCGCCGGACTTCCACGAGCGAAAGACGCCGGTGATGGGGTAGCGTCTCATTCCCGCTAAGCCGGTCGTAAAGCGTCAGGCCAAGATTGTAATAGATCTCACGCGCCAGACCGGCCAGCGGCATGAGGAACAATTGCGGCTCGACCAGGTGCGGCGCAATGCGCAGAAGCACCGCTCGCTCGTGGAGCGATTCCCGGACCAGCCCAAACGCGAGCTGTCGTAGATAGCGCAGACCGCCGTGAATCAGGTGCGAATTCTTGCTGCTGGTACCCGAGCCGAAGTGGTTTTGTTCGATCAGCCCGATGCGGAGCGGAACTTGCGCCACACACGCCCGCAGGGCCAGATCCCGAGCCGTGCCGGCGCCGTTGATGCCGCCGCCGAGTATCAGGACGTCGAACGTTTCAGAACGCAGCCGCTCCAATGCCTGCTGGCGGGTGATAGATGTAACAGCAGGCTGCACGTTTCCCCGCACTTTTCCATGATAGGCTCAGGCACAATGCGGCTCGATCTTCTTCAAGGCACCTTTGGCATCGCACGGCTGGACGGTGCGCACGCCGTACCCGATTGGGCCTCAGGCGGCGAACTGCTCTCCATCACTCACACGCCGGACGAGCTTTCGATTGTATGCGATGCCGCGAAAATTCCTCAGAGCGTGCGCTGCCGCGGCGGATGGCGATGCCTGAAAGTCGAGGGGCCACTCGATTTCTCGCTCAGCGGTGTGCTTGCGGCATTGGCTGAACCGCTTGCCCGGGCCGGAATCCCGATTTTCGTCGTTTCGACGTTCGACACGGACTACCTGCTTGCAGCCGGCGCTGACCTGGACCGCGCCGTGGCCGAACTGGCGAAGGCTGGACATGAAACGCGGCATGTCCGTAAATGATCTTTCATTGGGTAAAGTGTAATTAGGCGAAAGGGAGGTCCTGATGTTCCTGAGTCAGTGTGCCATTCGCAAGGCAGTCGTGTTGGTTTTGAGCTTCGTAGTGGCCGCAACCACGAGCCTGGCGGCGGAGAATCACGTGGTGCCGACCGGCGAATTGCTCAAGCAGATCGCGTCCGCGGGACAAACGCGGCAGACGAATCTCGCCAAGACCCACAAGTTTTTCTCGTCGGAGCCTGCCCAGCGCGCCTTGCGCACGGCAAAAATCGACGGAGACAAAGTGGAACGGGCTGTGGCGCTTCTAAGCGACGAAGAACTGGCTCGCTTAGCCTCGCGAACCGATCAGGCGCAGGCGGACCTCGTTGGAGGCGCGCTCACCAATCAGGAGATCACTTATATCATCATCGCCCTGGCAACCGCGGTGCTCATACTGGTGATCGTCGCGGCAAGATAGATCCCTGCCTGCGCCGGGAAACATTTTTCACCTTCTTCCATCTACTTGGTTAGAGAGCCGCGTCGCACCACGCGAAGGAGGGGGCAATGAAACGTCAGATGCAGCGGGATTGGGCCCTTGTAACCGTCTTTACAGTGTTGTTCATGTTCCTGAACCCAGGGGTTATCCTCGCTCAGGAACACGTACTTCCGTTGCCGGACCTGCAGCGCGATCTGCGATCAGCCGCCCAAACAAGGGCGCAGAACTTGTCGGACATCGACCGTGTGCTTTCGCTGCCCGCCGCACAACAGGCTCTTCAGAAGGCCAACATCAATCAGGACCAGGTGCGCAAAGCGGTTTCGACTCTGAACGATGAAGAGCTGTCCCGGTTCGCCGATCGGTCCCGCGCGGCTGAACAGGACGTGCAGGGCGGTTTCATCGTAGGGTTGCTCGCGCTGATTGGTTTGATTGTCGTCATTCTGGTTGTGGTGGCTGTGATCAACAAATGATCTATCTCGACACGGCGGTATAAAACACTCCGCGGCCGTCGCGAAGGTCGCGTCCGTAAACGATCCTCCACGTAACGTTACCAAGCGTCTTGATCCTGGCTTCCAGGCCCGTGTCCTTCATCCATCCACGGGATCCGAATAGTCCCGAAGGATCACCGATTCGTCCTGCATCGAAGAACGGTCCGATTTGAAAGCGAACCAGAGGAAACTTGAAAACGGTCCGTTCGACTTCGGTCTGGAAAAGCGAATATTGGGTGCCAAGCGGCGCGTTACCTTTGCGGCCGTCCCGAGTCCCCACGTGCCCGCGCAGCCACAAATCGTTGTCGCGCTCCATACCCAGCATGAAAAACTCATCGAACGGCAACGCTCCGAAACCCTTGCCGGACCGGATTCGTGCGGCAACGGTGAGGTCATCGCCCTTCGATTGCGGCAGCCAGATTCCGCTCAGCGCCCCCTGCGTGATCACGAATCGGGACGGTGCCCCGGTCAGCACCCTGCCGGTTCGCAGCACCGCGGCCGACTCCACCCGGACTCGCCGCTCCGGCCAGGTCCAGAGCCGGTATGTCAACGCGTTGCGCAGCTCAAATGACCAGCTATCGGCGAAAACATGGCTTTCGCCGCCGTTATCGAAACTGCGCCGCGCAACCCATAGCGCCGGTGTCCATTGCAACTTTCCGTTCACGCCGAAGATCAATTCGCCGCCTGCTTCGATCTTGCGAAGGAGCAGCCCGTCCAGCCCGCCTGGTTTCCCGAAGTAGGTCGACCGCAGGTCCCAGTTCTCGTCGCGGGCGTCCGCAGCCAGCCGGTATTTCAATCGCGGGTTCAGGCGCACTGGACCGCTGATATCCATGGCAATGCGCCGTTTGTCGGGGTCCCATCTGCCGAGCGCATTGAGGTTGATGGCGCGTTGTCCGAGATTGTAGAGATCGAGGTCGAGAGTCTGGTACGGCAGCCCGCGCGCCAGTGGGAGGATTCTGCCCAGCCAACCGCCCGCGAATGAAGTTCCTTCTAAGGAGCGGAACGTAAGATCGAATCGTTGATCATCTCGCGGCGCCAGGTCGAACTGATAGCTCGCCAGCACGCCCAGGCGATCGAGATTGGCTTCGGTGGTTTGGAGCCGGTCGAGCGTGAAGACCTGGCCCGCTGAAATCGCGAATGCCCGCTCTCGCAGCACGGGCCGCAGACTCAACGCCGGTTCAAAACGCAGATTCTGCACGAGCGGCTTGTAGATCCGATTCCAATACTTCAACGCGCCGGGCAAGTTGCCGTCCAGGAGGAACAGGGACGCCAGGAAATCATTGCCATAGCTGTTGGACGGGTCCAGGTGCAGCGCTTCCATTAGACGTCTCTTGGCTGTTCCGATGTCTTGCCGTCGATAGGCGACGCCAGCCAGTTCCAGCGCGAATCTCGGATCGGCAGGGTGTGTCCGCTGTCCATCCAGGAACGCCTGCTCGGCAGCGTCCAGTTTCCCGAGACGCGCCAGAGCCAAGCCGCGATACAGATCGAGGTCGGCTGAATGTCCGTCCGGCTGAGTCGCAAGCCGCGCGGCTTCGGCCCATTCGCCGTGCTCGTAGAGTGTCCGGACCTGGCGATCGATCTCCTGCGTGGCCTGGCCTGTGGCAAGCGCAATCGCGCTAAACGCCCCCACCATCAACGGGTGGAGCGGACGCCTCATCGGGCCTGACGCGGCACAGCGAGCAGCGCCCAGTTTCGTGTTGCTTTCCAGGCCCGCTCGAAGCGCGGCAGGTCTTCGCGAACCAGCTTTCCGCGCGCAGGATCATTCAACAGCACGGCGCCATCTGCTATCCCGACCACCACCGCGTAATGTAGCGGGCCCCGTGAACCGTTCGGCGCGAAGCAAACGACCACGGGCCGTCCTTTCTCGAAGTGCTGGCGCAAATCTCGAAGCTCGCCGTCGAAGACGAAAACGTCGAAGCCTTGCGCCTCCAGATATCGCTTCAGCGCCTGACCTGAGATGCCTTTCCCTGACGAGGAGAGGAGCTTGTAGATACGATCGCCATCCGCGGCGGAGGGCTCGATCCGCATATCCTGCCTGATCCAGTACTGCATGACCATTGCAATTGACGCGGCCCCGCAGCCCTCCCCGGATTGCGCTACAAAGGGAACGTCGAGCCAGCGCGAGTCATCCGCGCGCGAACTCGAAAAACAGCCGGAAAGAAGCAGTGCAACAAAAACGCGGGCAGCCATAAGGCGCTCGGCGGCAGCAATGCTGTCCCTTCCCTCAGTCTACTGCTTGTGGCTGATGGCCTTGCCAAACCCGAACCGGCATTTGTTGGGCGCGGCCGAGGACCACTGTGAAGTGGAACGTGCTTCCTGAACCTCGCTGGCTGTCGACCCAGATTTTTCCACCCATCAATCCAACCAGTCGCGCCGAAATGGTCAATCCCAGGCCGGTTCCGCCAAACCTGCGCGTAATGGACTGGTCGGCTTGGGAAAATGCCTCGAAGATCACGTGTTGTTTTTCCTCGGGAATTCCGATTCCAGTGTCCGCTACCGCAAAGTGCAGCGACAGATCGGTTGCGCGTTCCCCAGCGACGCTGACGGTTACGCGAATATTTCCCTGATTCGTGAACTTGATCGCATTGCCGATCAGATTGAGCAACACCTGGCGCAGACGATTCGGGTCTCCCATGCAAACCGGGGGAACGCCTTCCGAAACTTTGCGTAGAATACGCAGGTTCTTCTTATCCGATTCAACCCCGAGCGTCTTGCAGCATTCCTCGACCACCTGTTCCGGCGAGAACTCGATCTGCTCGAGATCAAGTCGTCCCGCTTCGATTTTCGAGAAGTCCAGGACATCGTTCAGCACGCTCAGTAACGCGAGCGCCGAATGGTTGGCGGTCTCGAGATAGTCCCGCTGCTCGGCGGTGAGCCTTGTATCCAGCGCCAGCCCGATCATTCCGAGCACTCCGTTCATCGGCGTCCTGATTTCGTGGCTCATGTTGGCGAGAAACTCGGATTCCGCCTGCCGTGCCTGTTCAGCGATCCTTCGAGCTACCCGGACGCGTCGATTCTGCCAAACCACGAATAAGATGACAATTGCCAGCACGACCACCAAGGACGCCAGGAATCCGGTCCGCCGCCGGGCTTGCAGAAGTGTTCTGAAAAGCTTCGCTTCGTTGGTTACCAAAACGCCGGTGCGTCCGCCGATTTTGGCCATGGTGCCGTCGAACGCCATCTTTCCAATCTCGGCTGCAATCTGGTCGGCCGCGCGCGCAGCGCTGGGTTGGCCGCCGATGCTGTACAGGATCGTCGCGTCTGGAACGACTGTCGACGACAACGAAGTCGCTTCGCACTGCGCCACTCTATCTTGCAGCAGCTCATGGAAGAGGCGGATTGTAAGGAATGCGGCATCTGCCTCGCCCGAGCATACGGCGCCGACCACGTCGTAATAATCGCGTTTCGGCACGTACTGTGATCGCGGAAATACCTGGACGGCAATCTCGGCGCTAATGGATGGATCGAGAAACGCGACGCGTTTTCCGTCCATTTGCGATGGTTCTCTGAAAGCGCTGCTCTTGTTGAACACCAGCGCCAGGCCATTCTCCCACCACGGCTGACTCAAATGGAATTGTCCCTTACGGCGAGGAAGGTTGGCCAGGAAAGGATAAAGATCGATGGTCCCTGCCTTCAGAGCCGGCTCCGGTCCTTGCGGAACCGCAACCCATCTAATCGAAATTCCACGTCTACGTGCTGCTTCGGCGATTACGTCCACGACGAAACCGCCGGGAGAGCCATTCCCATTTGTCATGTAGGGTGGGAAGTTGGCGTAACCGATTCGATACGTTTGGGCCGGTTGGCGGGAGAGAAAGAAAGCCGTGGCAATGAGTAGAAATACGAGCAGGCAGATCGATGCCACTGCACGTTTTCGTTTCTCCAAAGTGTAAGGCCCCCCTCCGAAATCACTGGCTCAATCGCATCACAAGGCCGATGTTTCATATTAGGCCGATACGTGCTTTTAGACAGTCGGGCGAAAGCCTTAGTACTACTCATCAGGTGAGTTAGCAGTCCTTCCTTAGCTACGATGGAATCATGGAGACTCGGCCGGAGCCCTCCTGGATCGCGCTCAAGGACGAGGAGATGCTCGCATTGCG
>QHXU01000029.1:0-556 GCA_003223065.1 Acidobacteriota bacterium | reverse complement strand
CAAGTCGGGCAGTTGCTCGAGGAACTAGCGGCGCGCGGAGTCAGCCTGCGGCCCGATTGCTACCTGGGTGATGAGTGGTTTTCTCCCCAAGGCGTGCCGGCGATCGCAATTCCTTTCTATCTCGCTCATCCAAGGCTTAAGACACTCGAATTGCACCAGATGTTGGAAGTAGAAGGAGGCACAACGGAATGGTGCCGGATGCTCCTGCGGCACGAGTGCGGCCACGCCATCGATCATGCCTACAAATTCTCATCGCGCAGGCAATGGCAGAAGATCTTTGGGAGTCCCGACACGGAGTACACGCCGGAAACCTACCGGCCGCGCCCTCACAGCAGAAGCTTCGTGCGCCACCTTCCGAACTGGTATGCGCAAGCGCACCCCGACGAGGATTTCGCCGAAACGTTCGCGGTCTGGCTGGCGACCCCGCCGGAGGAATGGCGCAAACGATACCATGGCTGGAAGGCATTGGAGAAACTGGAATATGTCCACGCCTTGATGCACGAGGCGGCGTCCAGTCCACCGGCGGTCACCCGCGGGCGGAGAATCTCGGAGGCGA
>QHXU01000510.1:2031-2619 GCA_003223065.1 Acidobacteriota bacterium | reverse complement strand
CCTAATCGTCCGCAAAGGCGGTTCCGCCGAAACCCGGCGTCTGACGGTGAGGCTGTATCCCGATGACAAGGGCGCGGAGGTCTATGAGACTTTACGGCAATTGCGCTCGCATGGATTCGCTGCGGGACCCTTCACCGTCGCGGAACCCCTGGCCTACGATCCGGCTCGCCATCTCGTGATTCTGGACTGGGCGAGGGGCGAATCGCTTCGCTCTCTACTTCTTGCCCGTGCGGATGTGTCGCAGGCGTTGGCGCGGGCGGCTCAGTGGCTGCTCAAGCTCCATACATGCGGCGTACGTCGGGGCCGGCGTTATGATTTCGGCCGCCATCTCCATACTCTATCCGTACAGGGGCGGCACTTGACTGAGGCATTTCCCAAAGCCGGCCGGCTCTATAGCGACATCCTCAGCAGCGTCGGAAAGCGTGGCTCGTCAATCTCTGGCTGGACACCGGCTCCCACTCATCGGGACTTCACGCCAGAGCACCTGCTGTTCGATGGCGATCAGCTGACTGCTTTGGACTTCGATGAGTTTTGCCATTACGACCCTCTATTCGACGTGGGGCACTTCTTGGCTCACCTGCGATTGAT
>QHXU01000510.1:0-2009 GCA_003223065.1 Acidobacteriota bacterium | reverse complement strand
TGGGACCTCGAATGACTCTTTCCAATGGGCCGAGAGCTTCGAAGCCTCATACAAAGCGGGCATTCAGGATCATTCTGAGGCGCGAATCCGTTTTTATCAGGCCGTCGCATACCTTAAGTTGGCCTACGTCATCGGAGTGGCTGAACGCCCGCCCAATCGGGTGCAAATGGTCTCCGCTCTTTTGAATGAAGCTCAGCATTTATTTAAGGAGAACTAACATGACCGGCATCGACTTCGATTTCCTGTTCCGGCTTGATGATCTTTTGAGGAGTTCGCGCAGAACGGCACGTCCGCGCCTGGTGCCGCTGGCAGCGGCCCTCGCGCTCTTGTTTTGCTTAATTCGGGCAACGGCGGAGGCCCAAGCTTTAGGAGAGCTCAAAGGAATGGTCCAGGATCCCACGGGTTCAGGTGTGCCCAATGCCCGGTTGAAGCTCCAGAACCGGTCCACCAGCGAGGAATCAGCGGCAGCCGCTGATGGTACAGGTCAATTTGAATTCACGGGACTACCACTGGGTCACTACATTCTGAAGGTCAAGGCTCAGGGTTTCGAAGAGGCGGAGGTCCCGGTGTCGGTGCATGCCGACCCCGGGCGGCCGATTCAGGTACGCCTGGAGGTCGCCGAGGACGCGACCCAGGTGGACGTAACAGCGCGGCTCCACTCCGCGCCGTCGGCCCAAGATAATCTGGACGCAATTCCGATCGACCGAGGCTGGCTTCAGAATCTGCCTGTCAAAGAACGTGATCCGCTGGCAGTTGCATCCCTCTTCACCGATCCGGCGACGGCTCGGATAGGAGGTCCGAAGATCATAGTCGACGGCGTGGAAAGCGATGGGCTTGACCTGCCCGTGTCAGCCATTAAGACGATTAATATTAATCAGAACCCATACTCGGCCGAATGGGCGCGGCCGGGAAAGGGACGCCTTGAAGTCACCACCAGGAAAGGAAGCAGCCGTCACTATGGCGGGCTTCTGATGTACACCTTGGATAATTGGCGGCTGGATGCACGCGATGCCTTTGCCCCTAGCCGGCCTCCGAAACAACACGGAGTTTGGGAAGGACAGTTGGACGGACCGGCCTGGAAGAACGTGAAGTTTTTTATCGCCGGCCAATATTTTGTGCACCAGAATTCCTACGCAGTGACAGCCCAAACGCCGGATGCGCTCATCATGACCAATTATGGCGCGCCCGTGCGCAGAACCAATTTGCTGGGCCGCCTTGATTTTCGGCCAAGTCCGACAACCAAGTTCATATTCAGATACAAGTTCAGAGACGTCTCTCAGCGAAATCAGGGGGTAAGGGGCTTCAATCTGCCCGAGCGCGCATTCGATATCTTCAAACGCGAGCACCAGTTGTACCTCTCGTACCTCTCGACGCTATCGCCGGCATTTTTAAACGAGCTACGCCTCAAGGTCGTACACAATTCCGACGAGGACTACAGCCGCACCGACGAGCCGGCCATTGTTGTTCCTGGCGCCTTCAGCGGCGGCGGGGCACAAGCCTCCCTACGCCTGCGGGAGAACGGCGGCGAACTTGCGGACGTGGCTACTTACATCAGAGGAAACCACACAATGAGGTTTGGAGCGGGATTGAGGCCACGCATTTTCAGCACCTACGACGCCGCCAACTTTGGTGGCACGTTTAAGTTTTCGAGTCTCGCCAGTTTTACCGAAGGCCTCCCGGAAGTCTTCACTATCAATCAAGGAAACCCCCAGGTTTATTACCATAGGCAGGAGTTCTACTCGTTCTTCCAGGACGAAGTACGGTTGGGTTCGAATTTATCGGTTCTGATGGGACTCCGGTACGAACTGCAATCGAACATCTCACACTACAACAACTTCGCTCCGCGTTTAGCCTTCGCCTATGCACCCGGCGGCCGGCGGACCGTTCTGCGGGGGGGCGCCGGCATTTTCTACAATCGTCAGCCCCCGGAAATGCAGGAGCAAACCTTGCTGCATGACGGGCGGCACTTGCGCGAGGTGGTGATTTCCCATGCCGGGTTCCCCTCGCCC
>QHXU01000028.1 GCA_003223065.1 Acidobacteriota bacterium | reverse complement strand
GCACCCCGGGGCCGTGCCCGAAGCTAGGTGGCTATACCCAGCCTCCGACCGCAGTTGCGCAAGTGCTCGGTGAACATAATGTACGGCTTGGCGTCCCATTCGATATCCACTAGGCGCGCGCCGTTGAGGGGGCCATTGACGACGGTGATCAACTCGTCCTTCGGGATCACCAGAGTACGGATTACGTTCTCGTGGAGTTTGCCGAATGTTGAGACGGCCGGACAGGGCTTAATGAGCTGGTAGCGCCATTCCACCATAGCCAGCGTGGGATCAGTATGAAGATTCGGGAGGTTCATTTTGCCCTCCTGGCATCGGATTGGATTCGATTAGGAGAGCAGTTCCCGTCTTTCCTGCAGTTTACTCTGCCGTCTTTCCTGCAGTTTACTCTGGATAAGCGAACCCTTCCCCAACAGCCTAGTCCCGGCGTCGGGGGGCGATCAAGCCCCAAAATGCAGTGTCGGCGCTTGGCTTACGGGAGTGTGAGTCGCGACCTACACTCCGCTCAGACTAGCCCTGGGTGACGCCCAGCTTTAACCGGCGTCGTGAACACACAGAAAATAGCGCACCACCGAAGCAGCTCCTACCCTATAATTCTCTTTAGGCGGCGATGTTGCGGAATGGCCGATCGTAACGGGCCAACCACAAGAAAACTTCAGCCCATTGTTGACGTCAAGGGGCACATTACCCATTGGCGTTGCTCTCAGTGCTTCTGGACTATTCCAATCAGTGCTGAGTTCACCGGTTTGGCTCCTTCAAAAGCCGTCGTGACGGCCTTCGGGCAACACAATTGCCAAGCTCATCGGGAAGCGAAGCAGGCGAGTTAGAACTCCTAGTCAAAGGAGCCCACCTCCCGAAAATCGCGATCTCCGGACAAGCACCAGTCGCTCTCCCCTCCGCCGATCATGGAACGCAGCCTGATCAGTTCGCCACCTTCGAAGAATACTGTCGGAGCCGTTGGAATTGGAGTAGGGATTCCGCATATAAACACATTCGAGCGGCAGAGACCGCCCGGAATGTAGAATCTCTGATACATTCGAAACCCAACTATACCCAGGCACTCGAACTTTCCACCCTTCCTCCCGAGCAGCAACGATAGCAAGGGTTAGGTCCAGGCAAGGAAGTGGAACTTCCGGTCCACTCGGTCATGCAAGGTCCGAGATTGTTTTGTTGATCGACGCCTCCCAAGGTGCTCCGGACGGCCATTAACGCGGTGTTCGGCGCGCGACATCCGGGCAGTCTGCTCAATGTTTATGGGATTGTCTGCCGGAAATCAGAGAGCCCGGGTGAAATCAGCCATGCCTCCGCCAGCAATGTACGAAGAAAGGAGTTCCGATGAATCCGATGAACGACCGTTCTACGCCCAGGCGATGGAACTTTTTTTAAACGAAAAAGATGCTTCGGTCTAGAAAGAAAATAGCTCCCGCCGTCGGTGTGGTTTATAAAGGAGGCGCTAAGGTACTCATGCCGGTACTTTTGGCTCGAAGGAAGAAAAGGACGCGGCATACCGTAAGCTTCGCGTCGCGCGGACCGCGAACTCGCGTGTGGTCGCGATGTTCACGTAAGCAGCAAGGGGTCTAACCCTGATGATAACGATGATAACTGACATGGGTGCAGCAATGAAGCGGCTCGAAGGCGAGCCGATCGCAGCCCTGATCCGCTCGCCGAGGGAGTCCAAGAGGTGGTGGCCGACAAGGGCTACCACAGCGCAGCCGGGATCATGAAGCCATATTCTAAAGTGCTTCATCCAAGTGAGCTCGGTTACCGTGAACCCGACGAAGACACCACGCGGCGCAGGGAGCGACTGGAGCGGAGGTTGCGCATCAGTTCTGTGTTCTCTGCGGACGACATCCTGGAGGCGCTGATCGGCGGCAGCCGCGAAAACGGCGTTGCGGCAGATGGGAGTGGACGAGATTCATCTGGGGCCTGCAGCAGAAGGTTCTCACGTGGCCTGCGACCTGGTGAAGTCCGAACCGCTGTGGTTCGGAGGAGACCGGAAGAAAGAGACGTTTTAGACGAGTTTTTCAGAGCGAGTTAAGCACGACTGTTTTTCTCCGTGGGGGCGAAAAACCCCGACGGACCGTGGTGGAGGTCGCAGGCGATGTTCCCGCCAGTCCAAAATCTTGTGACGTGGATTGTGACCCTACCGCCTAAATGGCCTAGGGAATCCCATCGAATCGCGCCGAGTGATACTGAGTGCGGAAAACAGGGACAAATTATTCTGCTCCGTAGTATTTAGTGCGATTTCATACCACTCCGTACCACCCCCGCCGACGCAATTCACACGCAGGAGGTACAGGTTCGAGTCCTGTCGCGCCCACCACGCGCCACGTATTGGCCGCATCTCCGAACTTGGCGCAAACTCACTACCTAGTATCGGTCGCACCTTGACCCTTTCGAATCAAGAGGATAAAAGCTCCGGCCGATCCGTGCAGCGGCTTAGCCCGCTCTACCCAGTACCTTCACGATAGTTACAGTCCTTGTCTCCTAAGACTCCCATTGTTTATACTGATTAGCGGCGGCGCCTGAAAAACAGGAGCCCGACTCAGTGTCGATGCGAACTGCTTTTTTTAGCAACATTGCCGTGATGTTTGCTCCGCTAACCAGGATTCTGGCTAGCGCCCTCCGCAAGTCCTGTGAAGGCGAGCGGCGCAGAAGAGCCGAGTTCATCAAGGAGCAGATCCGCGCCGCGGAAAACCTACCACGACCAGTGGCGCGGGGCGTCGAGATCCGCCTGCGCCGCGGCTGAGTGTCGAATCGCTCATCGATCGTGATAGGCTTTCGATTTCATGCCTCACATCGATTACGATCTTTTCGCCGCCGCTCGCCAGGAGATGATCGACGAAGGTTTTAATCCTGATTTTCCCCCGGACGTCAGCCAGCAAGTCAACACGCTCAAGGCTGGCGCCAGCGGACGGGGATGTGCGCGATTTGCGTCATTTGTGCTGGTCATCCATCGATAACGACACCTCGCGCGATCTGGACCAGGCTGAAGTCGCGGAGCGTGTGAACGGAGGAATCCGTGTTCTCATCGCGGTCGCCGATGTCGATTCCGACGTGGCCATCGGCTCGCCGATCGACCGGCACGCGGCCGAGCAAACCACGTCCGTTTACACCGGCATCCGAACGTTTTCGATGCTTCCGGAGGAGCTGTCAACCGACCTTACGTCGCTTAACGAAGGCGCCGTCAGACTGGCGGTGGTGGTGGAGATGGTTGTGGCCGGCGACGGTTCGCCTTCGTCCAATGGGATTTATCGCGCTCTGGTTTCGAACCAGGCGCAGTTGACCTATAACGCCGTCGGACCATGGCTCGAGGGGACTTCCGCCGCGCCAGACAAGATCGCCGCATCATCCGATTTGGAGGCGCAGTTGAGAATGCAGGACGAAGCCGCACAGATCCTCCTCGAAAGACGGCACCGGATGGGGGCGTTGGATATTGATCGTGCGGAGCCCGAGGCGGTCATTTCCGACGGGCAGGTGCAGGACATTCACGCGCGTAAGAAGAATCGCGCCAGCGAGCTGATCGAAAACTTCATGGTGGCGGCGAACGGTGTGATGGCGCGAACGCTCATGAACGCCGGCATTTCTTCCATCCGGCGCGTCGTCAGGACGCCGGAACGCTGGCCGCGCATCGTCGAGCTTGCGGCGCGCTATGGCGAAAGGCTGCCCCCGGAACCGGATTCGGGCGCGCTCAACGCATTCCTCCAGAGACGGAAAGCCGAAGACGAAGTACATTACGCCGACGTATCGCTGGCCGTGATCAAGCTGATGGGACCCGGCGAATATGTGCTTGCGCGCGCAGGCCACGAGGATCAGGGTCACTTTGCGCTGGCGGCCCACGACTATACGCATTCGACTGCTCCGAACCGGCGCTTTGCCGATACCGTGACACAGAGGCTGATCAAATCGGTACTGGCCAGGCAGCCATCGCCCTATTCAGACCCGCAGCTGGATTCGATTGCGCGCAACTGCACGCTTAAGGAAGATGCCGCGCGCAAAGTCGAACGGAAAATGCACAAGCGGATCGCCGCTGTCGCACTCCGCCATCGGATCGGCGAGAGCTTCGCTGCCGTTGTGACGGGCGTCACACCGAAAGGCGTTTTCGTGCGAGTCCTTAACCCTCCCGCGGAAGGCCTTCTCGTCTCCGGCCAGCATGGCGTCGACGTCGGCGACCAACTCCGGGTGAAACTCGTGAACACCGATCCACGGCACGGATACATAGATTTTGTGCGGACGAAATAGGATTCTTGTTCGCCTTAGTCAACGTTTGATTCGCGGTCCCGCAAGAACTCATTCAGCAATAAATGAAAGTGATGGACACCATTCTCCCGCTTCGCGGAGAACCGCCCTGTATTGTAGGTTCGGGAGTGCAGGCCCTTCTGGACAGCCTCGCAGATTCTGATGTCTTCCAACTGGATCTCATCGCTGAATGCGATCGTCTCGGACTGGACCGTCGAACCCGGATAAGCGAACCACTCGAAGATCGTCAGGGTTTTATCCGGGCCGAGGGGCACAATAATGTTGCTGCTCAGATTGTCTGGGTAGACGTTGAGCATGAAATTCGGAAAAATCCAATAATAGAGGGCACTGGGTGCGTCGGCATCATACGCATACCGGCGATTCTCTTGCCCTGCTCGCCGCGGCCGGATGGGCGCATATTGAGACGAGTAGTAACGATGCGTGTCGACGCGATAATGCGCATAGTCGAGTTCCCGAAACAGCCCCGGATGAGCAGCCGGTAGATGGTAGCCTTCAAGGTAATTGTCGACGTACACTTTCCAGTTGCACGCGATGACATAGTCGCGCCGTTGCGAAAACTCGAGTTTTTCCACCGCGCAGCCTATGTTCGAGACTTCCTGCGGAATATTGCCGAGGATTTCGTTCAGGCCAGGCGCGGATGCATCCTGGTTGATGAAAACGTACGGCCCCCAGATTTCGACGCGAAACTGTGGCAGACACACGGCTGATTTGTCCCAATCGAGAACGCCTTCAAATTCAGGGCAGGCAAGCAGACGCCCGTCGAGCCCGTAGGTCCAACCGTGATACGGGCACCGGAGCGCGGCAGCCTTTCCGCTACCCTCCGCCACAATCGACGCCCTGTGCCGGCAGACATTCGAGAAGGCGCGCAACACGCCGTCCTTGGCGCGCGCCACAAGCGCGGGCTCCCCCGCAATCTCACAGGCGAAGTAGGTACCGGGCTCCGCAGCCGACGCGGCGAAGCCCACAGGCTGCCAGGTGCGTCCGAAAACTCTCTCGCGCTCCAGGTCCAGCAACTCCGGATCAAGGTACCAACGCGCCGGGATCGTCGAGGCTCGCGCCAGGTCAGTCGTCGGCGAGTAATCCTGAATCAAGGGTGCTTCACCTTCCACTCAGCGAGGATCGCGTCCAGGGTGGCGCGCCGCTCGGCAACGGTTTTCGAGAGTTCCTGGAACCGCGTATAGGATTGCTGCGTGGGCGGCCCGTCCGCCATCGAATTGAGTGAAGCTAGCTGGGTCAGCTTGTCGTCGATGCCGACGGGATAATTGGTCAGATTCTGGGTGGCGTGGGCGCGATACTGCGTGAGGCGCTCTTCGATCGCGTACAGCTTGTCGTTCAGTGCTTTCAATTCGGCCTGGCGCTGCGGCGAAGTGCCGGCCCAGGCTTCGGCCTGCTTGCGCGCCTCTCGGATGGTGCGCACCACGTCGTGCGTTTGGGTGATCAGATCGCGCACAGCCATCAGGAACGAAAATTGCTCCGCTAACTGGCCGTCCGAGTATTGCACGCGAGGGTCGGTGACGATTTTGAAATTTTGTGTCGCGCTCTGGCCGTCCACCTTGACGGTGACCTTGTAAGTTCCTGAGGCTGCCGTCGGGGCAAAGGGCGGACCGTGAAGCACGGTCCCCGGGTTCACCCGCGCGGGAGGATACAGCATGTTCCAAACGAAACGGTTCGCGCCCTGGTTGGCAGTCACGCGGCCCTGCGGGGCGGCGCGGCCCCGGCGTGTTCCACCCTCGGCGGCCATAGCGGCTTCGCTTGAGAATGTCCGGATCATGCCGCCATTCGGGTCGGCGATCGAGATTGTGACCGGGCTGTTCGGCTTTTCGCGAAGATAGTACGGAATCACGACGCCGGGCGGCGGATTTTGTCCGGCTGCAGCGCCTCCACCGAAGTTCTCCACGTGTGAATTGGAAATGCGCTCCCGTACTGCCGGGGCAGGCATGAATACAGTGACTGCATCCCGCGTCTTCAAGTCAGCGATCTGCCCCAGCATTCCGGCGTTATCCAGAATCCAGAAGCCGCGCCCGTGCGTAGCCGCGACCAGATCGTGGGTCAAGCCATCAGCCGAGCGATGCACAACCAGATCGTGCACAGGCACCGCGGGCAAATTGAGCTGTAAAGGCTGCCACTGCGCGCCGTCATCAAACGAACCATAGATGCCTGTTTCCGTCCCGGCGTAGAGAAGCCCGCGCCTTCCCGGATCCTCGCGGATCACGCGCGTGAAATCATCTTCTGGGATTCCGTTGCTGATCCTGGTCCAGGTGCGGCCGTAATCGGAAGTCTTGAACAGATACGGATGCCGGTCTTGCAGCTTGTAGCGGGTGGCGGCGATGTAGCAAGCGGCTGGATCGTGCGGCGAGGGATCGATGATGCTGATTAGCGAGAACTCCGGCAAACCCTTGGGCGTGACATTGGACCAGCTCTTGCCGCCGTCCTGAGACACTTGTACGTATCCGTCGTCGGAGCCCGCCCATAGCAGATCCTTCCTGGCGGGCGATTCCGCGAACGCAAAAATCACGCTGTACCACTCGACGCCGGCGTTGTCGCGCGTGACGGGCCCCCAATAATCACCGATCTTCTCGTCGTTGTAAGAAGGGGTCTTTTCGAGTTTGGAGGGGTCGTGGCGCGTCAGATCAGGGCTGATAATGTCCCAGCTCTGCCCTTCATTGATCGAGCGGTGCACGAACTGCGACGTCGCATAAATGACCTTCGGATCATGTGGCGAAGTCATCACCGGGTAGGTCCATTGGAAACGGAAATTGATATCCCGCGCGCCCCATCCGTACCAGGTCTCCGGATTGGGCGAGATGTCGCGGGTCTGGTTAGTGCGGTGATCGTGGCGATAAAGCCAATGATGATCGCCGAAATAGATGATGTTCGGGTCTTTGATGTTTACTGCGGCATAGCCGGATTCGCTGTTCCCGTAGGAGTATGCTTCCTCGTTGGTGATCCGGCCGAAGTCGGAACGGCTGGGAATCGAGAGCGAGCTATTGTCCTGCTGCGGGCCATACACACGATAGGGCCACTGGTTATCCGTAACAACGTGGTAGAACTGCGCTGTCGGCTGATTGTAGAGCGTCGACCAGGAGCGGCCGCCGTTGAAGCTCACCGTGGCGCCGCCGTCGTCGCCTTCGATCATCCGCATTGGATCCTTCGGATCGATCCAGAGATCGTGATTATCGCCGTGAGGCGGCTGCATCTGTTGATAGGTCTTGCCGCCGTCCGTTGATTTCCACATCCCGATATTGAGCACATAGACGGTGTCGGCGTCCTTTGTGTCGGCGAAGATGTGGTGGTAATACCAGGGGCGCTGCGTAAGCTCGGCGTTGTCGCTCACGCGCGTCCACGTTGCCCCTCCGTCGTCCGTGCGAAAAACGCCCTTCTTGCCTTCCGCCGCGTCGACGATCGCCCAGACGCGCTCCGGCTTCACCGGACTCTGCGCAATACCGATGCGTCCCTTTAAGCCCGGCGGCATCCCTGGATTGCCGGTCAGGTCCTTCCATGTGTCGCCCCCATCAGCGCTCTTGAACAGAGCCGTACCGGGCCCGCCGCTCCGTAATCCCCAAGGGAAGCGCCGGAAATCCAGCAACGAGGCGTACAGCACCTTCGGATCGTGCTCATCCAGGACCAGGTCGATTGCGCCCGCATCCGGGGTGCGATAAAGGATCTTCTTCCAGGTCGCGCCTCCGTCGCTCGATCGGTAGACGCCGCGATCCGCGCTCGGGCCGAAGCCGTCGCCGAAAGCGGCCACGTAAACCATATCGGGATTGGAGGGATGTATGCGGATGCGGGCGATGTGGCGCGTCGGCGCAAGGCCAATATTCTTCCACGTGCTGCCGCCATCGGTTGTTTTGTAGACACCGTCGCCGTGGGATGTGTCTCCGCGGAAACAGGATTCGCCCATGCCGGCGTAGACTACATTCGGATTCGAAGGCGCAACCGCGATCGCTCCGACTGAGCCGGTTTTGAAGAATCCATCGGAGACGTTGCGCCAGGTGATCCCGCCGTCATCAGTTTTCCAGACACCGCCGCCGGTTGCACCCATGTAGAACACGAACCTGTTGACCGGATCTCCGGCAACCGCCTCCACACGTCCGCCTCGCGCCGGGCCCACCGAGCGCCATTCAAGCAGCTTCAAATACGACGGATCGACCGATTCGGCCTGTGCCAGCGAAAGGAGGGCGGCCAGGAACAGGTATCGCATAGCCCGATTGTACCCGGACTGCGAGGCTTGCAATCACCTTGCTTAGCTTCTATGCGTACGCTTGTTGGCGATTCCGCCGGTGCGCCAGCAGGGCGGCTATCGCGCGGCAATCCTTCACCACTTCGAGGAATTGTTCGGGATACAGCGACTGGTATCCATCCGACAGCGCGCGGTCCGGCGTGGGATGCACTTCGACCAGAAGGCCGGAGGCCCCGGCCGCAATCGAAGCCAGTGCCATGGGATGAACCTTGTCCCGTTTGCCTGTACCGTGGCTCGGATCGACGATGATCGGCAAGTGGCTCAAGCCCTGCACCGCCGGCACCACGCTCAGGTCGAGCGTGTTGCGCGTGTGGTCGGTGAACGTGCGAACACCGCGCTCGCAGAGAATCACCTGATAGTTACCTTCCGACAGAACATACTCGGCCGCCATCAGGAACTCTTCGAGCGTCGAGGACATCCCGCGCTTGAGTAAAATCGGCTTTCGCGACCGCCCGGCGCGCCGCAGCAACGAAAAATTCTGCATGTTGCGCGCGCCGATCTGAACACAGTCGGCGTATTCCTCGACCAACTCGAACGTCTCGACGTCAATCGCCTCGGTAACGATCCCGAGTCCGGTAGCCTCGCGCGCCTCAGCCAGCAGTTTCAGTCCTTCCTCACCGAGACCCTGGAACGAGTACGGGGAAGTGCGGGGTTTGTAAGCGCCGCCGCGAAGCAGTTGCCCTCCCGCCGCTTTCACGGCGCGCGCCGATTCAAGAATCTGTTCGCGGCTCTCCACAGAACACGGTCCGCCGCAGAAGACCAGTTCCGGTCCTCCCACGGGCACGCCTCTGACGTTAATGATGGAGTCCTCTGACTTTACCTCGCGGCTCACCAGCTTGTAGGGCTTCGAGACGCGGATCGCCTCCGCCACACCGGGCAAATCTTCAAATTCGGCGGGATCGATGGGACCTGGGTTTCCGGTGATTCCGATGGCTGTCTTCTGCGCCCCCGGCATGATGTGGGCGCGGAAGCCCAGGCTTTCGATTTTCTGGCGCACCCGATCGATATCGGTTTCGGTCGCGTGCGCAGTCATTACAATTAACACTTTAAAGATCCTTCGCTAACGCACTAGTGTACCGCGGCACTCCCCGAGCCCTATGCGGCGCGCGCTAGGGCGCTCGGCATAGCCTCGCAGGATGACCTCGTCGCCATCTTCGAGAAATTTACGAGATTCGCCGTCCGGCAGCTGAATCGGTTCCGTGCCGCGCGACGTGAGTTCCAGCAAACATCCGCGTGAATCTTTCTCTGGACCGGAAACAGTCCCGCTGGCGAGCAGGTCGCCAGGACGAAGATTACATCCGTTGCTCGCATGATGCGTGAGCAACTGGGCCGGGGTCCAGTACATTTGTTCGAATCCGGCCCGGCTCAGGCGGACCGGCGGGGTGCGTTGCGCGCGCATCTTCGCCGTGGAAAACCACACTTCGACAATGAGCGCGATACCGCCGCGTTCGCGGTCCGCCTCGCAATCAAGGTAAGGCAGCGGAGCCGGATCTCCTTCAGGACGACGGTAGCGCGCCACGCGAAACGGCTCGAGAGCATCCATCGTCACGGCCCAGGGCGAGATCGTTGTGGCGAAGCTCTTCGCCAGAAACGGGCCCAGAGGCTGATATTCCCAGCGCTGGATGTCGCGCGCCGACCAGTCGTTCACCAGGCAGACGCCGAACAGGTGATCTTCTGCCTCGGCGATCGGCACCGGGGCGCCGAGCGCATTGCCATGGCCGATGAAAAAGCCGACTTCACATTCGTAGTCCAGTTGGCGCGATGGCGCGAACACCGGCGGTGCGGAGCTTCCGTCTTGCAATTG
>QHXU01000027.1:16376-16742 GCA_003223065.1 Acidobacteriota bacterium | reverse complement strand
CCCATAGCATGACGCCCACACCCCACCAGGCGGGTTTGAATTCCAGCGCCCGCATCTCTTCGCGTCGCTTCCAGGCGACGTAGGCTGCTACCAACGGCACGAAAAAGCCATGGCCCACGTTCTCATCGACGCTCCACTGATGGACCAAGAATTTCAGAATCGGAAAATAGGCGGCAACCAGCAGCGCCGTGAACCACGCAATGCTGACCCAGGAAACGGTGCGAGTTTTAGGGGATGGAATTCCCCCGGCAAGAGTTGCCATGCAAGCTTAATACTTCAGTTAAACACAAAAAAGAGCCGGCAGCCGGGAGTAAGTTCAGCAAACTGTTGCGGCGCGGCTCGCGCACCTGTGCGCTAAATGGCTGG